>SFJA01000009.1 GCA_004556005.1 Bacteroidales bacterium | reverse complement strand
TAGGCAACGCCGGCACTCAGCGCCTTGTCGTAAAGGGCTACCGTATCCATGCCTTCCGGCAAGGTGAGGAACAGGAAGAGCCCTCCTTCGGGGTGCGTCCAGCTCACGCCTTCCGGCATATATTTCTCCAGCAGCGCAAGCATGTGGTCCCTCTTGTCCCTGTACAGGGCTATGCTCTTTTTCAGGTTCTCATCCAGGGCTCCGCTTGAAATGAATTCGGCAGCCATATACTGGTCAAATACCGGCGGGCACAGGTCCAGGGCCTGCTTGCAGATATAAATCTGTTCCAGAAGTTCCTCCGGCCCTATTATCCAGCCCAGCCTGAATCCTGGCGCGAATATCTTGGAAAAGCTGCCTAGGTGCAGGGTCCTTTCCGGCGCCAGCGAATAGATGGTCTCCACGCTCTCGCCCTCGTAGCGCAGTTCCCTGTACGGGCTGTCCTCGACGATGACAAAATCCTTTTCGCGAGCCAGCGCGACGAGTTCCTTTCTCTGCCGGAGCGTCATCGTTTCCCCGCTCGGATTCTGAAAATCCGGAATCACATAGAAGAACCGTACCCGCGACCAGTCGATGTCCGGGCTATCCAGCGTGCATATCCTTGCCCTGTAGGACTTGAATGACTGTAGCGCTCCAAGGTAGGTCGGATTGGAGGTAAGCACTATGTCTCCCGGATTGAGCATTATTCTCGAGCACACGTCTATGCCCTGCTGGGAGGAAGTGCTGATCTGCACCCTGCCGACATCCACGCCGTAGCGCCTGGCTATAGCCTGTCGCAGTTCTGTAACCCCCTGTGTTGCACCGTACTGCAGAGCCTTTGCCCCATATCTGTCCAGCACCCCGGCGCTGAGCCGTCTGATGTCATCCAGTGGAAATGTCGATGCGTCCGGATATCCTCCGGCAAACGAATATATGGCAGAGAGGTCAACCTTCTTGAAGATTTCCCTTACGGGCGACCTCATGAAAGAGGGTACGTCGTCAGAAAAGAACTTTGTGTAATCCATTGTATATCAGCGGTATTCTTCGTATTCTGGCAGAGCTAGCGCGGAGAGGAATTCCTTCAGGCGCGCCTCGTCCCTCGGGCAGATGAGCAGGACATCCTCGGTATCTATCACCATATGGTTCTCCAGTCCGCGAATGGCGGTGAGCTTGCCGTTCTGGGTGGAATAGATCACGTTGTCGCGGCAATCCTTGAGCATGGCCTTGCCTGTTATGTGCGTGGAGTTCCCGGACACGTCGTGGCTGGACAGGTACTCGTACAGCGAGCTCCAGTTTCCTATGTCGGCCCAGCTGAATTCGGCAGGGAACACCCAGGCCTTGTCCGTCTTTTCCATAACGGCATAGTCCACCGAAATCCTCGGGTAGTCGGAGGCATATATCTTCTGTACGAAGGCATCCTCGTCTGCGGTGCCCAGCACGTTTTCCCAGCCGTTCCAGAGCTTCGCTATCTCCGGCGCCAGAAGTTCGAGCTCGCTGCGGATGACGCTTGCCCGCCAGACGTAGATACCTGTGTTCCAGAGGAATTCGCCACTGTCTATAAATACCTGGGCGAGTTCCGTATCCGGTTTTTCGGTGAATGTCTTGACCTTGAGCACCTGCCCGGGGGTCTTGTCGCCAACGGCCTGGATGTAGCCGAAGTTCGGGTCGGGCCGCGTCGGGTTCACTCCGATGGCAATCAGAGCCTCGTGGTCGTAGGCGTAGTCTATCGCTCTCGTGAGCGTGTCGGTAAAGGCTTCCTTGCCCCTGATGACGTGATCTGCGGGGGTGCACACCATCACTGCCTCCGGGTCGCGCTTCAATATGTGGCAGGTGGCATAGGTGATAGCCGGCGCGGTGTTGCGGTTGTATTCTTCCACAAGGATGTTGCGCTCGTCAATCTCCGGAATCTGACGCCGGACCATATCGCGGTAGCGCTTGAGAGTGACTATGATGATGTTTTGCTCGGGTACCACCATCTTCATCCTGTCGTAGGTCGAGCGGAGAAAGGACTTGCCTCCCGAGCCGAAGTCAAGAAACTGCTTTGGTTTGGAAACCTTGCTTATTGGCCAGAAGCGTGAACCTATGCCTCCGGCGAGTATGACTGAGTAATAATGTATGCGGTTGCACATGTGTTATTGGTAATATGTGGGTATGAATGCTTGCGGGTAGTAGTTGATCTGCGGCCCGTCGGGGCAGATCAGTACGGAAATTACGTCAAAAAACACCTCCTGCGCGTCTATCCATTTGATTTGATTGTCGTGCAGGTAGGCCGATGCGGCTCTTACGAGCCTTTTTTGCTTGAGGGGTCCGACGTTTCTTTCAGGCTCCGCGATGGCGGGCGCCTTTCTGGTCTTGACTTCGACAAAATGCAGACCAGCCCTGTCCATCGTGATGATGTCGGTTTCAAGATGTGATGTTCTCCAGTTGCGGTCCACAATCATATGCCCAAGTCTCGTCAGGTAGCGGCAGGCGGCTTCTTCGCCTATCCTGCCTGTTTTTTGTTTTGAAGTTTCCATAGTCTGCAAGTTTAGTCTATCGTCACAATCGTCACGCCGGTGCCGCCCTGTCTTATGTCCTCATCGCGGGCGCTGATTCCCGGCAGCGAGCGCAGGTATTTCTGTATCTCTTCCCTCAGTACTCCGGTGCCTTTGCCGTGAATGATGCGTACCTGGCCCATTCCCAGCATCACTGCATCATCAATATAATGGGTTACGATGTCAATGGCATCCGAAAGTCTCTCTCCCCTCACGTCCAGCTCCGGTTTGAACTGCAATTTCCGTTCCGTTACCGAGGCGTCCTGCACCTGAATGCGCGGTTTAAATACCTTGCGCGAGGCCTCCTTGAACTCGTTTGACGAGATTCTTTCCAGTTTATCGGCTGACATTGTGCTACTTATGTTGCCGATGATGACAGTGACGCTGTTTTTGGAAACCTTGGAAACTTCGCCAACCAGGGAGTTGTCCCTTACGCGAACCTTTTCCCCGACCTTGAGCGGTTCGGGCTTGGCGGCGGAGCCCTCCTGTCCGGTCTCTCCGCCCTGAACTCCCTTGCGCTTCTTGCGCTTCTCCAGCTGCATCAGCTTGCGGTCGAGGTATTCCTCCCTCTGCTTGTCCTCTTTTTTCTTGCGGGTCTCGAGCGCTCCGAGGAAATTCTGCAGTTCAGCCCTTGCGGCTTTTGTCTGTTCCTTCTCAGCGGAGGCTTTCTTGATATCCCTGATGGTCTTTTCTACCTGGGCTCCGGCACCCTTGATTATGTCTTCCGCTTCCGAGCGGGCCTCGTCGAGTATGGCCTTGCGCTCCTTTTTCAGCTCTTCCAGTTCCTGCTGGTAGCGTTCCGTAATCTCGTCCAGGGTGCGGTCCGTGTGCTTGATTTTCTGCAGCCTTTCGTCTATCTGACGGCGTCCGCGGGCTATCTTGCGCAGGTTTTTCTCTATGCCGACATACTCTTCGCCGGCCCTGCTTTCGGCGTCCTTGACTATGCTTTCCGGGAGTTTCATCTTCCTTGCCAGCTCAAAGGCGAAGGAGTTGCCGGGCAGCCCTATTTCGAGCTTGAACAGCGGTTCAATCTTTGCCGAGTCGTAGAGCATCGCCCCGTTGGTGACGTGGGTGCGGCCGGAAGAGGCGTACAGCTTGAGATTGGTGTAGTGTGTCGTTATCACCCCGTAAACCCCGCGGCGGTCAAGCTCGCTGAGTATCGCCTCGGCTATCGCCCCGCCCGCTGCAGGCTCCGTTCCGGAGCCGAATTCGTCTATAAGAACGAGGGTCCTTTCGTCAGCCTTTTCCAGCATCGTGCGCATGTCGGCGAGGAAGGAACTGTAGGTGCTGAGGTCGTTCTCGAGGGACTGGTCGTCGCCAATGCTGACCATAATGCGGTCAAATACAGGTAGTTCCGAGATTTCGGAGGTGGGGATGAGCATTCCCCACTGGAACATATACTGCAGCAGGCCAGTGGTCTTGAGGCAGACGGACTTGCCGCCGGCGTTGGGTCCGGATATCAGAAGAATTCGCTTGCTGTCACTGAGTTCTATCGTCAGCGGGACAATCTGCCGGCCTTCCTCCCGCAGAGCCTTTTCGAGCAGCGGATGCCTTGCCTTGCGCAGGTTCAGCGCCCCGCCGTCGGAGATTACGGGCATCCCGGCGATATAATCTAGGGCGGTCCGCGCCTTTGCCATCAGGAAGTCCAGCTCGCCGAGGAATGCGGCTCCGGCGATGAGTTCGGGCAGATAGGGCTGCAGGAAAAGGGTGAACTGGTGCAGTATGCGGGCTATTTCCTTCTGCTCTTCGATGTGCAGTTCGGCTATGTCGTTTTCCAGTTCGAGTATCTCGGCGGGCTCGATGAAGGTGGTCTTGCCGCTCGCTGACTCGTCAAAGATGAATCCTTGCAGCTTGCGCTTGGCGGAGGTGCTGACAGGTATGAGGAATTTGCCGTTGCGGATGTTGACGGTGGCGTCTTCATCTACGATTCCTTCTTCCTGGGCCTTGCGCAGTATGGCTGCCGCCCGCCGGGAAATGGTGCTCTCCTTTGCCCTGAGCTCGCGTCTGATTGCGAATAGCTCGTCCGATGCGCTGTCCTTGACCTCGCCGTACTTGTCCAGTATGTTTTCTATGCGGCGGGTGACCTCCGGGAAATGCCTCACCGGGGACGCGAGCTTCTGCAGCTCGGGATAGATGCAGTCCTTGATGCCTGCGAAGAAGTGCGTGACTCTCCTTATAGTGTCAACGGTGGTCTTGAGCTTGCCGAGCGAGAGTACGTCTATGTCGTGTCCGGGGCTCTGGAGCGGTTCCAGGAAGGGGATTGCATCGATGTAACCCGATGTCGGGAAATTCTCCTCGAACATCAGTATCATCCTCATTTCATCGGTGGTCCTCAGCCTCATCCCTATGATGCCCGGATCGGTCGAAATGCATTCGCCCTCGACCTTTTCCGAGGCGTACATGGTCAGGCACCTGTCTGCGATGGCGCATCTTATCTTGTCAAAGCCAAGTTTGGCTTCCAGTCTGCTGTCTGTCGTGCTGTTCACTTTTTGCTTTCCTCCTCTTCTTTCTGCTTGCCCCTGATCAGCAGCTTCAGGGTCGAACTGCTGTCAACGGGAGTGACCTCGCCTGCGCTCACAAAGGAGATTCCTCCGGTCTGCTCGGACACTACTATTACGTCTGCGTCGCTGCGTTCGCTGATGCCGACCGCCGCCTTGTGCCGCATCCCGTAGCGCGCCGGAAGTCCCGGCCTTTCGCTTATCGGCAGGGTGCAGCGTGCTGCGATTATGCGGTCGTTGCCTATTATCATTGCCCCGTCGTGCAGGGGAGAATTCTTGAAGAATATGTTCATTATCAGCCTGCTGCTGACCTTTGCGTCAATCGGGTCGCCGGTGGCGATGATGTCCTCCAGCTTGCTGTCGCGGCGTATGACTATCAGGGCGCCGGTCTTCTGGGCGGACATCTCTATGCAGGCCTGGGCTATTTCGGAGATGTTGCCGTAGTCGAGTTCCTTGCGCTTGCGGTCGGGGAAGAGCTTGTCGAGCAGTGACCTTTTTTCGATGGTGTTGCCGGCGGAGCGGCCGAGATTGTCGAGGAAACGGCGCAGTTCGGGCTGGAAAATGATTATGATTGCGAGGGCGCCCATGTCGAGAAGGGTGCCCAGCAGGGACGAAATCATCTTCATCCCTATTGCGTCCGAAATGATGCGGACGACAACCAGAAGGGCTATGGCGATGAATATGTTCATCGCGGAAGTTCCTCTGAGCCAGTGAAATACGGCGTATATGACGGCCGTTACCATTATTATGTCCAGCAGGTCCACCCAGGTGAAGTGGAGAAAGCCGAGTATCGACAGTTCAAACATAATGCAAAAGTAGTGAAGAATTATTTGTAAATCAAGTATTTGGAAATTAAAGGAATAAGTCGTATATTTGCAGCCCGTAAAAATGTGCGGAAACACGTAAAGTATTTATAAACAATTAATTAACAAACCAATGCCTGGATTAATTGGAAAGAAAATCGGAATGACTTCCGTTTTCGGTGCTGATGGCAAGAACCTGCCATGCACCGTCATCGAGGCTGGTCCGTGCGTTGTCACGCAGATCCGTACCGTGGAGAAAGATGGATACTCCTCAGTGCAGCTTGCCTATGACGAAACCACAGAAAAGCACACCAGCAAGCCTCTTCAGGGGCATTTCAAAAAGGCAGGAGTTGCTCCTATGCGCAAGCTCGTCGAGTTTGAGAATGACTTCGCGGGAGAGCTCAAGCTTGGAGACAAGCTCACGGTATCCGACATCTTCACTGAGGGTGTAGGATTCTGCGACGTTGTCGGTACTTCAAAAGGTAAGGGTTTCCAGGGCGTTGTGCACCGCCACGGCTTCGCCGGCGTAGGTGGTCAGACCCACGGTCAGCACAACCGTCTCCGTCACCCTGGTTCAATGGGAGCATCTTCATGGCCTAGCCGCGTACTTCCTGGTATGCGTATGGCCGGTCATATGGGAAATGCCCGTGTGAAGGTGTTTAACCTTCAGGTTATCAAGGTCATCCCAGAGAACAATCTCGTAGTTGTAAAGGGTTCCGTTCCGGGAGCCAGAGGTTCTTATGTAATTTTGGAGGCTTAAGAGTATGAAACTTTCAGTTTTAAAGATTGACGGAACCAACTCCGGAAAGGAAGTTGTCCTCGAGGACAGCGTATTTGCTATCCAGCCTAACGACCACGCAATCTATCTCGACGTGGTTCAGTATCTCGCAAACCAGCGTCACGGCAATGCCAAGACCAAGGATCGCAGCGAGAACGCGCACAGCACCAAGAAGCTCGGACGCCAGAAGGGCGGCGGCGGTGCTCGTCACGGTAGCCTCAAGTCAAACATCTTCGTAGGCGGTGGCCGCGTATTCGGTCCTCAGCCTCGTTTCTATCACCATAAGCTGAACAAGAAGCTCAAGGCCCTTGCACGCAAGTCAGCCCTCAGCTACAAGGCTCAGGAAGATGCCATCATCGTACTCGAGCCGTTCACAATGGATGCACCGAAGACCAAGGAGCTGCTCAAGATCACTTCAGCCATCAAGGCCGGTGACCGCAAGGTGCTCTATGTGCTTCCTGCAAATTCACAGAATATCTTTCTTTCATCCCGCAACCTTCCTCAGGTAGACGTTATTACGGTTGACGAGATCAACACCTACGCCATCATGAACGCAAACAAGCTCGTTCTCATCGACGGTGTACAGGATGTTCTCGCCGAGAGGAACATGCGATAAAAGTACACGGAGATGGGAATTATCATTAAGCCAATCGTAACAGAGAAGTTGACGGCTCAGGGCGAAAAGTTGAACCGTTACGGCTTTATTGTTGACCGTAAAGCCAACAAACTTCAGATCAAGGATGCAGTTGAGAAACTCTACAACGTTTCCGTTGCTTCCGTAAATACAGCCAATTATCACGGAAAGAGGAAGAGCCGCTACACCAAGAGCGGAATCCTCAGCGGTCGCGCCAATCACTACAAGAAGGCATACATCACTCTTGCTGGTGAGGACAAGATCGATTTCTACGCTAATATCTAAGGGAGGAACGCACAATGGCAGTTAAGAAATTCAAACCGGTAACCCCGGGTCAGAGGAACAAGGTGATCAGCGCATTTGACGAGATCACTACCAACAAGCCTCAGAAATCATTGCTCGAACCTCTCAAGAGCACGGGCGGTCGCAACAACACCGGTCAGATGACCATGCGTTACATCGGTGGCGGCCACAAGAAAATGTACCGCGTCATCGACTTCCGTCGTGACAAGGACGAGTGCACCGCAAAGGTTCTTACCGTCGAGTACGATCCGAACCGCAGCGCACGCATCGCCCTCGTTCAGTACGAGGATGGCGAGAAGAGGTATATAATCGCACCTAAGGGCATTGTAGTAGGACAGGTTATCGCATCAGGAAGCGGTGTCGCACCTGAGATCGGCAACACTCTTCCTCTCAGTGAGATTCCGGTTGGTACCATCGTTCACAACATCGAGCTCCGTCCTGGTCAGGGTGCCGCTATGGCACGTTCTGCCGGTACTTTTGCTCAGCTTGCAGCCCGCGAGGGCAAGCACGCCGTTCTCCGCCTGCCTTCAGGTGAGACCCGCATGGTGCTTGTAACTTGCCGCGCTACCATCGGACAGGTATCAAATGCTGATCACAACCTCGAAAGTCACGGAAAGGCAGGTCGCCGTCGCTGGCTTGGCCGTCGCCCTCACAACCGTGGTGTAGTTATGAACCCTGTAGATCACCCGATGGGTGGTGGTGAAGGACGCGCTTCCGGTGGACATCCACGTTCACGTACCGGTATGCCGGCTAAGGGATACAAGACACGTAATCCTAAGGCTACTTCCAACAAGTTCATCATAGAGAGAAGAAAGAAATAATCGGAATTAAACTTTAGAGATTATGAGTCGTTCATTAAGAAAAGGTCCATATATCCAGGAAGCCCTGGAGAAAAAGATTCTTGCTATGAATGAAGGTAGCAAGAAGAAGGAAGTGGTCAAGACCTGGTCTCGCGCCAGTATGATCTCTCCTGACTTTATCGGCCATACTATCGCTGTTCATAACGGAAACAAGTTTATTCCGGTATATGTAACCGAGCAGATGGTAGGTCACAAGCTTGGCGAATTCGCCCCTACACGTAACTTCCGCGGTCACGCAGGTAACAATAAGAAGTAAAGATTATGGGAAAGCGTAAAAAACTTATGGCCGACCGCCTCAAGGAGGCTAAGAAGGCTACCGCAATTGCGAAGCTCAACGACGTCCCTACTTCACCTCGTAAGATGCGTCTCGTTGCAGACACTGTCCGTGGAGTTGAGGTAAACCGTGCGCTTGATCTTCTGCACTTTTCCAAGAGAGAGGCATCCATCCGTCTCGAGAAGCTGCTCCGCAGCGCCATCGCAAACTGGGAGGCCAAGAACCCGGACAAGAGCAAGGAGCTCGAGGCGGGCAACGTATATGTCAAGACCATCATGGTTGATGGCGGACGCACACTCAAGCGTATCCGTCCTTGCCCTCGGGGCCGTGCCGGACGCATCCGCAAGCGCTCCAACCACGTTACCGTGATCCTCGATGTTAAACAACCGGTAGAGAACAAATAATATGGGACAGAAAACAAATCCTATCAGCAACAGAATCGGTATCACCCGTGGTTGGGACTCTAACTGGTGTGGTGGTAACTATGCAGAGAAGATCGCGGAGGATTATGAGATCCGCAAGTATCTCGGCAACCGTCTTGCAAAGGCCAGCCTCAGCAGGATTGTGATCGAGAGGACTCTCAAGCTCATCACCGTGACAATTTATGCAGCAAGACCTGGCTTCATCATCGGCAAGCAGGGAACTGAGGTCGAGAAGCTTAAGGAAGAGCTCAAGAAGGTAACCAGCAAGGACGTACAGATCAACATCTATGAGGTTAAGCGTCCTGAGGTTGATGCACACATCGTAGCAGACAGCATCGCACGTCAGATCGAGGGCCGCGTTTCATACCGCAGGGCCATCAAGATGGCGGTTGCCAATACTATGAGAATGGGTGCAGAAGGTATCAAGGTTCAGATCAGCGGCCGCGTAGGTGGCGCCGAGATGGCCCGCAACGAGATGTTCAAGGAAGGACGTACTCCTCTCCACACATTCCGTGCAGATATCGACTATGCTCTTGCAGTTGCAAACACCAAGGTCGGAACCCTCGGAATCAAGGTTTGGATCTGCAATGGTGAGAAGTACGGCAAGCAGGATCTTACCCCAGCCGCTCTCGCTGCTGCAAATGCACAGGCTGCCGGCGGAAACGGACGCGGAGGCAACGGTCGTTCAGACCGCAGAGGCCGTCGCGACTCAGACCGTCGTCCAAGGCGTGACAACCAGAAATAATTTCATCTGAAATTGTTATATTTACAGCCGGTTTCGGGTTTGCCCGGAGCCGGTTTTTCGTTTTATTATGGATATCAGGGACAAGATAGCGCTTCTTCCGCACCAGAGCGGTGTTTACAGATATTATGACAGCGCCGGAAACGTCATTTACGTTGGCAAGGCCAAGGACCTTGCCAAGAGGGTTGCGCAGTATTTCGTCGATCCGTCACGGCTTAACGCCAAGACCCGAGTCCTGGTCTCGAAGATTGCCGATGTCCAATATTCAGTCGTTGACAGCGAGGCCGACGCCCTGCTTCTGGAAAACAATCTCATAAAGCAGTACAAGCCACGCTACAACATACTGCTCAAGGACTCCAAGACCTATCCCTGGATCTGCATAACCGCCGACACCTTCCCCCGCGTATTCCTCACGCGCCGCATCGAACGAGACGGCTCCCGTTACTTCGGCCCCTACAGCAGCGTATATCACGCCCGTACTCTGGTCCAATTCTTCCACGATACCTACCCGCTGCGCAGCTGCAGGCACAAGATTGACTCGGATACCATACTTCGCCACAAGCTCAGACCCTGCCTGGACATGCACATTGGCCGCTGCCGGGGCTGCTGTGTCGGAGGTGTTTCAATCCAGGAATACGCCGCTTACATCAATGAGATAGAGCGCCTGCTGAGCGGCGGTCTCAATGACATAATCAAGCAGTACAAGTCTGAAATGACTGCTGCCGCCGACCGTCTCGACTTTGAAAGCGCCCAGCTCTACAAGCAGCGCATCGAAGCCCTTCAGAACCATTACTCCAAGTCCATAATCACCGCAGCCGGGGACAGGGACACTGACGTCTTTTCTCTCGTATTTGAAGGTTCGGAAGCATTCGGCAATTTCCTCAGAATCCGCGGCGGAGCCGTCATCCAGTCGCTGAACCTCGGGTTCAAGATGAATATCGAAGAGGAGGAGGCTTCGGTTCTGAGCAGCTTCATAGCCGAGATAGAGGCCAAATTCGGCGCCCTCAGCCGCGAGGTAATCGTGCCCTTCCTCCCGGACGTTGAGCTCGACGGCGTGCAGTTTATCATCCCCGCCCGCGGCGACAAGCTCTCGCTGCTCGAACTGAGCAATAAGAACGCTAAAGAATTCCGCTTTAACACTATACGTCAGCGTGAGCACAGCGACCCGGACCGCTATCGTTCCGAAGTGCTGGAGTCGCTGCGTAAGGCTCTGGGAATGAAGGAATTGCCCGTGCATATGGAATGTTTCGACAACTCGAATATCCAGGGTACAAATCCGGTAGCGTCCTGCGTTGTGTTCAGGAATGGCGAGCCTAGCAAGAAGGATTACAGAAAGTTCAAGATAAAGACAGTAGTGGGTGCAAATGACTATGCATCGATGAAGGAAGTTGTTAACCGTCGCTATTCGAGGATGCTGGAGGAGGCTCCGGATGACCTGCCTCAGCTTGTTGTGATAGACGGTGGCAAGGGGCAGTTGGAATTTGCCTGGCAGGCGCTCTGTGAACTGGGTATCCAGGACCGTCTTACCGTCATTGGCCTTGCGAAAAGGCTTGAGGAGGTAATCAGGGTTGGGGATCCATATCCTTTGTTCATTGACCACAATTCTCAGGCGCTCAAGCTGTTGCAGAGAATCAGAGATGAGGCACACCGCTTTGGCATTACCTTCCACCGGTCGTTGCGAAGCAAGGCCGCCCTGCAATCGTCCCTGCGTAGCATCAAGGGTGTTGGAGAGCAGACGGAGCAGAGGCTTCTGATTCATTTCGGGAGCGTGGCGAGGATTGCTGCTGCGGCGGAGGAGGATATTGCCGCCCTGGTTGGAAAGTCGCTGGCTGCGCGCATAAAGGAGGCATTGGCCGCTTCGGAGGGCGGAAACTTGGAATTATGAAAAATATTTATTTACTTTGCGAGGTTTTAGGTAGATTGTACTAATAATAAACTTAATAATTTACGTTATGATGACACGTGAAGAAATCGTAGAAAAGGTAAAAGACATCATCGTTGACAAACTTGGTGTTGAGCGCTCTGAAGTTACTGAGAGTGCGAACTTTACCAATGACCTTGGTGCAGACTCTCTTGACACCGTAGATCTCCTTATGGAGTTCGAGAAGGTATTCGGAATCAGGATTCCTGACGATGAGGCTGAGTCCTCTCCAATCGCAACCGTTGCTGACGCTGTTGCTAAGGTACAGGAGAAGCTCGCAGAACTTGAGAAATAAGAGATTACACTGATTTCCCAAATAAAAGGAGACGACCTGAGTGGTTGTCTCCTTTTTGATTTTCGGTGTGATTCCGGCTTGCCCCTTATCGGTGGCAGTAGCCGCCGTTCCTATTCAGCTTTGTTTGGGACTGAGAAGGTGAGAATGAGGCGAGGTTTACGATCGGGATCGAGCGGACCGTTCAGCCAGCCGCTGTAGTAGCGGTCCCTGTCAAGCACCTGCGAAGTCTCCACGCTGGAACTTGAACCGCTTCCGGCATAAGCCGCCATCATCATATAGGTGTAATAGTTGTTGTAGTAGCTGTTTCCGTAGCTGCCGTAACCATAGCCGTACATATTGTTATAGTAGCTCTGGTAGGCGAGATACTGGTAGTATTCGCTCATTTCATTATTGCTGGAACTGCTGCTGGAAGTAGTCACGACTTCATTTGCCTTGATGAGGAACCAGATGTCGTAGCTTCCGTTGTCCAGCCTCTCCTGCTTGGTCTTGTCATCGTCCTTGATTTTGACAAGTTCCTGAAGATGATAGGTGATGTCAGGCGCGAACTTGAGGTTGGACCGGTCGATGTTGCCCTGGTTTTCGTTTTCGTTGCTGGAGTCAGTAAGACTCATGAAGGTAGCCGTGGTGTCCGTCATCAGGCGGCAGGTAGGAGACAGTATGTAAGGGTATTTCTCCATATCCTGATAGTTGTCCGGGAATCTGAACGGCAGCTCTATGGTCGCCCTGTTGATAACGACGCCACGATAGTCGTCAGTCTTTTCCAGAATCATCTCGCGCGCGAGATCCACAAGCATACGCGCGCTGATTACCGGCTTGAGGCCGCCACCGCCTTCGACAAGTACCGTTTCCCCCGCCTTGCCCTCGAGCTTGCGGCTCTCGTGTCCTGTGAGGTTGAGCGCATACTCAGGGAACGATCCGCTGGAATAGTTGGTAAGGAGCGAGTCTGAACTGATGATGTCCAGGGCTCCGTAGTAGAAATAGAATGACGTGTCTTTCCTCTCTCCCTTGTAGGTGGACGTTAAGTCAAGACGGGCGTAATTACCTGTGAGATAGTAGGAACTGTTATCGTATCCCAGCTGGAGCTTGTACATGTTGATGCGCCCTCCGTTTCCGTGAGGATTAGACGTTTCCATATAGATTCCAGGAATCTTCTTGAAATAGAGCGCTGCGCTGTCGAGGTCTTCCTGGGTTATCTCGAGGAATTTGCGAGCATAATCGAGGCTGAAGTCGAACGAGAGCGAGTCGGTGCCGTTGATGACCGGGGTGCCAATGGTGATCGGCTTTTCGGAATGCGCGATGGTGGCATTGCAGTCAAATGTCTTGCTGGCGTCGAGCGGTTCGAGAAGTTCATAAACCTTGACGTTCTGCATAATGTGGTCAAAACTCTTGTCCGTGGTAGAAAGAGTGTCAAGGGCCGACGAGAAATGCATCCTGCGCACGACAGGATTTTCGCCGAAGTCAAGAGTATCGTTAAGAGGTACTATTGAAAATGCGCTTGCCCTGGTAGAGAGGCCGAACTTCTCGTCACGGATTGCACCTATTGTTATTCTCGTGGTGGAATAGCCCGAGAGACTGTCGGCAATAAGCATATTGACCTCAGGAAGGTCACGAGATTCGACATATACGTTATAGGTCTGGTCAACGGGTACCAGATTGCCTCCGAGATTCAAATCGACTTCTACGCATCCGAGGCAGCACAAGGCTGCTGCGCATAAAACAGAGATTGAGCGCTTCATTTATGTATCTGATCGTAAAACTGGCTGTACTGCCCGACGTAGCTTCCGTCTTCCATTGCGGCCTTGTCAAAAGGAAGGATCTGCTTGCCTATGGAGCGGCAGTAATCCACTACCTCCTGATTGACATCAGCATCGCCCAGGATGATGCCGTCTGAGTACTGTGCAGCTGTTTTAGCAAGATTAATGCCATCGGCCTTTTCCTTCAGCAGAGGGAAGTCATCGGCTTCCAAACCTCCGAACGCCGCCTTTTCAGCAAAGTCGGGCTGGAAGCTCTCCGTGGAGATGTCGTTGTAGAGTGACAGCACTATTTTGCTCGAGTTGAAGATAGGATCGTCTTTGTAGATTTTTTTGAGATAGGCCGGAAGTATGTGTGAAATCCAGCCCTGGCAGTGGATGACATCCGGTGCCCAGCGAAGCTTCTTGACGGTTTCCAGCACGCCGCGCGCAAAAAATACAGCCCTTTCGTCATTGTCGGCAAAGAACTTTCCGTCCTCGTCGCAGAAGGTCTGCTTGCGCTTGAAGTAGTCCTCGTTATCAATGAAATATACCTGGATGCGGGCCGCTGAAATGCTGGCGACCTTGATGATAAGAGGCCTGTCCACGTCGCTGATGATGATGTTCATCCCCGATAGCCTAATGACCTCGTGCAACTGGTTCTTGCGCTCGTTGATGCAGCCGAAGCGAGGCATAAACGAGCGGATCTCGCATTTGCGCTCCTGAATGCCCTGAGGCAGGAAGCGACCGATTTTTGAAATGTCGGTTTCCGGGACATAAGGATAAATCTCGGAATTGACAAATAGAACTCTTTTAACGTCACCCATAACTACAAAGGTACAATTTTTTTTTGATAATCCGATATTTGATTATCTTTGAAGTTTGAAATTGGGGGATTATGGGAAAAAAAGAAAGCAAAGCGACAAGACGCAGACTGGTAAATGCCTATCTGTCAAGCGTAATCAGCATCAGTCTGGTGCTCCTGCTCATTGGTGTGGCATCGCTTCTGCTGGTAAACGCCGGCAGCGTCTCCCGCTATTTCAAGGAAAGCGTGCAGGTATCTCTGATTCTTGCCGACAACGTCTCGGAAGAGGTCGGTGCAGATTATGCGGAGGAACTTGCCTCCCGGTCCCAGATACGCTCCGCCCGCTTCGTGTCGCGTGAGCAGGGCGAAGAAGAGTTGAAACAAATGCTGGGGGAGGGCTTCCTGTCCGTATTTGAGAGCTCGCCGGTCCCTCTCTCCATCGAGCTGTCGCTAGAAGCCAGCTATGTATGCCCGGACAGCCTTGCCGTGCTTCTGCCCTCTCTCGAGTCTGAAGAACTTGTCGCCGAAGCTGACTGCCAGTCCGGCCTCGTAGATGCCCTGAACGCAAACCTGGCCAAGATTTCGGCTGTGCTCGGGGTCTTTATCGCTTTGATGCTCTTTATATCTTTCGTACTGATAAACAACACGGTACGCATCAATGTGTTTGCCCGGCGATTCACCATACGCACAATGTCGCTCGTCGGCGCATCCCGCTCTTTCATCAGGCGACCGTTTATGCTCAGCGCACTGCTGCAGGGACTTGTGTCTGCGCTCATCGCTCTCGGCGGCCTAGCCCTTATATTCTTTTTCCTGGGCAATTCCTTCCCGGAACTGTCCACGGCAATCGGCGCCCGATCCCGCCTGATAGTCGCTCTCATTGTGCTCGTCAGCGGCCTGATCATTTGCACCGTTAGCACATTCTTTGTCGTAAATAAACTTCTGAAAGTATCGAAAGATAAGCTATATTATTGATTATGAAAGAAATGCCTATAACGAAAAAAGGATTCTGGTTCATCGTGGCCGGAGTTGTCACAATGCTTGCCGGCTACATGCTGATGAGCGGAGGCGGGTCCGACGACCCCCAGGTGTTTAATTATGCCATGTTCAATTTCCGCCGTATCGTAGCAGCCCCGCTTCTCATTCTTGCAGGCGTGGTTGTAGTCGGAGTGGGAATAATGGGCCCGGGATGCAGGCGCGGACACGATGCGGAAAAAGACAGTAAAGAGTAATGGAAATATTTGAAGCACTGATACTTGGCTTGTTGCAGGGTCTGACAGAATTTCTTCCGGTAAGCAGCAGCGGCCATATTGCCATAGGCAAGGAGATGCTCGGCATAGAGTCCAGCGGCGACCTTATGCTGGAGGTAGTGCTCCACTGTGCGACCGTCCTCGCGACCATCGTGGTGTTTCGCAAGCAGATTTGGGACCTGTTATGCCAGCTTTTCCGCTTCAAATACAACGACGGCACCGACTACATACTCAAAATCGGCGTCTCGATGATACCGGTATTTGTGGTCGGAGTCTTTTTCAAGGATGCGGTTACTGCACTTTTCTCTTCATTTATCGTAGTGGGTATAGCCTTGATGGTCACTGCCTTGCTGCTTTTCCTCTCCGATAGCGGACTGCTTGCGGCACGCCGCGCCAACTGCGACACGGCCAAGCCGGAACCCCGCAACGGCATCTCCTGGTGGCAGGCCATCTGCATAGGAATAGGCCAGGCGGTCGCGGTCATCCCGGGACTCTCCCGCTCCGGAACCACCATAAGCACCGGTCTTCTCTGCGGAGTCAAGCGCCAGGACGTAGCACAATTCTCTTTTCTGATGGTCCTCGTCCCGATACTCGGCGAAGCCTTCCTCGACCTTGTCGGGGGACAATTCTCCAGTAGCAGCATAGGTGTTGCGCCTCTGCTTGCCGGGTTTGCAAGTGCCTTTGTGTCAGGACTGTTTGCCTGCAAGGCGATGATTGCCCTCGTAAAGCGCGCAAAGCTGAAATGGTTTGCCGCCTATTGCGCAGTCGTGGGTCTTGGAGTCATATTTTATTGCTGTTTCTAGCGCCTTTTCTGCCGCGCTTTTGTGGCTTGAGCAAGTTTTAATATGCCGGACCTGACTTCAAGAATCTATTTCGTATCCGACGTTCACCTCGGGCTTAAGGCGGGCGACCCGCAGGAGCGCGAGACGCGCTTTGTAGGCTTTCTGCGCAGCCTTCCTGCCGATAGTGACACCTCGCTGGTTCTTCTCGGCGACATCTGGGACTTCTGGTACGAATACCGCGATGTCGTCCCCCGTCAGGCTGCACGGGTCATACACGAGCTTATGCGCTTGATGGACAATGGAGTACAGATATACTTCTGTCCGGGCAACCACGACCTCTGGACCTTCTCCTATCTGCAGGATCTCGGGATCAAAGTCGTATCCCAGCCATATTGCTTCACCGCTCCAGCATCCAATTCGGAGCGAGTCCAGACTTATCCATACGCACTTGCTTCCAATAAGGCTTCGCATCCCGATGCTGACGCTTCGCTTTCCCAAACTCAGCCGGCCGCCCCTGACAATGCCGCAACTCTGCGCTTCTGCGTCGGTCACGGCGACGGCATAGGCGGCGCCAGACCTGGCTACGCAATTCTCAAAGCCATCTTTACCTGCCGCTTCCTTCAACGCTGCTTCGGAGCCCTGCATCCCTGGTTTGCATTCCGTTTCGGTCAGGGCTGGTCAGGTGTCAACAGGAAGTCTCACGGGCGCTACATCTTCATCCCGGAAAAGGAGCCCGCTTACAAGTTTGCCCTTGACAATTCTGACAGGTCGGATGTCTTTATCTTTGGACATTTCCACGACGCTGTAGATACGCAACTTCCTGATGGAAAGCGATTTATTATACTTAAAGACTGGATTGGAGGCGGAACGCCGCACGTTCTTTACCAAGACGGAAGGCTCACGGTTTCAGTATAGAATCTGTCCTGAGTTTTTATTTTTTCTTTACGCTGCTGCTCAGCTTGTCGGTAACTATCTGAGTCCTTGCAGGCCGTTCCATAAAAATCGAATAGTAAAACGAGTCCCACTTGCCCGAATCCCATATCTCGCACAACTCTTCCGTCTTTGCATCAACCCCCGTGGGGTCGTAACGCGACTTGAGGTCCTGGGAGAACAACTTTGCCACAAGTTGCCAGAAATTCGCTGCAAAGCCATTTTCGTAGGTTTTGATTATGTTGAATGCGCTCATCCCGCATTCCCTGTCAACCAGACGCAGCAGCAGAACGCCCTGCCGGATGCTCATATGCCTGATATCCTTTTCGAATAGCCTCAGAAGTTCTTTTTCGACGTCGTTAATGTATTTGTTTCGCTGCGACCTTTTGCTGACATCCACTGCGATGGTGCTGTCCACCTGTGCCATCATCTTGCGACCGACCAGCGCGTAAGGATATACCTTGTTAAAGTCATATACAAGCTTGTAATATTTGCGCCAGTCCCCCTTTTTCATGCCGCCCCGCCCCTTGGCAATGCACCATACGGGCTCGATTGTGTCTATGTAGGTCGTATCTCCATTTTCCACAAGATAATACATCGGCACTCCCCGTGACCTTCCGCCCTGGGCACTGGCCCCGGGCGCCGATGAAAGCAGAGCAATCCCCAACACTATCAGCGTCAGGGATAAAATCAGCCGCCTTCCGGTATGCCCTGCGGCGGGACGGTATGTTTCGTTACATTCCAGCATTCCTTGCAAGTTAATCCATAAGATGCGCATCATCTTCAAAAGCAGCACCGCAATATTTGCAGAAGCGTGCTTCCGGCTCGTGGCCGGCGCGTCCGCAGTTGGAGCATCTCTTGTTGATGCTGACATTCTGTCCGCGTATAAATTCTGCAGAGATGATGCCAGAAGGAACGGCAAGTATGGTATATCCCAGCAACATTATGATTGTGGAAAGGAATCTGCCCAGCGGAGTGACAGGCGCGATGTCTCCGTAGCCTACGGTCGAAAGCGTTACTACGGCCCAGTATATGCTGTTCGGCAAGTTGTCGAACTGACTCCCGGGCTGACCGCCCTCGACCATAAACATCAGGGTTCCGAGGCAGATGACAAGTATTACCACGAAGGAGAAAAAGACAGCTATCTTGCGCCAGCTCGATACTATGGCCCTAATGAGTATGTTGCCTTCTGTCAGGAAGTTAAACAACTTCAGGATTCGGAATACCCTAACCAGTCTCAGGACTCTGAACACAATTGCGTACTGAATCTTGGGAAAGATGAACCCAAGATACATCGGCAGAATTGCAAGCAGGTCAATTATGCCGAAAAGACTGAAAATGTAATTTTTCGGGTTGCGGGAACAATAGATGCGCAGGATGTATTCAACGGTAAAGAACGCTGTAAAGAAGTATTCGAGAAAAAATACTGTCCTTTTTGCCCACTCGGCCGTGATTGCGCTTCCGAAAATCGCAATCAGTACGCTGAGAGCGATGCATACCATCAGAATCACGTCAAAGGCCTTGCCTTCGGGCGTGTCGGACTCGAATATTATGTTATACAGCCGTTCTTTCCGTCTTTCTGCCTTTTCAGAATGCTTTCTCATCGTTATTCTTCAGCGGTTTGAGGGTTGCGCCCGAAGATGGCCTTGAGGCGCTCGGCATCGTATTTCGGCGTGCGGTCAAAGTAGAACAGTCCGTTCTGCTCCTGCATCACGTCGGTCAGCTGCGTGTAGCAGTAGCCGCACATTCCGTCCAGGCTGAGCAGTCCGCTGACCTGACCGTCGAGGCGCTCGAAAAACTCTTCCACGGTCGCCGGAGCCTTGCCGTAACCCCAGGCCTTGTCCTTCTCCGGAGTCACCTCAAGGCAGAGGATACCGCCGAATTCGTCCAGAATATAAGGGATGTCGCCCGCGTAGCGAGGAAATTCGAACGGCCGCTTTGTGATGACCTGGTTGCATCCGGTGTTGCCGCAGAGCGGGTCGACCGGATTGACTGCACGGTTGTACATCCTGCCCTTGGAGTGAATCTTCCTCTTGAGCAGTTCCGGGTCCTGATCGTATTGATGCTCCGCCCAGATGTCGGTCTTTACGGACACTCCACCGCTGACGGTATTTACCGGGCGGGTCGGGTCTATCATCTTGGTGAGGTCGTAAACGTCCGAAACGAAGCGCGGGTACTGGACTCGGTCAGGCCAGAATTCTTCATTGAAAGGCACCCAGGTGATGAGGCTCGGGTGGTTCACGTCGCGATAGACGATGTTTGCCCATTCGGAGAGGAAGTTGCGCGCGGCGATTTCGTCGTTGGCGTTGAGGCCCCAGCTCGGCGATTCGCCCCAGGTGAGGTAGCCGAGCTTGTCGGCCCAGTAGTAGTAGCGCTCCTCAAATACCTTCTGGTGCAGGCGTGCTCCGTTGAATCCTACCGACTTGCCAAGTTCGATGTCGTGGCGGAGGGCATCGTCGCTAGGGGCTGTCCAGATGCCGTCCGGGTAATAGCCCTGGTCGAGTACAAGTCGCTGATAGTAAGGCTGATTGTTGAGGAAAATCCTATTGCCTTCTATGTGTATCTTGCGCATTCCGAAGTATGAGCTTACCTTGTCGCAGACATTGCCCTGCGGGTCGGTGAGTTCGTAAACGACATCGTAGAGATAAGGGCTTTCCGGGCTCCAGAGCTTTGCCTTGCGGATAGGGAGGGTGCAGATGGAACCGCCGGTTGCCGGGCATCCGAGCTCCTTGGCGACAAGTTTGCCGTTGTCATATACATACACGTTAACCTTTGCTCCGGAAAGGTTCTTGCGGAGCTTGAAACGGAAGGATACGTTGCTGTGGTCGATGTCGGTGCCTATGTCCACGCGTTCGAGCGATAGCGGGCTGAGGGCTTCCATCCAGACGGTCTGCCAGATTCCGGTGGTGCGGGTGTACATACATGCGTAGTTGTCAGAACGCATCGACTGCTTGCCGACAGGCTGCCTGCCTCCACGCACGTCGCTTGTTGCGTTGACTACGAGCGAGTGGCTGCTTCCCGGTTTGACGAACGGGGTGATGTCCAGGCTGAAGGAATCTGACCCTCCGAAGTGGCGGGCGACGAAGCGTCCGTCAATGTAAATCTCTGACTGATAATATACTGCACCGAAGTGGAGTACGATGTCCCTGTCTTTCCATTCTTCCGGGATGCTGAGCTCGCGCTGGTACCAGATGCTCGGGATAAACTCCGTGTAGCCGACTCCGGAAAGCTGGCTTTCAGGGGCGAAAGGTACGAGTATCTTTTCTTCAAATCCCTTGCTTTCGGAAAGTTTGCGCTCCCATCCGGTGTTGGCGAGGTCCAGTACGTAGGTCCATTCTCCGTTGAGGTTTACCCAATCTGTCCTTTCGAACTGCGGTCTTGGATATTCGGGGCGGGGGATGTCGTTTGTGGTGGCTGTTGCTGCTACGCAGATGCCTGCGGCAAGGATGGTAATCAGTGCTTTTTTCATAAAAATCTCTTTAGGAATCCAAATATATGAATAATAATCCGTAGATGCTAGAAATCCGATTCCGGTTTCGCGTTTTATCGCGCGTCCAAAATGTGAGAAAATATTTTTTGCCGCAGTAAGTAAGTTGCTGTAATTGCGGTACTTGACTATCAATATTCCGCGTCGAAAATATTTCAAAAATTTGTGCGAAAGTTATGGTAATTCAGAATTTTTTCGTAAATTTGCAGTCCCATAAATCGGCCCTTTACCGCGTATGTGGTTGATTTTCAGGGAATTAAGTAGCAATTAATATTTTAAAGTAATACTGAGATGTTACAACCTAAGAGAACAAAGTTTAGAAGGGAACAGAAAAACCGTATGAAGGGCAACGCCCAGAGAGGCAACCAGCTCGCCTTCGGTTCTTTCGGTATCAAGACCCTCGAGAATTGTTGGCTTACCGCACAGCAGATTGAGGCTGCCCGTCAGGCAATCTCCCGTCGTATGAACCGTGAGGGACAGGTGTGGATCAGGGTATTCCCTGTAAAGCCTATCACCAAGAAGCCTCTCGATACCCGAATGGGTAAAGGTAAGGGTGATCCGTATGCATTCGTAGCCCCTATCACTCCGGGCCGCATCATCTTCGAGGCTGAAGGTGTGTCGCTTGAAGTAGCAAAGGAGGCTATGCGCCTCGGAGCCAACAAGCTTCCGGTTGCGACAAAGTTTGTCGTACGTAGAGATTACGTTGAATAATTAATGGAGAAAGAGAAATGAAAGCAGCAGAAGCACGTGAGATGTCTGTAGCAGACCTCCGCGAACGCATTGAGATTGAAAAGAGCAATCTCGACACAATGAAGATCAATCACGCGATTTCTCCATTGGAGGACACTTCAAAAATCAAAAAGACCAGAAGGGATATCGCTCTTATGATCACTATCCTTGCTGAAAAAGAAAAACAAAACTAAAAGTGCAGTCTTATGGAAAGAAATCTTCGTAAGGAAAGAACAGGCGTAGTGGTCAGCGACAAGATGGACAAGACCGTTGTCGTTGCGGTAGAAAGAAAGGAGAAGCATCCTCTCTACGGCAAGTTCGTGAAAAAGACCACCAAGTTCGTTGCCCACGACGAGAAGAACGAGTGCGGAGTCGGTGACACCGTCCTCATCATGGAAACCCGTCCTCTGAGCAAGACCAAGAACTGGAGAGTAGTTAATATCGTAGAAAAAGCAAAATAGCATATTATGATACAGCAGGAATCACGTTTACAGGTGGCCGACAACAGCGGTGCAAAGGAAGTTCTTTGTATCCGCGTGCTTGGAGGTACCCACCATCGTTATGCGACTGTCGGTGACACCATCGTTGTCGCAGTAAAGAGCGCCATCCCGGGCGGCGACGTCAAGAAGGGCGCCGTATCTAAGGCTGTCGTAGTGCGCACCAAGAAAGAGGTCCGTCGCGCTGACGGTTCCTATATCCGTTTCGACGACAATGCTTGTGTGCTCCTCAACAATGCGGGAGAGCTTCGCGGAACACGTATCTTTGGCCCGGTGGCAAGAGAGCTCCGCGAGAATTTCATGAAGATAGTTTCACTGGCACCGGAGGTCCTTTAATTAATAAGAATTATGAAAAAGTTACATATTAAGAAAGGTGACACCGTGTATGTAAATGCCGGCAACTACAAGGGCGAGACAGGCAAGGTCCTCTCAGTCGATCCATCCAAGGACCGCGCTATCGTTGAGGGCGTCAACATCGTCAAGAAGCACACCAAACCAAATGCAAAGAATCCTCAGGGCGGCATCGTAAGCCAGGAGGCTCCTATTCACGTTTCCAACCTCCAGCTCATCGACCCTAAGAGCGGCAAGCCGACTCGCGTGGGTTACAGGATGGACGGTGACAAGAAGGTCCGTTACGCTAAAAAATCAGGGGAGGAGATTAAGTAATTATGGCAAAAGTTAAAGAAACCGCAGCTCAGCAGGTATTGCCTGCAAGCTATGTTCCTTCCCTCAAGAAGGCATACAAGGAGGAGATCGTCGGCAAACTGATGGAACAGTTCGGTTACAGCACCGTAATGCAGTGCCCTCGTCTCGTCAAGATTACCCTCAATGAAGGTGTGGGTTCAGGTACCCAGGACAAGAAGATCGTCGAGGAGTCAGCTTCAGAGCTTTCTCTCATCACCGGTCAGAAGGCCGTGATCACCACTTCCAAGAAGGATATCTCAAACTTCAAGCTCCGTCGCGGAATGCCGATCGGTGCCAAGGTTACCCTTCGTGACGTCAAGATGTACGAGTTCCTCGAGAAGCTCATCCGTGTGGCTCTCCCTCGTATCCGTGACTTCAACGGTATCGCCGAGAATATGGACGGACAGGGCAACTACACCCTCGGTCTCAAGGAGCAGATCATCTTCCCTGAGATTGACATCGACAAGAATCCGCGTATCCACGGACTTGAGATTACTTTCGTGACCACAGCCCGCACCGATGAGGAGTGCCGCGCACTTCTTGCCGGATTCGGTCTGCCTTTCAAGAAACATAACAAATAATATACTATGGCAAAAGAATCAATGAAAGCCCGCGAGGTAAAGCGCGCGAAACTGGTTGCTAAGTATGCAGAAAAGAGAAAGGCCCTCAAGGAGGCCGGCGACTGGGCTGCACTCGACAAGCTGCCGAAGAATTCTTCCGCAGTCCGTCTCCACAACCGTTGCTCCCTTACCGGACGTCCGAAGGGATATATGAGAGCCTTCGGCCTCAGCCGTATCCAGTTCCGTGAGATGGCCAGCAACGGTCTCATCCCGGGTGTAAAGAAGGCAAGTTGGTAAAAATTAAAAAGAAAAGAATATGACTGATCCAATTGCAGATTATCTCACCAGAGTCCGCAACGCCTATATGGCCGGAAAGAAGGTTGTTGAGATCCCGTCTTCCAAGATGAAGGTCGCAATTACCCAGATCCTCTGCGAGAAAGGCTATATCCTCAGCTACAAGGTGGTTGAGGGAGCACCATACAACACCATCAAAATCGCCCTCAAGTACCATCCGCAGACCAAGGTGGCCGCTATCAAGAAGATCGAGCGCGTTTCTACCCCGGGTCTCCGCAAGTACACCGACGTGGAGAATATGCCTCGCGTCCTCAACGGACTCGGAATCGCCATTCTCTCTACTTCCAAGGGTGTGATCACCGACAAGGAAGCCAAGGAACTTGGCGTTGGCGGTGAGGTTATATGCTATGTTTATTAATCATCAAACATCTATATCATCAAATGTCAAGAATTGGTAAATTGCCTGTAAGCCTTCCGACCGGAGTGAGCGTTCAGCTCTGCGATGGCAACGTCCTGAAGGTTAAAGGACCTCTCGGTGAGCTTTCTCAGAAGATTGATTCTGATATCAAGGTCATCGTTGAGGACAATCAGATCAAGTTCGAGCGTCCGACAGACCAGCCTCGTCACCGCTCAATGCACGGTCTCTACCGCGCTCTGGTGCACAATATGGTAGTCGGCGTTTCCGAAGGTTTCTCTACACAGCAGGAGCTTGTCGGTGTGGGTTACCGTGTCGCTCTGAACGGACAGCTTCTGTCCTTCTCGCTCGGTTATTCACACGAAATCCAGCTTATGCTCCCTACCGAGGTTAAGGCCGAGGTTCCGGATGTTCGCAAGGGTGAGAACCCTCGCCTCGTCCTCAAGAGCTGTGACAAGCAGCTCCTGGGCCAGGTCGCAGCCAAGATCCGTTCATTCCGTGCACCTGAACCTTACAAGGGCAAAGGTATCAAGTTTGTTGGCGAGCAGCTTCGTCGTAAGGCCGGTAAGACTGCAGCAGCTAAATAATAGGAGGAAAGAATTATGGCACTCAGTAGAATTGAAAGAAGAAGAAGGATTCACTACCGCATCCGCAAGCACGTCAACGGCACTGCAGAGCGTCCTCGTATGGTCGTGTTCCGCAGCAACAAGCAGATTTACGTTCAGGTTGTCGATGACCTGCAGGGCAAGACCCTCTGCGCAGCCGCTTCCAACGACAAGGAGCTTGCAGCACAGTGCAAGGGCAAGTCTGGCATCGAGGCTGCAGCCATCGTAGGCAAGGCCATCGCAGAGCGCGCCCAGGCAAAGGGAATCACCGCTATCTGTTTTGACCGTGGCGGTTATCTTTTCCACGGAAGAGTTAAAAGTTTGGCAGATGCTGCCCGTGAAGGCGGCCTCGTATTCTAATAGAAAAGACTATGGCAAATACAAATGTTAAAAGAGTAAAGACATCTGACCTTGAGCTCAAGGACAGACTTGTTGCCATCCAGCGAGTTACCAAGGTAACTAAGGGTGGTCGTCACTTCCGCTTTGCTGCTATCGTAGTCGTAGGTGACGAGAACGGCGTTGTAGGCTATGGTCTCGGAAAGGCTAACGAAGTTACCGCCGCCATCGCAAAGGGCGTTGAGGATGCAAAGAAGAATCTCGTTAAGATTCCTGTCATCAACACCACTATCCCTCACGAGCAGGAAGCCAAGTTCGGCGGTTCCCGCGTGTTCATGAAGCCTGCGGCTCCAGGTACCGGTGTAAAGGCCGGTGGTGCGATGCGTGCAGTGTTTGAGTCAGCCGGTGTGCAGAACGTCCTTGCAAAGTCAAGAGGTTCATCAAACCCTCACAACCTTGTAAAGGCTACCATCACCGCTCTCACCCAGATGCGCGACGCCTATACCGTAGCCAGCCTGCGTGGTGTTCCGATGTCCAAGGTGTTTAACGGCTAACAGAAGGAGGACACTATTATGGCAAAGCTTAGAATCACACAGATAATCAGCAGCAACGGCGAGACCGCACGTCAGAAGGCAAACCTTCGTTGTCTCGGAATCCGCCGCATGCATCAGACAGTAGAGGTTGAAAAGACCCCGATTACCGAGGGTCAGCTTGCAAAAGTCGCTCACCTCTGCAAAGTTGAAGTAATTGACTAAGGGAGGACTCACAGATGAAACTTAACAATTTGACTCCAGCGGCTGGTTCAACCCATACCAGCAAAAGATTGGGCCGTGGCCAGGGTTCCGGCAAGGGCGGTACTTCCACCCGTGGTACCAAGGGCGCACAGGCACGCGCAGGTTATGAGCACAAGATCGGCTTCGAAGGCGGTCAGATGCCTATCCAGCGCCGTTTGCCTAAGTTCGGCTTCAAGAATCCTACCCGTGTAGAGTATCTTGCAGTCAATGTCTCTACAATCGAGGCACTTGCTGCCCGTCTCGGCGTTAACGAGATCGGCGTGCAGGATATCAGGTCTGCAGGATTTGCATCAAAGACCGACCTTGTAAAGGTTCTCGGAAACGGTGAGATCAAGACAGCCGTTACCGTTACTGCAGATGCATTCTCAAAGTCAGCTATTGCAAAAATTGAGGCTGCCGGTGGAAAGGCGGTCGTAACAGAGTAATTCTATGAGGTTCATTGATACAATCAAGAACATCTTCAAGATTGAAGAGCTCCGCAAGAGGATAGTATATACCTGTCTGCTCATTCTGGTTTACAGACTGGGCTGCTTCGTGGTGCTTCCGGGCATCGATGCTTCCCTTCTTGCGGGTTCCGATCTCAGCCGTACCGCTTCAGAAGGTCTTGTCGGCCTGCTGAATATGTTCTCCGGCGGAGCATTCGGAAATGCTTCAATCTTTGCACTGGGTGTGATGCCATACATTTCGGCATCGATCGTCATCCAGCTGCTTGGCGTGTTTGTCCCTTACTTCCGCAAACTTCAGATGGAAGGTGAGAGCGGCCGCAAGAAGATGAACCAGATGACAAGGTGGCTGACCATCCTCATCATCTGCATCCAGGGTCCGGCTTATATGGCTGCACTCCACGGACAGATTCCTGAGGCTGCGTTTACCGCTACCAAGACCCTCGGTTGGAGCACCTTCGTGTTTAACCTCGTATCTACCATAATCCTTATGGGAGGTTCGATGTTCGTAATGTGGCTCGGTGAGCGCATTACCGACCGCGGTATTGGCAACGGCGTATCGCTCATCATTATGATCGGTATCGTTGCCCGTCTGCCTTACGCTCTCGTTGCCGAGATCGGAGACAAGCTTACCACCAACGGTGGCGGCGGATTCCTCCTCCTCGTAATCGAGCTCGTAGCCTGGGTATTTGTCATCATCGCTGCCATCGCGCTTGTTCAGGCAGTCCGCAGGGTTCCTGTACAGTACGCAAAGCAGGTGATCGGAAACCGCCAGTACGGTGGCGTCCGCCAGTTCATCCCGCTCAAGATCAATGCTGCCGGCGTTATGCCTATCATCTTCGCACAGGCACTGATGCTCTTCCCTGTCATCTTCTCACGTTTTGACGCTACCCGTGGCCTCGCTGCCACATTGGGCAACACAACCGGAGTATGGTATAATCTCCTGTTCTTTATCTTTGTTGTAGTCTTTACTTATTTCTATACTGCCGTTACCGTCAATCCGACGATGATGTCAGAGGATATGAAGCGCAACAATGGGTTCATTCCTGGTGTGAAGCCGGGCAAGAAGACCGCTGAGTACCTTGATAACATCATGTCAAGAGTCACCCTTCCTGGAGCAATCTTCCTTGGCCTCATATCAATCCTTCCTGCAGGCGCCCAGAAGCTTGGCATTACTGAAATGTTTGCAAGCTTCTTCGGAGGTACTTCGCTTCTGATTCTCGTGGGTGTTGTGCTTGACACTCTCCAGCAGGTTGAAGGTTATTTGCTGATGCGTCACTACGACGGTCTGATGAAGACCGGCCGTCTCAGCGGACGCTCAGGTATGTAGTTCTTTGAAAATTCAAGGTTGATGTTCAAGCCTAAAACAGAGGAAGAGATCGAGCTCCTTCGCGAAAATGCCATACTGGTCTCAAAGACCTTGGCGGAAGTCGGTAAGGCAGTCGCCCCCGGTGTGACAACAAAAGAGTTGAATAGGGTGGCTGAGACTTTCATCCGTGACAATGGAGCGATTCCAAGCTTCCTGGGTTTTGAAGGTTTCCCCGCAGCCATATGCGCATCCGTAAATGACGTCGTGGTACACGGTTTCCCGTCAGACTACGAACTCAGGGATGGCGATATCGTTTCTGTGGACGTCGGCACCTTGTACAAAGGATATAACGGAGACTCCGCATACACTTTCCCTGTCGGGGAAGTGGATGCGAAGACCCGTAAACTCCTTGATGTTACAAAGGCCTCGCTCTACAAGGGTATCGAAGCGGCTGTGGCCGGTGCAAGGACCGGCGATATCGGATACGCGGTGCAATCGTACGTGGAGTCATTCGGATTCTCAGTCGTCCGTGAGCTTGAAGGCCACGGAATCGGCAAAGAGATGCACGAAAATCCGGGGGTTCCTAATTATGGCCGAAGAGGTCGCGGAACTCATCTGGTTGACGGTATGGCGCTCTGCATAGAACCTATGGTAAATGCCGGCGGCAAGGCGGTTTATCTCGCCCGCAACGGCTGGGCGGTGCACACCGCTGACCATAGCAAGGCGGCGCACTACGAACTTACGGTTGTTGTCCGTAAAGGCGGTGCCGAGCAGCTCTCAACCTTCGATTTTATCGAGAAAGATGGCAAGATCAATTTTTAAAGTGAGTTAATTTTAATGTCAAAACAAGTAGCAATAGAACAAGATGGAAAGGTTATAGAGACCCTTCCAAACGCGATGTTCAAGGTCGAGCTTGAGAACGGTCACGTCCTGCTCTGCAACATTTCGGGCAAGATGAGGATGAACTTTATCCATATTCTTCTGGGCGACAAGGTAAGAGTTGAAATCTCACCTTATGATTTGACCAAAGGCAGAATATCTTTCAGATACAAATAAAAAGCAACAGATATGAAAGTCAAAACATCCATCAAGAAGCGCAGCGAAGATTGCAAGATAGTACGCCGCAAGGGACGTCTCTACGTAATCTGCAAGAAGAACCCTAAGTTCAAGATGCGTCAGGGATAATAGTCAGTAACAAATTAAGTAAAGTATAATTATGGCAAGAATTGCTGGTGTTGATTTACCAAACAACAAACAGGGAGAGATAGGTCTTACCTATATCTTCGGTATCGGTCGTCCTTCAGCCAAGAAGATTCTTGAAAAGTGCGGAATCGATCCTGCAGTAAAGTGCGGTGATTGGAACGACGATCAGATCGCCAAGATCCGTGCCGAGATCAATGAGAATTACAAGATCGAGGGCGAGCTCCGTTCATCAGTCCAGATGGACATCAAGCGTCTCATGGACATCGGTTGCTACCGCGGTATCCGTCATCGTATCGGACTTCCGGTTCGCGGCCAGAGCACCAAGAACAACGCACGTACCCGCAAGGGCAAGAAGAAGACTGTTGCCAACAAGAAGAAGGCAACCAAGTAAAATTGATGAATTATGGCAAAGAAAACTACAACATCCAAAAGAGTTGTCAAGGTTGAAGCTTATGGCGAGGCCCATATTTCATCAACCTTCAACAACGTTATCGTTTCCCTTACCAATGCACAGGGCCAGGTCATCAGCTGGGGCTCTGCAGGCAAATGCGGATTCCGCGGGTCAAAGAAAAATACTCCTTACGCTGCACAGATGGCAGCAGAGGATGCAGCCAAGACCGCTTATGATGCAGGTCTTCGCAGGGTAAAATGCTATGTGAAGGGTCCTGGCGCCGGACGTGAGTCAGCCATCCGTACCATCAACAACGCGGGTATCATCGTTACCGAGATCGTTGATGTTACTCCGATGCCTCACAACGGATGTAGACCTAAGGGCCGTCGTAAAGTTTAATCATTTAAAGTTTATTCACTATGGCAAGATATATAGGTCCTAGCACCAAAATCGCACGTAAGTTCGGAGAGCCGATCTTCGGAGCTGACAAAGACTTCGAAATGAGGAATTACCCTCCGGGACAGCACGGCCTCGCTTCAAAGCGCAAGAAGAGCAAGGAGTATGGTACCCAGCTCAAGGAGAAGCAGAAGGTCAAGTATATGTACGGTGTTCTCGAGCGTCAGTTCCACAACACCTACAACAAGGCCTGCCGCATGGCCGGACAGAAGGGTGAAAACCTCATCCTCCTCCTCGAGGCCCGTCTCGACAACATCGTTTACCGTCTCGGAATTGCCCCTACCCGCGCAGCTGCACGCCAGCTCGTTTCACACAAGCACATCACCCTCAACGGAGTAGTTTGCAACACTCCGTCAGCACACGTAAAGCCGGGTGACGTGGTTGCAGTAAGGGAGAGGTCAAAGAGTCTCGAGGTTATCCAGGCAAGCGTTGCATCTGCCTCAAAGTACTCCTGGCTTGAGTTTGACAGCAAAACTCTCGTAGGAAAGTTCCTCAACGTCCCTGTCAGGGCCGAGATTCCTGAGAACATCAACGAGCAGCTCATCGTCGATCTCTACTCCAAGTAATATTTAACACCAAGAATCAAATTATGGCAATCTTAGCATTTCAGAAACCCGACAAGGTTATAATGCTCGAAAGCACCGAAACCGTCGGCCGTTTTGAGTTCAAGCCACTTGAACCGGGCTACGGCCAGACTATCGGAAATGCTCTTCGCCGCATTCTCTTAGCGTCTTTGGAGGGTTTTGCCATCAGCCAGATCAAGATCGAAGGCGTTCAGGACGAATTCCAGACTATCGCAGGCGTTGCCGAGGGTATGCAGGATATCATCCTCAACCTCAAGCAGGTTCGTTTCCGCCGTATGGTCGAGACCGTTGACACTGAGACGGCAAACATCGTAATCAGCGGCAAAAAAGAATTTACCGCTGAAGATATCTCCAAGGGATTGTCTTCTTTCAAGGTGTTGAATCCGGATCAGCATATCTGCTCGCTCGAGCCTTCAGTGCGCATCGAGATTGCGATTACCATCACAAAGGGTCGCAGTTTCGTGCCGGCTGAGGAACTCCGCGACGAAAACGCGCCTATCGGAACCATTCCGGTTGACGCCATCTACACTCCTATCCGCAACGTGAACTGGACTGTAGAGCCGTGCCGCGTCGAGCAGAAGACCGATTACGATAAGCTCAATCTTGAGATTGTTACAGACGGTTCCATCTCTCCTAGCGCCGCCCTCCAGGAGGCCGCCAACATCCTTATCTATCACTTCAAGCTGTTCACCGACGAGAACAAGATTTCTCTCGAGACAATCAGCGACAGCGAGACCAAGGAACTTGACGAGGAGTCACTCCGTATGAAGCATCTTCTTCTTACCAAACTTTCCGATATGGGACTCTCGGTACGTGCATACAACTGCCTCAAGGCAGCCAATATCGACACCTTCGCAGACCTCGTATCCTACTCACGTTCGGAGCTTATGAAGTTCCGCAACTTCGGTCGCAAGTCTCTTAACGAGATCGACCAGCTGGTAGAGAAGATGAAGCTTTCATTCGGAATGGATGTAACCAAGTATAATATTGAATCCAAGCCAAAAACAATTGAATAACAATGAGACACAATAAAGCCGTAAATCACCTCGGTCGCAAGAGCGGTCACCGCAAGGCTCTCCTTGCCAATATGGCTTCCTCACTGATTCTGCACAAGCGCATCACTACAACCGTAGCCAAGGCTAAGGCCCTCAAGAGCTATGTTGAGCCGCTTATCACCAAGTCAAAGGAGGATACAACCCATTCCCGTCGTGTCGTATTCAGCTATCTCAAGGATAAGAACGCAGTAACCGAGCTTTTCCGCACGGTAGCACCTAAGGTCGCTGACCGTCCGGGCGGATACACCCGCGTACTTCACCTCGGATTCCGCCAGGGAGATGCAGCCGATATGGCGCTCATCGAGCTCGTTGACTTTAACGAGGCAGCTCTCGCAAGCGCACCAAAGGCAGCTAAGAAGAGCACCCGCCGCAGCCGCTCAAAGAAGGCTGAGGAGGCAGCTCCTGCAGCAGAAGCTCCTGTAGCTGAGGCACCAGCAGCCGAGTAGTAGCAAACGTTTCGGCATAGGTCCCGCAATACCGGCAAGACGGCAGTACGGACCGGCCGAACAGTCACAGAGGGGTCAACCAAAAAGGTTGGCCTCTTTTTTTTGTATTTCATACCAAATCACTATATTTGTCGTCCAACACTAATCTAATACCAAAAACTAGTTGCTTATGACCTGGTTATTCTATTTGGTCCCGCTGGCCGCGGTGCTGGCGCTGACTTTCGCTGCGATATTCTATCGCCAGATGAAAAAAGAAGATGAAGGAACGCCCACTATGCGCCAGATAGCGCAATATGTTCGCGAAGGTGCAATGGCATACCTCAAACAGCAATACAAGGTAGTCATTATAGTCTTTGCCGTCCTGGCCGTATTCTTCGCCATCCTGGCTTATGGCTTCCACATCCAGAACCCTTGGGTACCGTTCGCCTTCCTCACGGGAGGATTCTTCTCCGGACTTGCCGGATTTATCGGAATGAAAACCGCTACCTACGCATCCGGCCGTACTGCCAATGCCGCAAGACGCAGCCTCAATGCAGGCCTCAAGGTCGCATTCCGCTCGGGTGCAGTGATGGGACTCACGGTAGTCGGTCTCGGACTCCTCGATATCTCCATCTGGTATATCATACTTAATGCCTGCGTAGAGGAAGTCTCTCTGGCACAGAAACTTGTAGTCATTACAACCACCATGCTCACCTTCGGAATGGGAGCATCCACCCAGGCCCTCTTCGCAAGAGTCGGCGGAGGAATCTATACCAAGGCGGCCGACGTGGGAGCCGACATCGTGGGCAAGGTTGAGTCAGACCTCCCGGAGGACGATCCGCGCAACCCTGCAACCATAGCCGACAACGTGGGTGACAACGTAGGTGACGTAGCCGGAATGGGCGCTGACCTCTACGAAAGCTACTGCGGCTCGATACTCAGCACGATGGCCCTCGGCGCGTCAGCATTCTACAGCGTATCGACCGACATGCAGATCAAGTCCATTCTTGCACCTATGCTCATCGCGGCAGTCGGCGTGCTGCTCTCGGTAATCAGCATATTCACCGTCCGCACCAAGGAAGGCGCCGGAATGAGCCAGCTGCTCAAGTCCATGAGTTTCGGCACAAACCTCGCCGCAATCCTCAGCGGAGTTGCAACCTTCGGCATACTCGCGCTCGTATTTGGCACGGCAACAAACGACTGGTGGCAGCTTTCGCTGTCAGTGGTATCCGGCCTGCTCGCAGGCGTCGTAATCGGCAAGGCAACCGAATACTACACCTCACACTCCTACAAGCCGACCCAGAAGCTCGCAGAATCTTCCCAGACCGGCCCTGCAACAGTCATCATCAGCGGCGTCGGCCTCGGAATGCTCTCCACAGCTATCCCGGTGCTTGCAATCGCATTTGCAATCATACTCTCCTTCCTCTTCGCCATAGGATTTGACGTCCACTCGATGATGGAAGCCGCAACCCTCTCCAAGGGCCTTTACGGAGTCGCAATTGCTGCAGTCGGAATGCTCAGCACCCTCGGAATCACCCTTGCCACAGACGCTTACGGTCCAATAGCCGACAATGCCGGAGGAAACGCACAGATGTCCGAACTCGACCCTGAGGTCCGCGAACGCACCGACGTCCTCGACGCCCTCGGCAACACCACCGCCGCAACCGGAAAGGGATTTGCCATAGGCTCGGCAGCCCTCACAGCCCTCGCCCTCCTTGCCTCCTATATTGAAGAAATCAAGATTGCGCTCTCCCGCAGCGGTGAGATGCTCAACGGCATAGCCGGTAAGGTCGAAGCCGCATCCGCGTCCATACTCGACGTGCTCAACCACTTCAATGTCAGCCTGATGAATCCTGCCGTGCTCGCCGGAGTCTTTATCGGCGCAATGATGGCGTTCCTCTTCTGCGGCCTCACGATGAATGCAGTCGGCCGCGCAGCCTCCAAGATGGTGGTCGAGGTCCGCAGGCAGTTCAGAGAGATTAAGGGAATTCTTACAGGCGAAGGAACCCCTGACTACAAGCGCTGCGTGGAGATTTCGACCAAAGCCGCCCAGCAGGAAATGCTCTTCCCGTCGCTGGTAGCCATTATCGTTCCTGTAATCGTGGGACTTGTACTCGGAGTGGCCGGTGTTCTCGGCCTGCTCATCGGCGGACTCGGCGCCGGCTTTGTGCTCGCCGTCTTTATGTCCAATTCCGGCGGTGCCTGGGACAATGCCAAGAAATACGTGGAAGAAGGACATTTCGGAGGCAAGAACAGCGATTGCCATCACGCAACGGTTGTCGGTGATACCGTCGGCGACCCGTTCAAGGACACATCTGGTCCGTCGCTCAACATACTTATCAAGCTTATGAGTATGGTAAGCATCGTAATGGCCGGACTGTCAGTCACTTCGCTTATCTGACACTCCTTTTCCGCCAGTAGATGAAACATAGCGCAACAATAATATTCCTCGTGTCCGCTGCAATCTTATCGGGTTGTGGCGGACTCGTTCATGCCCAACCGGCAAGTCGCACCGTTCCACAGCAGGCAAGACGCATAATCCACAACAATGACGGAACGGATATGCTCGGCAATTACTGGTTCGGAGGCAGACCCCTAACGGTAGAGGATGTCAATGCCGCAGTGGATATGGTCGCCGGAACACAGGTCACAACCTACATGATGTGCACCGGCAGCTCGGCGGTATATTATCCGTCCCGATACAGCAATATGCTTGGAGACGACCGCGGGGGAACACTCAAAGCCTGCTATGACAGCGCCACATACAATCTCTGGCGTCGCTACTGGGACAATGAGAAAAGGCTCGAAGCCGAAGGCACAGATATGGTCAGCGCATCGCTCGCCCGTGCTCGCGAAAGAGGCCTCGAGACTTTCATTACATTGAGAATGAACGATTTGCATTTTGCGGACACTCTATCGGCCTGCAAAATGGCTATGGAAGAATTCTGGCTGCAGAATCCGCAGTTCTGGACAAATGACCCGAGCATAGGCTATAACAGCGCCGGTGCCCTGGACTACGCGCATCCCCAGGTCCGCGAGCACAAACTCGCCCTGATTCGCGAGCAACTTGAGCGCTTCGGGCCTCTGATTGACGGAGTTGACCTCGACTTTATGAGGTTCTTCGTCTATTTCCGCGCCGACGAAGCTCGCGCCAACTCACGGATAATGACGCAGTTCCTCTGTCAGGTCCGCTCCATCGTCGATTCTTGCGCCGCATCGCTCGGCCGCCCTCTGCTCCTTTCCGCCCGGGTCGCCCCGACGCTGGCATACAATATGGAAAAGGGGCTGGATGTCGCAGAATGGGTGCGTCGCGGCCTTCTTGACTTTGTCAGCATAGGCACCCACTGGCGCGGCGACCCGTCCCTCCCCGTGGGACAATTCCGCAGTGACCTCGCCGCCGCCCTC
>SFJA01000068.1 GCA_004556005.1 Bacteroidales bacterium | reverse complement strand
CCATCCTTTGCAATGAAAGAACCCATGGCGGCGTGGAGGCTTTGCACACCGGCACACAGGGACAGGGCGTGGAGCGAAGTGATGTCGCTATACCCTATCATCCACTTGGGATTGCTGCTGAGGAGTTCCTGGCCAAGAAGATCCAGAATCTGAATGGTTCCGTAACCGCCTCTGGATGCCAGTACGCCCTTGATCCCGGGATCATTGAACGCCCATTTCAGGTCATCGGCGCGCAACTCGGGAGCCGCGGAATAGCGATCGAGGAATCTATCCCTGGAATGAGGAGACGGGATTGCACGGAAACCCATTCGTTCCACGGCAGTGACGGCAGCGTCAAATTGTTCATCATCAAGATGATAGGAAGGGCTTACAATAGCTATGCAGTCGCCCGGTTCAAGAAGGGAAGGTATTATCATACGGCAAATATCGTCAAAAAAGTGTAAATTCGCCTCAAATCATAATTTATGGCAAAGGAAATCGAAAGAAAGTATCTTGTTTGCGGTGATTTTGAACCGTATGCTGTGTCTTCCGTGCACATATGTCAGGGGTATCTCAACCCGGATCCGGACAGAACGGTAAGGGTGAGGGTAAAAGGCGATGAGGCATTCATCTGCGTTAAAGGCAGGAACAATGGCATCAGCCGTTTCGAGTGGGAACATCGCATCCCTAAGGAAGATGCCCTCAGCCTGCTGCCGCTATGCGGTCCGGGAGTGATCGACAAGATACGATACATTGTGCCTTTCAAGGGACACGACTGGGAGGTTGACAGGTTCTTCGGGGACAACGAAGGCCTCATTCTCGCCGAGTTGGAACTCAGGTCGGAGGATGAGACTTTTGAATTGCCGTCGTGGATCGGAAAGGAAGTGAGCCTTGACAGCAGATATTTCAATTCCAGTCTTGCCCTTGATCCTTACTGCAACTGGAAGGACAGGTAAACCGGCTACCTCTCCATCCTGTCGAGGAAGCACTGTATGGTGTTTTCCATAAGGCAGCATATAGTCATAGGTCCAACGCCGCCTGGAACCGGAGTGATAACTGATGCCTTCGGTTCGATAGCCTGGAAATCCACGTCGCCGCAGAGTTTGCCCGTTTCAGGATCACGGTTGACGCCCACGTCGATCACAACTGCTCCTTCACTTACCATATCTGCAGTGATGAAACGAGGCCTGCCTATCGCCACAACAAGAATCTCTGCGCTTCGCGTCACGGATGCGAGGTCGGCAGTGCGGCTGTGGGCAATCGTAACGGTAGCGTTCTCGTCAAGAAGAAGCTTCGAAACCGGCAGACCCACAATGTTGCTGCGGCCTACGACAACAGCCCTCTTTCCTGCAATCTGCACCCCTGCTTCCTTGAGCATTCGGATGATGCCCTTGGGCGTGCAGGCTACCGTGCAAGGCTGTTTCTGCCAGAGCGCGGCCACATTGAGCGGATGGAATCCGTCCACATCCTTTTCCTTTGCTATGGTCGCTATTACTTTGTCCTCGCTGATGTGTTTAGGGAGCGGCAGCTGTACCAGTATGCCGTCAACGCCATCGTCAGCGTTAAGTTCGCGAATAAGCGATAGCAGCTCCTCCTCGCTTATGCTCTCCGGCTTGCGTATGGTGGTATTGCGAATGCCGACCGCCTCGGAAGCTTTGGCCTTGCCGGTGACATAGGAAACGCTTGCCGGGTTTTCACCGACGAGAATGACTACAAGATGAGGCACTCTGCCAAACTCGGCCGGGAATCCAGCCACCTGCTCCCGCATCTGCTGCTTCAGCCGCGTGGACAATTCTTTTCCGCTGATTATCATAGACTTTCTAGTACTTTTTCCATTAAGATACCGCGCGAGCCCTTAATCAGCACGGTAGTATTTGAGACAGGATGGGCCGCGACGAACTGCGCGAGCTCCTCCGAGTCGGCAAAGCAGCCCCGGACACAGCAGTCCTCTCCCGGATCAAGCCCCAGCTGAGTGACGGCACGGGAGAATTGTTCCCCGACAAGATAGCACTGCAGGTTCTCGGTAACGAGCTTCCAGACTATACGTACGTGCTCCTTGAGCGAGTCGTCGCCGAGTTCGCGCATATCGCCGAGCATCGCTATCTTGGACGGGGCCTGCATGGCGCAGAAGTTGTCGATGGCGGCCATCATCGAGGCCGGGTTGGCGTTGTAGGCATCAACTATCAGGGTATTGTCACCACTCCTGACGAGTTGCGAGCGTTTGTTGGATGGTTCGTAAGCGGAGACGGCTGCAATTGCCTCAGAGCGTTCCACTCCGAAGTATGTGCCTATCGCAATGGCACAGAGCACGTTGGCAGCGTTGTAGGCGCCTACGAGATGGGTTTCGACCAGGTCCTCGCCCATCTGGAGCCGCAGGAATGGCGAGTCAGGGGTCTGGGGCAGCACTCGCGCGTTCTGGTTGCCGAGCCCGTAGCCGAAAATGTGGCAGGGCTGAGATGCGGCCATTGCGCGCAGATCCGCGTCATCCTCGTTGAGGAAGATGAGCGAGCCCTCGTGAGAGCCGAGATAGTTGTAGAGCTGGCCCTTGGCGGCCTTTACGCCCTCGAAACTGCCGAATCCCAGCAAATGCGCACGTCCGACATTGGTTATGAGTCCGTAGTCGGGCTGGCAGACCTGCACGAGCTTGGTAATGTCATCGGGATGGCTTGCGCCCATTTCAACGATTGCAATGTCGGTGTCGGGCTTTATGGACAGAAGCGTGAGCGGCACGCCTATGTCGTTGTTGAGGTTGCCTTCGGTGGCACTGACCCTGTATTTGCTTGAAAGCACGGCCTTTATCAGTTCCTTGGTCGTGGTCTTGCCGTTGGTTCCGGTCAGTCCTATTACCGGAAGATGGCCCTCAAGAGCACAGGCGGCGCTTTTGCGGCCTTCCAGCACTCTCTGACGGTGTTGTCTCGCAAGTTCGGAAAGAGCGGCGAGGGTATCGGGTACGCGGATTATCCTGTCCTCGAGATCCCCTGGAATGTCCAGAACTGCATCTTCCGATATTATGCTGTATGCTGCACCGTCCCGGAGCGCCTTGACAGCGAAAAGGTTTCCGTCAAAATTCTCCCCTTTGAGGGCGAGGAACAATTCTCCTCCCCCGATGCGCCTGCTGTCCGTGGTAAGACGGCAGCCACAGGCTTTGAACAGTTCATACAATTTACTCATAATCACTTTGTTCCTGTACTTCCGAATCCTCCTTCTCCCCTGTCTGACGCCGAAAGTTCATCAGTGGGTTCCCACTCGATGCGCTCATGGCGGGCAAGAACTATCTGGGCTATGCGCTCCCCTCTCTTTACCTCGAATGGTTCGGAAGAGAGATTGACCAGGATTACCTTGAGTTCTCCCCTGTAATCGGCATCGATGGTTCCCGGGGAGTTGAGTACGGTCAGGCCACTGCGGGCGGCAAGTCCGCTGCGCGGGCGTACCTGGACCTCATATCCGGCAGGGATTTCCAGAAAAAGGCCGGTAGGCACTATTGCCCGGCCGAGAGGTTCGATAACTATTGCTTCTGGATTGTCCGCACGCACGTCCATACCTGCGGCAAGGGCTGTGGCGTACTCGGGAAGAGCGTTTGAGCTTTTGTTTATGATTCTGACAGTCATATAATTATACTACTTCGGCGCTACACGGTAGAGGAACGCCGCAATGATGATGTAAACGAAGTTCGGCAGCCACAGGGCAAGTCCGGCAGGCAGGGCACCGGTATATACGAACATCTCGCTGAACCTCAGGAACAGGATGTAAAGGAAAGCAAGGCCTATGCCCAGGGCAAGGTTCCAGCCTATGCCTCCCCTGCGTTTGCGCGAGGTCAGCGACACTCCCATTATGGTGAGGATGAATGCGGAGAAAGGCAGCGTGAATCGTCTGTTTTTTTCTATGAGGGCATACATCACGTTAGGATCGCCGCGCATGTTCTGCGTATCTATAAGCTGGTCCAGCTGCTTCATCGTCAGGGTCTGGACGGTCTTGTCATTGCGATAAAAGTCATCTACGGTGAGGGCCAGGACGGTATCCTTTGCCGGTCCGCTGCTAATCTGTTCCGACAGTGCGGACTTATAGTCTCTCCTGGTCCATTTGCGCATATGCCAGCATCCGGCTGTGCTGTCCCAGGTTGCGGACTCGCAGGAAAGTTTGGACACAAGTTCGTTGTCCACAATGCTCTCCACGGTCATCCTGTTGGCAGTGTTGTTCCAGGAATAGAAGGACTCCACATAGACGAACTGCCCCGGGGCTATCTGGTAGTGTATGTTGCGCCGGTTAAAATCGGCATTGGAGCGGCTCGAGGTGTATTTCTGTTCAAAGGGCACCCGGACCGCGTTTGCCCTCGGAATGATGTACATGTTGAGTCCTAGCGAAAGCAGGGCGATGATTGCCGCCGATGCCAAATATGGCACCAGCATACGCTTGTAACTGATTCCGCCGCTGAGTATCGCGATAATCTCGCTGTTGGCGGCCATCTTGGAAGTGAAGAACACCACCGTGATGAACACGAACAGGGGCGAGAACATATTGATGAAGTATGGTATGAAGTTGAGGTAGTAGTCCCTGACTATTTCGATGAGGGGTACTTCTTTCTGTATGAACTTGTTGAGCTTTTCGGACAGGTCAAATACGACGACTATCACGATGATGAGAAGCAGGGATACGAAGAAGGTCGTAAGGAACTTCTTCATTATGTACTTGTCTATTATTTTCATCTTCGGTCTTCCCATCGCTTTTTACAGTCTTGATGTGATGCGCGGCAGTACCGAGTCTTTCCAGGCGGCAAAGTCTCCTTCCTCGATGTGCTGTCTGGCCTGGCCCACGAGGTCAAGATAAAATGCAAGGTTGTGTTCGCTCGCGAGCATTGCCGCAAACATCTCGCCGGCGACGAAAAGATGATGGAGATATGCCCTGGAGTACTTGTGGTCAACGAAAGACGCGCCGCTCGGGTCCAGTTCTCCGAAGTCCTGTGCCCACTTTGCATTGCGCATGTTCATCACTCCGTTCCAGGTAAAAAGCATCCCGTTACGGCCGTTTCGGGTAGGCATCACGCAGTCGAACATATCGACTCCCCTGGCTATGCCCTCGAGTATGTTTGCAGGCGTTCCCACTCCCATAAGATAGCGAGCCTTGTCCTGAGGTATGACCGGGTCAAGCACGTCCAGCATCTCATACATCTTTTCCGTAGGTTCACCTACGGCAAGGCCGCCAATGGCTATTCCGACCTTACTGTACTGCAGTGCGTGTTCTGCAGCCTTGACACGCAGGTCAGGATATACGCAGCCCTGTATGATTGGAAAGAAAGTCTGTTCGTATCCATATAGCGGAGAGCTCTGCTCGAAGCGGTTCGCGTACCTTTCGAGCCAGCGCTGGGTAAGTCCCAGCGACTTGGCGGCATACTCCCTGTCGGCATCGCCGGGGCAGCATTCGTCCAGAGCCATCATTATGTCGGCTCCTATGATCCGCTGGGTATCGACGTTGTTTTCGGGAGTGAACATATGGCGTGAGCCGTCGATGTGCGACTGGAAGCGGCAGCCCTCCTCGGAGAGCTTGCGTATGCCTGTCAGGCTGAATACCTGAAATCCGCCGCTGTCGGTGAGTATAGGCCTGTCCCAAGACTCGAAACGGTGCAGTCCTCCCGCTGCCCTGAGCGTGTCAAGGCCGGGCCTGAGATACAGGTGATAGGTGTTTCCAAGAATAATCTGGGCTTTGATATCTTCCTCAAGATCACGATGATAGACGCCTTTAACGGAGCCGACCGTGCCCACGGGCATAAAAATGGGAGTCCTTATCACGCCGTGGTCGGTGTGGAGAAGTCCGGTACGGGCCGAGCTTGCGCTGTCCTTATGAATTAGTTCAAATCTCACGTCTGCAGTTCAAAATAAGATTCCAAAGATAGTAATTATTGGCCGAATTTCTTTAAATTTGTACGCTTTATAACAAATCTATTTATGGAAAACAACAAAATCACACTGAGACTCATAGTGATGAACTTCCTCCAGTTTGCCGTCTGGGGAGCTTATCTGACATCTATGGGAAGTTTCCTTAGCGGCGCCGGGATGAGCCAGCAGATTTGGCTGTTCTTTGCCACTCAGGGTTTTGCATCGATTTTTATGCCGGCGCTCGTCGGCATCGTGGCAGACAAATGGATTCCTGCGCAGAAAGTGCTTTCGATATGCCACGCACTTGCAGGCGCATTTATGCTTGGGTCAGGCATTTACGCAATGGGAGCGGGTCCGGACATTTCATTCGGGACCTTCTACGCACTCTACGCCCTTAGCGTTGCGTTCTATATGCCTACCATCGCAATTTCAAACTCCGTTGCCTATGCCGCCCTCGAATGCGCAGGCAAGGACCCTGTCAAAAGTTTTCCACCGATACGAGTATTCGGCACCGTCGGCTTTATCGTCAGCATGCTTGCCGTAAACTTCATAAAGAACGGTCAGGGTGTACAGTTCCAGCATTCTTATGAACAGTTTATAGTTTCCGGTTCCCTTGGACTCGTGCTTGCACTCTATGCGCTGACTATGCCTAACTGCCCTTGCAAGCCAAAGGGAGAGCAGAACCAGTCAGTGGCTGACGCTCTCGGTTTGACTGCATTCAAGTTGTTCAAGGATAAGCAGTTCGCCGTATTCTTCATCTTCTCAATGTTGCTCGGCGCTTCGCTCCAGATTACCAACGGCTACGCTAACACCTTCATCTCTTCGTTCAAGGACATTGCCGGATATGCCGACAGTTGGGGAGCAAACAACGCCAACGCCCTCATTTCCATTTCACAGATTTCGGAGACACTCTGCATACTTCTCATCCCTATCTGCATGAAGAGATTCGGCATCAAGAAGGTGATGCTCATCGCAATGTTTGCCTGGGTGTTCAGGTTCGGCTTTTTCGGTGCCGGCAACCCTGGTGGCGGAGTCTGGATGTTCATACTCAGCTGCATCGTATATGGAGTTGCATTTGACTTCTTCAACATCTCCGGTTCCCTGTTTGTCAACGAGCATACCGACAAGGGCATACGTTCAAGCGCCCAGGGACTGTTTATGCTGATGACAAACGGTCTGGGCGCCTCTATCGGAACCTGGGCTGCAGGTCTTGTGGTAAACCACTTCGTTTACGATGCCGCTACACCTGACTGGAGCACGGCGTGGTACATCTTTGCGGGCTACGCTCTCGTCGTAGGCATTCTTTTCGCTTTGCTTTTCAAGGATCCGGACAAGCAGAAAGCGGCTTAGGGCTCTGTCCTAATCCTTTGCTACTCTGAATCTTCTGCAAATCTTGTTGCTGTTCCTTCCCCAGGAATCGACAGCAACAAGATTTATTTTGTACCTTCCCTCAGGAAGGACACCGAGATCGAGTTCCCAGTCCTTTTTCATCATCGAAGGAGAAGGCACCTTGTAGAAGTCCGCAAGCAGTCTCTTTTCAAAAACGAGTGAATCGCGGGTGCTGAGACTTATGACGTAATGATGTGCGAAACAGTCGTCCTTTGCGGCTTGGAAACGAAGCACATAGCTGCTGTCCCTCTTTTCCACGGCAGCTTTGCTTAACTTCGGGGCTCGGTTTGCAGCCGCAAGAGCCTCATGGTCGTAAGGCTTTGCGAAATGCCCGTCAGCGGCAGGATGCGGAAGCACCCAGTCCTCCCCTATCACGGCAGAATTGTGAAAGTCCATACGGCGTATGCGCATGTTGCCCTCGGAATCGAACTGCAGCAGAAGGCCCTGGGAGAATTGGTAACAGTCCTTCATCTCGAACTGGCTCTTCATATCCTCGAATCCCCCGTCCTCGACGGACATATAGCTGACCGAAGCTGTTCCTACCGAGGTAAATGCCCCCTGCCAGATGCTGCGCGGGTCATTGAGCGCGAAATGCAGATGTCCGCCAAACACGACCGCCTGCGGGAAATTCTTCAGTATGGGATTGAGCTGCGCGCTGTACCAGTATTCGCCCAAATCGCTGCCATACACGGTGTTGTAGGTCATCGGGTGGGTCAGGATGAGCACAAAGGCATCGGGCTCGGCAGTTGTGATAGACTTAAGCGTGTAGGAGAGCCAGTCAAGAGCCCTCGGGTCGTAAACGACAGGGCTGTAGCCGACGGGCAGCATTGTGAGTATATGCACGCCCTTAACCACGCAGTGCCGGCATTCCATAGCCTCGCGGGACTCGTTGTCAATGTCGGTGCGGAAATAGGCACGCCTCGTAATCCCTCTTGAAATAGTCAATCTGAGCGACGTGTTTTGGATTGTTGTACGCCCAATCGATAAGGTCTCCGGCAACCAGAACGGCATCGAGACCGTCCGCGTCGTCCTTCAGCGCCTCAGCCTTGAGCTGCTCGAGGGCGGTATGGAACTTGGCCGTAGCATCCTTGCGGCCGTTGATATGCACGTCGCTGATAACGGCAAAGGACGAAACGATGCGGCTATCATTGAAGAATTCTCCTGCCTGACCGGCAAGCAGGAGAATTGTCAATATAAGACTATTCATAAACTATTTACGTCTGCGATTCCTGGAAGAGCCCTTGCGTGAGCTG
>SFJA01000008.1 GCA_004556005.1 Bacteroidales bacterium | reverse complement strand
ACAGTTGTTTATGAACTGCTTGTATTTGGCATAAACTGTCCCCTTGCGAATGCGCGTGCCTCCGTATCTTTCGTCAGCGAAGATAGGATGCCCTATGTGAGACATATGTACCCTTATCTGGTGGGTACGGCCCGTTTCGAGGCGACATTCTACAAGAGTGACATATCCGAAGCGTTCGAGCACCTTATAGTGGGTCACGGCGCGTTTTCCTATATTCGGGTCGTCAAACACCTTGAAGCACATCCTGTCGTTGGGGTCTCTGGCAATATTTCCCTCTATCGTGCCCTCGTCCTCAACGATATTGCCCCAGACAATCGCCTGATAGCAGCGCTCTATGCTGTGGTCAAAGAATTGTTTCGCAAGTTTGAGCTGGGACTATTCCCATCCTTTCATCAGCGCCGTCCGGTCCCTGCGAGATTCCGAGATGATAGCTCAGGGCATTTACCAGCGTGCCTTCGAAATGACCGTGGCCGGGGTGCACAACCATACCGGCCTTTTTGTTGACCACAAGCACGTCGTCATCTTCGTACACTATATCGAGAGGTATGTTCTGCGGAAGAATCTCCACTCCGCGGCGCCTGTACGGCATCACGAAGCGGATGACATCGCCCGGTCTCACTATGTAGTTGGCCTTGACGGTCTTGTCTCCGACCTGGACATAACCCTCCTTTATGGCGCATTGCACACGGTGTCTGGAGGTATCCTCCATATGGCAGGCCATATATTTGTCGATGCGCAGAGGCGCCTGTCCCTTGTCAACCTCGAAACGGAAATGCTCAAACATTCCCTGCTCCTCATCTTCGATGGCTACGTCTCCCGTGACAAGGTCTTCCTCCATCATATCTTCGGTGACGGAGAGTGCGAGGTCGTCAGTGTATCGGCTCATTTTGATTCCGGGTTGATTTTGTCCTGGTCAACGGTAAGCTTGATTGAAACGCGGCTGCCCATAAGATAAGGTTTTCCCTCCGCCTCGGGGCTCTGGTGATATACAACCGCCGCAACGCTGTCAGCATAGGTCTTTACGCTGCTGTCATAGCTGACGGTTCCTACATTGAGATACCTGTCGTGAATCCTTTCAACCGCCCTGCGGTATTTTGTGCCCTTGAGGTCAGGCACATAGGTCTTGTCGTCAAGCGCGCTCAAGCCGACTACGAGGTTGATCTGCGAGCCTGCCCTGACGAGGGTACCCGGCTTGATGTCCGCCCCACGATACTGCTGGCGCATCACGTTGTTGGTCGCTATGTCGCGTACGTATTTCAATTCGCCCAGTTCCAATCCCTTGGATGTCAATTCGCTGACTGCCTGGCTGGTTGACAGGCCCACGAGCGAAGGCATCGCAATGCGGCGGGCAAGACGGGAGTTGGTGGTCAGGTCAACTGTCCTTCCCCTCTTTACCATAGCCCCCGGGGCCGGGCTCTGGTGGCTCACGGCATCCTTGCGCATTTTCCTGATGTAAACCGAATCGGTCACCCTGACCTGCACTCCTGCGGCATCGGCGGCCTGTACTGCTTCGGAATAAATCATATTGGTAAAGTCCGGTACCTGCACCTCCTTGCCGTGCTGTGTGCCGATTCTGAGTGCGAGGGAGGCCACTCCGACGATTGCAAGGACCATAAGAGCAGCAAGAAGCAGGTTCTTTATTATCCAGCTGTAGTTTGACGCGCTATTCTTTTTCATACTCATATCATTTTAATAAGTCCGGCAATTGCAGTGCCGGCACCGATAACCATCAGTATCAAGCCCCCGAAGCGAGCAATGCGACGCAGTCCCTTTTCACCGAAATTGAGCGAGTGGCTGACTATCCCGGTAAAGATGAACCAGTAGCAGGCCTCACCGAGTGCGACACACATTATTGCAAGCCAGATAGGACAGGCAAGTGTTTTGGCATCCAGCGAGAATACGGCGAGCAAAGCCATCATTATTGCTATGGCACCGGGGTTGGAAAGGGCGCAGACAAATGCCTGCATACCGAATCCGGCCTTGGTAAGCTTGCTAGTATGTCTTTCCCGGGCATTCCGAGGCGGCTTGTTCCGGAAAGCCATCAGGCAACCAACCAGAACGATTATCAATCCCCCCGCAAGCATTATGAGTGACTCGTTATCGTTGATGAAGCCCTGGATGAGACCAAGGGTAAAGAGCCCTACGGTTGCATAGATGGCATCTGCAAACATTGCCCCCAGACCGGTACAGAATCCGCTTGTACGGCCGTGCTGCAAGGTTTTTTGCAGAACCAACACAAGAACAGGTCCCGGAGGCATCGCTACGATTGCTCCGACTGCAATCAATTTTAGAACTTCGATTCCCATAATCTTGCAAATATAGTCAATAATTGCTTGAAATACGACTGTCTGCAATGATTATGGGAATCAAAGATTGTTTCAAGGTCTCGGCTACCTTCCCGGAGGAGGGCCCATAGGGCCGCCATGGCCACCCGGGCCCGGACCTCTGTGTCCGCCCCTGTTGCCGTTGAAATTGCCGAAACGGTAGGTAAGCGATACTATGACATAGCGTCCGAGAGTGTTGTTGATTGTCTCCATATGATAGTTGGAAGCATCTGCAACGGTAAGGTTCCTTGACTGTCCGAGCAGGTCATAGCCCTTGACGGCAAGCGTAAACTTCTTTTTGAAGAGCAGTTTGGAAATCTCGGCATTGAGCACGACCTGTGACTCCTGAGGAGTGCTGTATCCTCTGTACCAGTTGTAAGCGCATTCGCTCTTGACTCCAAGTCCTGCAAGGTCCCAGGTCCAGTTGACGCTGGCATCGACACGGTTGTTCCAGGTTGTGGTATTGGCTGCCATTTCGGTAATGGAGTACCAGCTGTGGTTCATCCTTGTGCGGGCTCCGACGTTTACTTCGACCGCATCGCCGCGGTAGGTCAGACGGATGCGCTCGGTAATGCTGAGATTGTCGGTTGTATTTCTCTGAAAATCAGAGCAATTGTCAATGTCTCCGTATTTTGCGAGGAAATTCTCCATAAAGCCGTAGTAGTCCTCGGTCGGGTTTCCTAGGCTCTGGGTGTCAATGTTGGTACCGACATAGGAGGAACTTTCACTCCAGCTTCCCCTGGCCATATTGGAAATGGAGAATGCGGACTTTGCAATAGGAACGTTGAAGAAAAAGTTGGCTCCGAGGTTGTAAGAAGCCGGACCGTTGAAAGGCATAGTGTACTGCGCTCCGTTAGATCCGTACCAGAGTGCGCTGACTATAGGATCCTGCACAAAGCCTCCGTTGAACCTGATGTTGAACGAAGAGAAATTCTCCCTGTTCGAGTACCTGAGGTCACCCCTCAGCTGATGAGAGAAGTATGGGATGAGATTAGGATTACCGAACGATATGGCAAGCGGATTGGAGATATCCGGAACCGGCATCAACTGTGAAGTGGATGGCTGTGAGCTCGTTCCGTTGTAGAACATACGTCCGCTCAGATTATCGGAAAAATCTCCGAAAAGCATCACCCTTGGCGACCAGTTGAGCACGTCGGAAGTATAGGTCATCGGCTCGAACTGTCCGGTGGTAGCGCCATACTTGGTCGTGCTGTTGTAGGTATGGGTAGGCAGAATGGCAAGACCAGCCTGTGCGCGGAACTTTTCCGTCTGGTAGAGGATGTTGAATCCGGCGTCGTGGCGCTTGTAGGAGTTGTTGATGCGGTTGGAATAGGTATAATCGATAAGTCCGGTGGTATTGTCGGTAGTAGTTTTTTCGGACTTGCTGTCAGACCAGCTGTATGAGTAGTTTCCCTCGAGGAAAAGTCTCTCAGCAAGAGGTTCGGTGTATGTGAGCGTTGCCGTTACCGATGAAGAATTGGCAACTGACTCGAAAGTCTGATTGATGAGCGACTCCTTGCCTCCGGCAGTAGTGAGAGAGTAGTTGTCACCACCCAGCTTGTTGTTGGAGAAACTGTAGCGGGTCATAATAGTAAGCGTCCTGCCCGGTTTGCCGAGGCGCTGGCGCAGTAAGGCCATTCCGCTTGTGTTGATATTGTTATTGGCGCCGCTGCTCAGACTCTTACCGCTGTTGGTGTTTTCCGATTCGCCTGTGTGATAATCGGTTATGGTCGAGTATGTGCTGTTTTCCAGATAATTGCCTCCGCCGAAATTCACCTGCGGCTCGAATATCAACGAGGTATTGTCGCTGAACTTGTGTTCAAGCCTAAGTCCGAAACGGTGACCGTCAGAGACATTGGAACTTGTTCCATCGCTGGAGTAGATGAGGTCCCTGTTGTCAAGGTAGGTAGTCTTGCGGCTGGACTCCTCAACCTCCTTGTCGGTGTGGTTGTAGAGGTAGTTGCCGCCGAGGTCCATACGGCCGTTGAAGAATTCGCTTGCGGCATTGATTCCGCCCATATAGGAGGTGGTGATGCCGTTGCCGCTGCCCCAGCCGCCCTGGCCGCGTCCCATTCCGCCGCCGCGCATTCCCTGCATCATCGAGCCGGCGAGGTCGTTGAATCCGCGGTTGTTGGTGTTGTTGCCGTTGAGCACGAGGGAGATCTGGGTCTTGTCGGTGAACTTGCCTGCGAATGCAGCTCCCTGATAGCGGTAATCGCCTGATATTCCGGAGCTTGACGGCACATCGTGTCCGGCGCCTGCCATCACGTTGCCGAAGGTTCCGTTCATCATTCCGGGCTTGATTGACAGGTCAATGACGGTTTCTTCCTGTCCGTCGTCGATTCCTGTAAATTCCGCCTGCTCTGACTTCTTGTCGATTACCTTGACCTTGTTGACTATCTTGGCCGGAATGTTCTTGGATGCGAGCTGCGGGTCATCAAGGAAGAAGGTCTTTCCATCTATGGTTATCTTGTTGATACTCTGCCCGTTGACAGTAATGGAGCCGTCCTCTGACACCTCAACGCCGGGGAGTTTTTTGAGCAGGTCCTCAAGCACGTCGTTCTCGGTGGTCTTGAACGAGGACGCATTGTACTCTATGGTATCCTTCTTAACGATTATCGGGTTGCCGAGGGCAGTTACCTTTGCAGCGTCCAGCTGTTCCTGGTCAAGTTTCATCTTGAGAGTGCCGAGGTCCACGGGCTTGTCTTCCACGGTAAGTTCCAGCTTGAGAGGAACATAACCGAGAAACTCTGCCTTGAACTCATAGGATCCTTTCCTGACGTTTTCCAGTTCAACCTTGCCGGCTTCGTTGCTGAGTATGTACTTGTAAGCCTTTTCCTGTCCCTTTTTGGTAAGAGAGACGGTGGCAAAGCCGATTGGGTCGCCGCTTGTTTCGTCAACGAGCAACGCCTTTACGTTTCTTTGGGCAGATGCAGAAAATGCGGTAAGCAGACAGAACGCCACCGCCAGCAGAGTAGATTTCAGCACTTTCATCTATAGTTCAGAATAAAACAGTTACGGGAAAATCCTTCCCTTTGAATCACTTGATGCGGTCGGGGTTCAACTTGATGAATTTTTCCCAGGAACTTGAAGCGCCTTGCCCGCTGAGTGGGCTTTTCAGCTGATAGTAATGGCACATCGCTATTCCGAGGGCGTCCGTTGCATCGAGGTGCTGCGAAGCAATATTTATGCCAAGGCTTTTTTCCACGATGAGTGAAACTTGTTCCTTGGATGCCGCTCCATTGCCGCAGATTGCCATTTTGACCTTTCGCGGGGCGTATTCATACACGGGAATGTCCCTGCTCAGGGCAGCAATCATAGCCGCACCCTGGGCACGGCCAAGCTTGAGTATTACCTGCGCGTTTCGTCCGTAAAAAGGAGACTCGATGGCAAGATCGTCAGGGTGATGAAGGTCACAAAGTGCTCCGACCTTGTTGAAGATAATATTAAGCTTTTCGTAGTTGTCAGGCATCTTGCGCAGGTCCACCACGCCCATATCCACAAAGTGAGCTTTGCCTGCCGCATCTACACGGACAATCCCGAAACCAAGCAGGTTGGTTCCGGGGTCGATTCCGAGTATGGTACGTGACTGTATCACGCGCCTATTTGATAATGTCAAATCCGGTGTAAGGACGCAATACTTCAGGAATTACGATTCCTTCAGGAGTCTGGTTGTCCTCAAGAAGCGCTGCAACCACCCTCGGAAGGGCCAGTGAGCTGCCGTTGAGAGTGTGGGCAAGCTGAATCTTGCCTTCCTCGTCGCGGTAGCGCAGATGCAGACGGTTTGACTGATAGCTCTCGAAGTTTGAGACTGAAGAAATCTCTAGCCAGCGCTGCTGAGCTGCAGACCAGAGTTCAAAGTCGTAGGTAATTGCTGAAGTGAAACTCATATCACCTCCGCAAAGGCGAAGTATCCTGTACTTGAGGCCGAGCTTGTTCACTATGCTCTCCACGTGTGCAACCATCTCATCAAGAGCGGCATAACTGTTTTCCGGCTTTTCCACGCGCACAATCTCCACCTTGTCGAACTGATGCAGGCGGTTGAGACCTCTCACATCCTTTCCGTATGAACCGGCCTCGCGGCGGAAGCAAGGCGTATATGCGGTGAGCTTCTGAGGAATCTGGTCCTGATTGAGGATGACGTCACGGAAAATGTTGGTTACAGGCACTTCGGCCGTAGGAACAAGATAGAAGTCATCCACCTCGGCGTGATACATCTGGCCTTCCTTGTCAGGAAGCTGACCGGTTCCGAATCCTGAGTCCTTGTTGACAACTACAGGCGGCTCAACTTCCTTGTAACCGGCTGCGGTGTTGCAATCGAGGAAGAAGTTGATGAGAGCTCTCTGGAGCTTGGCTCCCTTATCTTTATATACAGGGAATCCGGCTCCCGTTATCTTTACTCCGAGATCAAAGTCAATGATATCGTACTTCTTTGCCAGTTCCCAGTGAGGAAGGGCGCCTTCCGGAAGTTTCACTTCCGGGCCGCCCATCTTTACTATCTCATTATCCTCAGCTCCTTTGCCAGGCTTTATGAGTTCGCACGGGAGGTTAGGCATAAGGACAAGCTGCTTCTCCATCTCCTCGCTGGCCTCGTTCATTCCTGCGATGAGCTCGTTTGACCTTGCTTTGAGCGCAGCGACATCGGCCTTGACCTTTTCTGCAGCGTCACGCAGGCCCTGTTTCATCAGGGAGCCTATTTCGGCAGCCTTCTGCCTCTGCTGGGCGATCAGGGAATCGCTTTCCGTCTGTAGGGCACGACGCTTCCTGTCGAGTTCAAGCACCTTATCCACTATCGCGGATGCGTCAAAATTCTTGATTTTTAGTTTATCGACAACCAGTTGCGGGTTATCGCGTAAGGTTTTAAGTGTCAACATAACTTGAAAATATTAAAAAAGGGCCTACACCTGTCTCGAAGTGCAAGCCCATCTATTGTGTCTCCTCCGAGATCAGTTCTCAAAAGGAATTACCGAAACATAGGATTTATTCTCCCTCTTGCGGGTGAACTTAACTGTTCCGTCTATGAGAGCATAAAGAGTGTGGTCCTTGCCCATTCCGACATTCTTGTCAGGATTGTGAACAGTACCTCTCTGACGTACGATGATGTTGCCTGCCTTTACAACTTCACCACCAAACTTCTTGAGACCCAAGCGTTTGCTCTGCGACTCACGACCGTTCTTTGAACTTGATTGACCTTTCTTGTGTGCCATAGTCTTTCAGAATTAAGCGATTTCGTTGATTTTGATCTTGGTAAGGAGCTGACGGTGTCCGTTGAGTTTCTGGAAACCCTTGCGGCGGATCTTCTTAAATACAATCACCTTGTCTGCCCTGCATTCATCATCGAGTACGGTAGCCTTGACTACTGCGCCCTCTACATAAGGAGTACCTACCTTCACGGCAGCGTCATCTGCGACGAGAAGCACCTTCTTGAACTCCACATCAGCACCCTTGGCATCGGCAAGCCTCTGCACAAAGATCTCATTGCCAGCTTCTACTTTAAACTGCTGACCTGCAATGTCTACGATTGCGTACATAAATAAAACTTGTTTAAAAGTTCCGGCCGCAAGCGTCCGCCATCGGGGCGGCTCTTAATCACAAGCTTGACGGTCATCTCAAAAATGGGTTGCAAATGTACGCAAAATTATTTGACATAGCAAATTATTTAGTATTTTTGCAGAGAAACAATTGTGTTACATATGGATGGCAATTTCGTGTACAACAAACCGGTAACCGGCAAAAACAACATAGGCCGGCGCGGCGACATATCCATACTCGGCAACCTGCTCAGCCAGAGCGAGAACGTCGCCATCTACGAGCCGGAAAAGACGGGCAAGAGCTCACTCATACGCCAGACTTTCTACAATATGCGCATAAGCTCGATGCAGTTCTGCACGGCAGAATTCTCCCTGCTCAACGTCAGGACGATTGCCGACTACCTGCTGGGGCTGGGATCGGCTGTCATCAAGTCCGCGCAGCTGAGCGTGTCGGATTATGCAGAGACGGTGTCGCGGCTGCTTCCTCAGACTCATTTCGTGCACGACGTGCAGCAGTTCAGCGACAGCGGAAGGATCCTGTCCCTGAACTGGGACATAGACGACAACGACATCAGGAGCCTGCTGGAGCTGCCTTACCGCATTGCGGGCGCCAAGGCGCAGAAGATGTACGTTGTACTCGAAGAGTATCAGAACATTATGCTTACCGAGGACGGCGAGCGTGTCTGCAGGATTCAGCAAAAGGTGTTTGAGAATCTGGAACCCGAGCTTCGCAAGTGGTGCAGTTTCATTTTCGTCGGCTCGCGCGTCAATGCGATGAAGGAGATTTTCGAGCACCGCAAATTCTATTTCAGGCAAGTGGAACATCTGAAGTTGAGCGGCTTTGAAAACAAGGAAATCATAGACCAGATCATCAGGGGCTTTATGGCAAGCGGCAAGGTGCTGGACAGGGATCTGATGATTGGGGTGTGCAAGCTGTTCAGGGGGAACATCTGGTACATCAACCATTTTGCAGCGATATGTGATTCTTTGTCAAAGGGTTATATTATGGAACCAATTCTTCTCGAGGCGCTGGACACGCTGATTTCGATTCACGAGCCGAGGTTCCGCAGCACTATGGATGACCTGACAACGTTCCAGCTCTGCCTTTTGAGGGCAATACTTGACGGGCACAAGAAATTCAGCAGTACCGAAGTTATTGGCAAGTACCGGCTGAACTCGTCGGCAAACGTGAAGCGTCTGCGGGACGCTCTGTGCAAGAAGGAGATAATCACCTTTGATGAAAAGGACGAGCCGGTGGTTCTCGACCCCCTCTTCGAATACTGGGCAAAGAGGTATTTCTTCAATATAAATGACGACTGACACTCTTATGAAAAAAAGGATAGTTGTATTGTCGGGCGCGGGAGTAAGCGCCGAGAGCGGGCTTTCAACCTACAGGGACAACGGAGGTCTCTGGGACGGGATCGACCCGTATGAGGTAGCTTCAGCAGAGGCTTGGGAAAGGCAGCCCGGCAAAGTACTTGAATTTTACAACATTCAGCGGCGCAAGCTGGCCGAGGCCCGTCCAAATGAAGCTCACCGAGCAATTGCCGGACTGGAGAAGGACTATATAGTGGACGTCATTACGCAAAACATTGACAATCTGCACGAAAGGGCAGGTTCAACTCACGTCGTACATCTGCACGGCGAAGCGACCAAGATAAGGCCGGAGAACACCTGCAACGAAAGTGACGGATTCAGCGAGCAGTACGTGGTCGATTGCGGCTACGGGGAAGTGAACATAGGCGACATTGCGCCGAACGGGGCACAATACAGGCCGCACATAGTGTTTTTCGGAGAAGCCGTCCCGAAACTCGAGCGCGCAATTGACCTGGTCGAGAAGGCCGACATACTGCTTATCATCGGCACGTCCCTGCAGGTTTATCCTGCCGCCGGACTATACCGATACGCACGCGCATCCACACCGATATGGATAATCGACCCGGCCGAGATTCCTCTTTACGACCGACGCATCACCCATATCAGGAAAAAGGCCTGCGAGGGGATGGAAGAGTTTGTCAGAGAACTGCATCAAGAATAAGCCGTACAATGGGTGCCGGGGCATCCAGACTGTGCGGATGATGGTCGCATCCCTCCTTCAATATGACATCTATCTTGCCGCCCAGTTTCCTGTAACGCTCGGCGAGTTTCTTCAGATTGTCCTCATATGGAACCGTGGCGTCCGAGTCTCCAGCTACCGCAACGATTGGAACGTGCGCCTTTGCAAGCGGCTTGAGGTGGTCAAGCGGGTTGTCCCTGAAATTATCGGCTTCCTGGGCGGAAAGTCCCCATTCGGCTACGAATGCGTCGAAAAGTTCAGCCCTTTCCTTTCCCGGCCAGCTGTAGATATCGCAAACCGGCGCATCGAGGTAGATGCAGCTTACCTTGTCGGGATTGCGGGCAGCCCAGTTGACAGCGAACAGGCCGCCGCGGCTGAATCCTTCCATAATCACCTTCTCCGAAAAGTCGTAGTACTTGCGCATATAAGCATAGAATCGGTCTCCCATATCCTGAGAGCGCGGACTGCCGTACAAGTGAGTAACGTCGTAATATACAACGTGATACCCCAGTGCTAGCATCGCAACGTCAACTGCCGGGAATGCGCCGAAGAACGCCGGTCTCCATATCCACGGCCGGCCCGGAAGAGGCGAAACGGGGCTCACCACGATTGCGGTCCTGCCTTCAAAGGAAAATTCGTACTTGTCAAATCCGCGCCACTTCGACCTGATGCCCGGGAAAGGCTGCAGGCGGAAGTCCTGGTTCAAAGTGAGTTTCTTTCCTGTAATCTGGCCGTAAACGGCAGCGGCAAGTATCGCGGCACCCTCGCGGTCAGGATGTATGCCATCGGGAAAGCGCTCAGGCATATTGGCCGTAAGAGAATGACAATCAAGTATTTCCAATCCATATTTCTCGGCAGTTCTGATAATGCGCGGTATGACTCCATACAGCACGACGCTGTCTCTTATGTCATGTTTTGGATTGAAAGAAGCGGTAGGCAGGCACAGAATGATACGCGGATTGGCCGGCAGAGCACGGAATGACTCTATCAGAGAGCCATAGTCGGACTCGAAGTCATCGGCATACTGCCAGTTCTGCGGCTTGCTGTCATTGGTTCCCAACTTTATGACGACGATATCAGGATTGAATTGCAACGCCGCCTTGTACTGCCTGGCAGTGACATAAGGATGGTCGCCCTTGCTTAAAAGAGTATGGGCGCTGACACCGTAATTGCGCACCTCATAGCCTTTTCCGAGCATTTGAGAAAGGACGGCGGGATAACTGTCGCGGTCCCGGTTGTCTATACAGGCACCATAGGTAATGCTGTTCCCCACGCAGGCGACCCTCAAACATTCGCCGGAGGACTGGGCCGAAGCGGAAAAGGACAGAAAGAGGCGGGCGAGCAAAACCAGCACCGCCGGTATGCAAAGTTTCAGAAATTTTGTACAGTTCATGGTATCGGTCGCCTCCCACGTTATTGGGGAGCGCAAGGTGAATACAAAATTAACTCTTTAATATTGAAAGATATCGTTCAAAACTATTTGCAAATAAAAAATTAATGAGTACCTTTGCGACCGCTAAAGAAAAAGGGGGTGATTTAAAGAATGATTATCGTACCGGTAAAGGATGGAGAGAACATCGAGCGCGCGCTGAAAAAGTTCAAGCGCAAGTTCGAAAAGACAGGCGCAATCCGTGAGCTTCGCGCACGCAAGAATTTTGAAAAGCCGTCCGTAAGGCGTCGTATGGCCAAGATGAAGGCTATCTACGTGCAGCACCTGCGTCTCCAGGAAGAGCAGTAATGTCTTATGACACAAGATATTACAGGTCGGTTAGCTATAGCCGGCCTGTATTTTTTTTCATTCTGATGGCGCTGGTTTTGCGCCCAAAAAGTAGTGTTAACCGTGAAATACAATTTTAGCGAAGTCTTCAGACCCAAGTTCTTCGGACTTTTCAAAAAGGGCAAGTACAACAAACAGCTCTTCGTATCTGACCTCATTGCCGGCATCATAGTCGGAATCATCGCTCTCCCTCTGGCCATCGCATTCGGAATCGCTTCCGGCGTAAGTCCTCAGCAGGGACTCATCACCGCCATCGTAGCGGGATTCCTCATCAGTTTCTTCGGAGGTTCAAACTTCCTCATCGGAGGTCCTACCGGCGCTTTCATCGTAATAGTCGCCGGAATCGTTTCGCAATACGGAATGCAGGGTCTGATTATCGCCAGCATAATGGCGGGAATCATACTGGTAGCAATGGGTCTGCTTAAGATGGGCGGTGTGTTCAAATTCATCCCCTACCCTATCGTTGTCGGCTTTACCAGCGGTATAGCGGTCACGATATTCTCGACGCAGATGAAGGACTTTTTCGGCCTGACCGTTGACGTTCCGGCCGGATTCCTCCCGCAGTGGGGCTGCTACCTCTCCAACCTGGGGAACATCAACTGGATAGAGGCGGCATCCAGCATAGTCTGCCTGCTGCTCATCATCGTCTGGGGACGCTTTTCCAAGAAGATTCCCGGCTCACTCATCGCCCTGATAGCCGGAACCGTCGCATCGGTGCTGCTCGACCGTTTCGGAGGAATTCATCTGGCGACCATAGGCAGCAAATTCCCGGAACTTGCAGGCGGCCTGCCCCTGCCCAAGCCGGTAGTTCCCGAGATGTCGCTCGAGGTCATCGGCAATCTCGTATCGCCGGCATTCACCATCGCCATACTCTGCGCAATCGAGTCGCTGCTTGCGGCAATGGTCGCTGACGGCGTGACCGGAAAGCACCACAATGCCAACACTGAACTCATCGGCCAGGGCATAGCGAACATCGTCACCCCGCTTTTCGGGGGAATTCCTGCAACAGGCGCCATAGCCCGTACGATGGCGAGCATCAACAACGGCGGCAAGACCCCGGTTACGGGCATCATCCACGCTATCGTCCTGCTGCTCATTTATCTCTTCCTCATGCCTTACGCGGTGTACATTCCGCTTTCCGCTCTTGCGGCTATCCTTGTGATGGTGGCATACAACATGAGCGAGTGGCGCACCTTCAAATACCTTCTGAGGGGCGACTGGGCGGATGTGGCAGTGCTGCTGATAACCTTCTTCCTTACCGTGATAGTCGATCTTACCGTAGCGATCGAAGTCGGACTTCTGCTCGCTATCGTGCTGTTCGTACGCCGGGTAATGCAGACCACGACCATCGAAGTGCTCGACGCTGAACATCGTGTCAGCTCCAGCTCCCAGGAAGAGACCGTCAATCCGGAAGACACCCAGTACCTTGACATTCCGGAGGGCGTGGACGTTTACGAGATCAACGGTCCTTTCTTCTTCGGGCTAGCCAGCCGTTTCGAGGAATTCGAAGACAAGAGGCGCAATGTCAAGGTAAGGATAATCAGAATGAGGAAGGTGCCTTTCATCGACTCCACCGGCATCAACAACCTCAAGAACCTTATAGACCGCAGCCATCGCCGCGGCATCAAGGTCATCCTGTCTGGCGTCAACGAACAGGTACGCAGCAGTCTGCTTGCATTCGGCATAGACAAACTGGTGCCGGAGTCAAGCATACAGCCGCACATTACCCCGGCGCTGCAAAAAGCCAGGGAACTCCTGCAGCAATAGCCTGCAAGCATAATTTTTGCAGCAGCAGGACGGAAGGTATAAGACTTGGAAAATGAAAATCTGGTTGGAAGTATTTTTCGTTCTGCTGCTTGTTGGTGTCTGCCTAGCTCTCATCACCGAAAACAGACATCCCGTCAAGACGCTCGCCTGGATACTCCTGCTAGTGTTTGTCCCCGGCGTCGGGCTGGTTCTGTACTATCTTGTCGGCATGAACAAGCGTCAGCGCAGACTTATCAGCAGCGACAAACTTGCAGCTCTCAAAAGATTCAGCGTGGATCAGTACGACCCTGCCTGCCTGACGGAGCTTTCAGATATGGCAAACCTGCTGTGGATGACCAACAAGGCTGTACCGCTAAATGGCAATGACATACGCGTATATACCTCTTTCGACCCAATGGTCAGGGATATGATGGAGGACCTGCGCTACGCCAAGGACCACATACATCTGGAGTTCTATCTTTTTGCCGATGACCATATAGGCACGGAAATAGGCAACATACTCATTGCAAAGGCGCAGGAAGGCGTCAAGGTGCGCGTCCAGATTGACGATGCAGCCAATATTCAGAGACGCAAGTTCTACAACAGGCTAAAGAAGTACGGTGTGGAAGTCAGTTCCTTCCTCAAGATTTTCGTTCCATTCGTATCCAACGATGCCAATTTCCGCAACCACCGCAAACTCGTGGTAATTGACGGTAGGATAGGCTATTGCGGAGGCATGAACATAGCCGACAGATATTCCAAGGGCATACAGTGCGGCAAATGGCGCGACACCCACTTCAGGGTGGAAGGTCCTGCAGCATCAGAGCTTCAGACCGCATTTCTGGTTGACTGGCAATTCTCCACCAAGCAGTTTGTATGCGATGAGAGGTATTATCCGCGTTGCGAGCCCTGCGGCAATGTAACCATGCAGGTTGCAAGTTCAGGGCCTATGGACGAGTGGCACGTGACAATGCAGGGAATCATACGCATAATCACCCAGTCGCACAAATATGTATATATCGAGTCCCCTTACTTCATTCCGAATGAACCGGTTATGATGGCGCTCAAGAATGCCGCGCTTGCCGGAGTGGACGTGCGCATCATAATTCCTGCCAGCGGCGACAGAGGAGCGCTGACCACCTACGCATCACGTTCTTATGTCCAGGATGCCCTCAACGCGGGCGTCAGGGTATATTTCTATACCGGAGGATATATGCATTCCAAGGCCATTGTTTCCGATGACAGGGTTTCGACCATAGGTTCTACAAACATAGACGTGCGCAGTTTCGAGCAGAATTTCGAAATTAACGCATTTTTCTACGATGCCGGCATCGCGCACCGGCTCCGCGACGCCTTCCTCCAGGACGAAAGCGAAAGCATAGAGATCAATCAGGAAAACTGGCAGTCAAGACGCAAATGGCGCAGGATAGCCGAATCTTTCGCCCGGCTGTTTTCCCCTCTGCTCTAACAGTGGATATAGCTGATTTACAATTTATTGCTTACCTTGCGCACCCTTTCTCGAGAAAGAGTGAAACTCAGCGAGTCCTTCATCTCGGCGCTTGATGCACCAAACGAAAGGATATGCTCGCCTGCCTGAGTTATCCAGCTCATCGTGTCTTCGTGGAAGGATGCAAGGTCATCATAAGCAATTGTCCATTCCATCTTCACGCTCTCTCCAGGCTGCAGCAGAGGCGTCTTGCCGTAAGCGCGGAGTTCGTGGGCCGGAGTTTCAAACCCCTCGATCCGGGGCGCCGTAGAATAGATCTGGACCACATCCTTGCCGGGACGGTCGCCGACGTTCTTTACGCAAATGCTTATCTTGACGGCATCGCGTCCCTTCTTTTCCAGACGGGCATCACTCCACTCGAAGGAAGTATAGGAAAGACCGAATCCGAAAGGAAAGTCCACTGCCTTGCCAAAGGTGTCGAAATACCTGTATCCCACCCAGATATCCTCTTCATATATGGTATAGCCGAGATTGCGGGTCTGTTTGAGCGACTCGCGTCCGAAAGGCTTTACGTCATCCCAGTTAAATACGTAATGTATAGGGAAATTCTTTGATGAAGGAATGTCATAATAGTCCGATGCCCAGGTCACCGGGAGTTTTCCCGAAGGATTCACCTTGCCGTTGAGCACCCTGGCCACAGCCCTTCCGCCTTCCTGTCCCGGCTGCCATGCAAGCAGTATGGCATCGGCTTTTTCTATGCACTCACTGCCAAGTTCTATAGGGCTTCCAGTATTGACGACGATTATCACCTTTTTGCCGGCCTTATGGAAAATGTCGCATACGGCAGATATCATGTCGCGCTCCTGCGGGGAAAGCAGGTATTCTCCCTCCACATAATCGCGGTCGAGGGCTTCGCCTATGTTTCTGGCTATGGTGATTATGGCCTTGTCGCAATCAGCCGCTCTCTTTTCAATGAAAAACGGTCTCAGGATCGCTTCCTGCGGCATCTTGTACCCGAAGAACCAGTTCTTCCAGGTCTTGGTATTGGTCTCGTAGAGCTGGACCTGTTCAGCCTCGATGAACTTGTTGTAGTATCTGTCAACCGTCTGATTGATCTTTATGCCCTCCCGCTTCATTCCTTCGAGAAGGTTGATGGTGTACGGCTTGTTGATATCGGCGCAGCCAAGTCCGTTAGGATAGAAAAGATAGCTGCCGATGCCAAATACGGCCACCGTCTCGTCGCTGTCGAGCGGCAGCACCGAAGCGTCGTTCTTGAGAAGGACTATACCTTCTTCCGCAGCCTCCAGTGCCACCGGAGCGCCCAATTCCAAATGAGCCTCGTAGTTCGGCACGAGTCCGTTCTGACCAGGGGTCTGAAGCACGAAGCGGAGCACGTTGCGGACGTTGCGGTCGATGACATCCATAGTCAGCGTTCCGTCCTCTGCCGCCCGTATGATATCATCCACCTGGGCCTGGCATCCGCCCATCATAAGGTCATTGCCCGCCCTGACGCAATCGGCGGTCACTTCCGGCTGGAACCAGTCCGTCATCACCACGCCGTTCCAGCCCCATTCCTTCCGGAGAATTCCGGTGAGCAGTTCAGGGCTTGCACAGGTGCGCGTACCGTTGATATAGTTGTATGAACTCATTACGGCAACGGGATCGCCTTCCTTTATGGCTATTTCGAAATTTCGCAGATATATTTCCCTGAGCGCACGCTGGGAAATGCGCGCATCATTGTTGATTCTTGCGCTCTGCTGGTTGTTTGCAGCAAAATGCTTTACCGTCGCGCCCGGTCCCTTTGACTGGAGCCCGATTATGAACTGAGCGGCAGTGTGGCCGGAAAGGTAAGGATCCTCGGAATAGTATTCGAAATTCCTGCCGCACAGGGGGTTGCGCTGTATGTTGAGCGACGGGCCGAGAAGCAGGTCGCTGCCGTACGCAAGCATCTCGTCCGCGATGCGGGCACCGACCTTTCGGGCGATTTCGTCATTCCAGGTGGAAGCCACCATAGTTGCCACCGGAAAACCGGTGCAATAGTAGCGTTCGTCCGGATAACCGGTTCTCAAGGTGTCCATACGCAGACCCGTGGCTCCGTCATTCATAGTTGCAGGAATGATCCCGAAACGCTCGAGCGGATGCGTGCGGCCGGCGGAACTGATGATATTCGAAGGGACACCGCTTTCCCACAGGCCGACCAGCATATGGGCCTTCTCCTCCAGGGTCATCCCGGAAATGATGGCATCAATTCTTTTTTCTGTACTACGATTGTTCTGAGATGCATACGCCTGGCAAACCAGAAGGGCGCATGAGGCAATGATGGTTATTAATTTTCGCATAATGTTGTAAAACTAAAGAATTATCACCATAATTGCAAATAAAACAATGCTATGAAAAATTACACCAGACATATCATGACGGCGGTATTGTGCCTTTGCACAGTATCCTGCAGACTCGTTTCAGACAAAGGAGAATCTATCCCGGTAGTCATTGCTTCCCAGGCCGGCAAAACCATCATAGAAGATAACAGAACCTATACCTACACGGCGGTTGCAAGACCGGTGAGGGTGCACAGGTTCACCGCGCCGTTCGACTGCGTCGTGGAAAGCATGGATGCCCGGGAGGGAGGCAAAGCGGTCAAGGGTCAGGTGCTTGCAAGACTGTATTCGGCCACGCTGAGCGCGAGCGTCCGCGATGCAGCCGCCAATCTGGCCAGACTCGAGGCCGAACTGGGCAAGGCATCCGCAGCGACAGTAAAGACGCGCGGCAGGAATCAGGAGGAAATTCCCGATGAGATGACGGGCACTGCAGAGCTCAGGAAGAAGGTAGAGGCGGCGCGTGAAGAATTGGCAAGAGCCCGCAAGTTGCAGAGCGCCTGCACGATAAGGGCTCCTTTTGACGCCGAGGTAACGGTTGTGGGCGCGGCTGCGGGAGCCAGCCTGTCAGCAGGAGACGAGCTGCTTACCATAATCGATCCGACCCGTACCGAACTTGTTGCGTATATAGAATCTGAAGCGCTTCCGGAAATGGGGCAGGTCCTGCTATTCCAGGGTCGTGACACACGTATAAGCGCCGTTATGGTGAGATGCTCTCCCAAGCCCAACAGGATGAACGGGTGCTACGAATGCGTTTTCGAGCCGGAAACGCAGGAAGGGCAGCCGATAGCGAGCGGCACCGAATTGAAATTCAAACTCTCCGGAGGCATCAAAGAATTGGTCACCATACCGTCAGGGGCTCTCAGGCAGGATGGAGCGTCTCATTATGTCTGGGTTATAAAAACCGACAGCACCGTCTCACGCCGTCCGGTCGTGCTCCAGGAAGAGCCGCTGGATATACGTGACGGTAAACGTACCGTCGTGATCAGCGGACTTGAAGGAGACGAAACTCTGGTGACCGGCGGGTTTGACGGGCTGCAGGATTCGACAAAAGTCAAAATAAGAAAAGAGGACTAAAGCGTCCTCTTTATCTCTATTATCTGGAATGCCTCGATGACATCCTTTTCCTTGATATCGTTGTAACCGGCGATTGACATACCGCACTCCTTGCCGGCCGGAACCTCCTTGACGGTATCCTTGCCGATCTGGAGCGACCCGAGTTCTCCGGTGTAAACCACGATACCATCGCGTATGAGACGCACCTTGGACTTCTGTATCATCTTGCCGTCACGTATAATGCAGCCGGCAATGGTACCCACCTTGCTGATGCGGAAGGTCTGCTTGACCTCGGCAGTGGCAATCACATCCTCCTTCTTCTCAGGCTCGAGCATACCGACTATACCGTCCTTGACCTCGTTTATACAGTCATAGATGACTGAGTAAAGCCTGATTTCTATGCCTTCCTTGTCAGCCGCCCTGCGGGCCTCGACAGAAGGACGAACCTGGAAACCGATGATTACCGCGTCGGAAGCCTCGGCAAGCAGCACGTCTGACTCGGAAATGGCACCCACGGCCTTGTGGATGACGTTTACGCGTACCTCCTCGGTGCTGAGCTTGATGAGAGAGTCCGAAAGAGCCTCTACTGAACCGTCCACGTCACCCTTGACAATGACGTTGAGTTCCTTGAAGTTGCCGATGGCGATACGGCGTCCAATCTCCTCGAGTGTCATATGCTTCTGGGTCTTGATACCCTGGATGCGTATCAGCTGCTCACGCTTGGCAGCTATGCTCTTTGCATCACGCTCCTCTGCGAGCACGTTGAACTTTTCACCGGCTGCAGGAGCTCCGCTGAGTCCGAGCACGGATACCGGAGTGGAAGGACCGGCCTCGGTAACCTTCTGTCCACGTTCGTTGAACATACTCTTGATTCGGCCGTAGTATGCGCCGCAGAGCATCACGTCGCCCTGACGCAGGGTTCCTTCCTGCACAAGCACTGTAGCCAGATATCCGCGACCCTTGTCAAGTGAAGACTCAATGACCGCACCCTGTGCGAGCTTGTTAGGATTGGCCTTGAGTTCAAGCAGATCGGTCTCGAGAAGCACCTTTTCCAGAAGCTTGTCCACATTGAGACCCTTCTTTGCCGAAATCTCCTGGCACTGGTATTTTCCACCCCAGTCCTCAACGAGAATGTTCATTTCGGAAAGCTGGCGGCGTATCTTTTCAGAGTCAGCGCCCGGTTTATCTATCTTATTGATAGCAAATACCATAGGCACATTTGCAGCCTGCGCGTGATTAATAGCCTCTATGGTCTGCGGCATCACGGCATCGTCAGCCGCAATGATGATGATCGCAAGGTCCGTCAGCTGTGCTCCGCGCGCACGCATGGCGGTAAACGCCTCGTGTCCAGGAGTATCGAGGAAGGTAATCTTCCTGCCATCCTCGAGGGTGACGCTGTACGCACCTATGTGCTGGGTGATTCCACCGGCCTCGCCCGCAATGACGTTGGACTTGCGTATGTAGTCGAGCAGCGACGTCTTGCCGTGATCGACGTGTCCCATCACGGTAATGATAGGCGGCCTCTCCACGAGATCCTCCGGACGGTCAGGCGTTTCGTTTGCATTGATTTCTTCGGAGATGTCAGCGGTCACGAACTCGACGTTGTAGCCGAATTCTTCCGCTACGAGGACGAGGGTTTCAGCATCGAGCCTCTGGTTGATGGACACCATAAGTCCAAGGCTCATACAAGCGCCGATGACCTTGACCACCGGAGTGTTGTTCATAAGGGTAGCGAGGTCGTTTACGGTCACAAATTCGGTGACCTTGAGCGTCTTCTGACCAGCTGCAGCCTCGGCGAGCTCCTCCTGGGTCTTGAGGGCTGCGGCTTCGCGCTTTTCCTTGCGGTATTTTGCACCGAAGTTGTTCTTCTTGCCCTCGTTCATCCTGGCGTAGGTCTCCTTGACCTGCTTCTGTATCTCCTTCTGCATTTCCTCCTGCTCCGCCTCGGTCATAGCCGGTTTGAAGCGTTCGGCGTTTTTGTCGCGCTTGCGTTTACTGCGGCTGGACTGCTGCTGCGCCTGCTGCTGATTGTTCTGGTTCTGCTTGTCCTTCTTGCCGGAGTTGCGGTCGATGTTGGCACCAGCCTTGGCCACGTCAACCTTCTGCTTGCCTATGCGCTCGCGTTTCTCAGGCTTGCGCTTGAACTGGTTGAGGTCGATCTTGCCGACAACCTTGAAAGGAGTGCTCTCGCTCTTGTCGGGAGCCTTAACCTCCGACTCGGCAGGTGACTGCGCAGCCTCAGGCTTCTCTTCAGGCTCAGCCTTTTTCTCTACTGCCGCATCTTCCTGTTCAGGAGCAGCCTCGAAAGGGGAAGAATCCAACTCTTCCTTTGCCGGTTCTTCCGGCCTGCTCTCCTCGGAAGGGGTCTCTGCCGGGGCAGCGGCCTGCTCTTCCTGCTGAGGCTCGGCTGCGTTTGAGGCAGACTGCTCCTCAACAGGTGCAGTTTCATTTACCGAAGTCTCTTGAGGAGCCTCCGCTTCCTTTTCAGGAGCTGCGGACTCGTTTCTGGCAGGAGAATCAGACTGCTCGGCAACTGCTGCAGAGGCCTCCGCCTTGTTTTCTGCAGCTTTCTGTTCGGCCGAACGTTTGTCGTTGTTGAGCATATTGGTCCTGATGACCGTTTCCCTCTCCGGCTCGGTCTCCTCCTCCTGCTTTCCCTGCTTGGAACCCTTGTTCAAAATATCAATGATATGTACCTCAACCTTGTCTGCGGCCTGCTTTGCTTCGAGGTCCTTGCCGAACTGCTTCTTGATATCCGGCAAATATTCGTCGGACACCTTGGCATTCGGGTTCTCATCGACTTCGACACCGAGTTTTTTAAGGAAGGAAACAAGGTCGCCGAGGCCGATGTTGAACTGCCTCATCAATTTGTTAATTCTGATTTCTGCCATTCTCTAACTGTTATGATTAATCTTCAAATTCCGATCTGAGTATATCCATCACCTCCGCTACGGTCTCGTCCTCGAGGTCAGCACGCTTCGCAACGTCTGACGGATCGAGCGCGAGCACGCTCTTGGCGGTGTCGCAACCGATGGACTCGAGCTTGTCGATGATCCACTGGTCAATTTCGTTGGAGAATTCGCTCAGAAGAACGTCCTCCTCGTCTTCCTGACCGGCAGGGATGTCGCGCCAAACCTCGATGTCGCGGCCTACGAGCTTGCCGGCGAGCTGGATGTTCACGCCGTTGCGGCCGATACCCTTGCGGACCTCTTCAGGAAGCATATAGACCTTTACCTTGTCCTCAGGACCCTCGCCCAGATCGATGGACGAAACGTGAGCCGGCTGCAGGGCGCGCTGGATGAGCAGCACAGGATTGGACGAATACTGAATCACGTCAATGTTTTCGTTCCTGAGCTCGCGCACGATTCCGAGGATGCGGCCGCCCTTGACACCGATGCAGGCGCCGATAGGGTCGATGTGGTCGTCATAGCTCTCGACGGCAACCTTTGCCCTTTCACCAGGTACGCGCACAACCTTCTTGACCGTGATCAGACCATCGGCGATTTCCGGTACCTCGTGCTCGAAAAGACGCTCGAGGAAGCCGTCGCTGGTACGGCTGAGGGTGATGTACGGAGTGGTATTGTTCTTCATATCCACCGACTTGATGATGGCGCGGACTGAGTCGCCCTTCTTGAAGCGCTCGCCCGGAATCTGCTCGTTCTTAGGGATATGGAGTTCGTTTCCGTCCTCGTCAAGTATAAGTACCTCCTTGGTCCAGGTCTGGTAAACCTCTCCGGTAAAGAGTTCTCCGACCTTTGCGAGGTATTTTTTGTAAACGTTTGCCTTTTCGATATCCATAATGCGGCCCTGAAGGTTCTGGCGAATGTTCAGGATACCGCGGCGGCCGAACGCAGAAAGCGGGAAGATCTTTGCGTAGGAATCGCCTATCTCATAGTCATCTCCGCCATCTTCCTGACGGACCTGCTCAAGGGTCATCTCCGCATTGGGATTCTCCACTTCCTCGACAATCTCGAAATTCTGGTAAATCTCGCAGGTCCCCTTGTCAACGTTGACAATCACGTCAAAATTGTCCGCCGATCCGTAGATCTTGGCTATCTGAGTGAGAAACACATCCTTGAGCACGCCCATCATCGTCGGGCGGTCAATGCTCTTCTCATCCTTGAAGTCCTTGAATGCATCAATCAAGGTTACGGCTTTTTCTTTTTCCATTTTATTGTTCTTTTTCCATATTGTTCAACATCTCGTCCGCTTCGGCGGAATCTATGCCGGCAGAGCCGACCGTAAGGGCATAATCCTCGACATTGCGGTCAAAACGGTCGAGCACGGCCCTGTGGACGAACTCGCAGTCATCCAGCGTGACATCTCCGTTTTCCTTGTCGAGCACAACCTCGAAAATATTGTCAAAGTCGTCAAATTCAATTGCTACGACCGTGCAGGCACGCGCTTCTGCGGCCTGTGCGACAACCTGTCTGAACTCTTCCTGTACCATATTAATTTCAACAAAAAAGGAAGCCCCGCTCGGGCCTCCCATCTCTTTCACACTGCAAAGATAGTAAAAATATTTGAAAATCAAGAATTATTCTTGATCCAGCATATGCTTTCCGGGCCTTCATTGAAAAGAAGGTCCATAACGGACAATCCAGGGACAAAGCCGAAACGCTCACGGAAAAGCTGCCAGTACCCGCGGTCGAGTCCCCTGTCGGAAAGCACGCTGTTGCTTCTTTTCGGGTGCAGGACCTCCCTGTAATCATCCCCGGACGGCTGCTTCACGTATTCGCTGGTCGGGATGAGTTCCGGCGCTATGCCAATCTTGCGGCAGAAGAAGCGTATCAGTTCCAGATCCAGCTCCCAGAGCGTTTCCGGACGGCTGTCCAGAATGTCGAACAACTCATCCCTGTAGTAGATGAAAAATGGCGAGTTGAAATATGCCGACTCTATCGCATACTGCGTCCTGCGCACCCAGGGCACGGAATAATCGACCTGCACCTCGCTGACCGGGGTATGAAAAAGGTCGCCGAAGTGCTTCACCGGAAAGCTCAGGTCCATAGGTCCGTTAGCCGTCAGGATGCGGCAGCGGTTGCGCCAGGACTGCTTGCAGTAATACTCGCAGGCCTCCAGATAAACGGTCGAATTCTCCGCCAGGAGGGCGAAGAATTCGACAGGAGGGAAATATGCCACCGACAGGAGCACTACTCGATGGATCCCTTTTCGGATGAGTCGGAGGCCCTTACGATGCCTCGCTTGGAGTTGGTGATGAAGGCGAGTATGGTGTCTCGTTCCTCGCTCGGAAGGAAGCCGGCTTCGACCTTGGCGCATCCGTCGGAGATGTTGTAGCCCTGATAGTAAATGGTGTCGTATATGTCCTTGATGTTGCGTATGGTGTCAGAATCGAATCCGCGGCGGCGCAGTCCGACGATGTTGACTCCGGCGAAGCAGATTGGAATGCGTCCGCAGATGGAGTATGGCGGGATGTCCTTGTTGACGGCAGAACCGCCACCGACCATTGCGTGGGTACCTATCTTGCTGAACTGGTGAACCTTGGTTCCGCCTCCGATAATTGCCCAGTCACCTACTTCGGTCTCACCGGCGATGCCGACGTAGCTTACGAGTATGCAGTGCTTGCCGACGGTGCAGTCGTGCGCAACGTGGACGTAGGACATTATGAGGGTATCGTCGCCGATTCTGGTTACGCCCTTGCCGCTGGCCTTGGTTCCGCGGTTGATTGTGGCGCATTCGCGAATGTTGACGCGGTCACCAATCTCCACGTAAGTCACCTCGCCCTCGAACTTGAGGTCTTGCGGGATGGCGCCTACAACGGCTCCCGGAAATACGGTGCAGTCCTTGCCGATCTTAACATATGAAAAGACGGTGGCGTGAGGAAGGATTTTGGTGCCGTCACCAATTTCTACGTTGTCGTCAATGTACGCGTATGGGCCGACCTCGACGTTTGCGCCGAGTTTTGCTCCCGGGTGTACTGTTGCAAGTGGGTGTATGTTTGCCATAATCCAGTCTGTATAAATCTGTTGTTACTTAAGGTTTTGCCGTATAAGTTTTGCCGTTTCGGTGTTGATGGCGTGTCCGGGCTTGTATGCTTCGACACGGGCCTTGAGGAATCCGCCTGCAAGTCTCATGTCTCCCATCACGTCAAGGAGTTTGTGACGACCGCATTCGTCCGGAAAACGGAGTTCAAGATTGCTCAGGTAGCCCTCGGGAGTAACGCTGAGAAGCGGCTGGTTGAAAGACTTTGCCATCTTGCTCAACATCTTTTCCGATATAGGTTTCTCCACTATCACTATCGCGTTTTCCACGTCTCCGCCCTTGACGAGTCCGAGCATAAGCATATGCTTGATCTCGTGGAAGAAGCAGAATGTGCGGCAGGGCGCTATCTCTGTTGCAAAATCAACGTCAGGAGTCCAGCGGACGGTCTGAACGCCAAGCACCCTCGAGTTGAAGTCTATTGTCACCTCGATGCTCGGAGTCTCGCTCGGGGTTATGCGTAGATAGGATCCGGTTTTGCGGTTTTCGAGAAATATCTCATCTCTTATCTCCACCCATTTACGCTCAACTCCCTGATCCACAAGCGGATCTGCTGCCATCTTCTCTATATAGAACCTTGCGCTTCCGTCAAGGATAGGGACTTCCTTGTTGTCTATTTCAATGATGGCGTTGTCAACGCCCAGTCCGGTCAGTGCCGACAACACGTGCTCGACGGTTCCGACGGACACCCTTCCATTTGAAATGGTTGTACTTCTGGCAGTTGAACTTACATTCTCAGCCAATGCCCTAATCTCCACCTTTTTGTCGGTTCTCACGAATACAATGCCCGTATCTGCCGGTGCCGGCTTGATATTCATATGAGAATAACAACCCGAATGGAGCGCCTTGCCCCAGAAAGAATACGTCCTGCTTAAAGTCTTTTGTGTCATAAAGTCCGCAAAGATAGGAAGAAAATCTCTTTATTCCTCTCCGGAGCGCTTGAATTTTGCATAACTGCGCAAATAAGTCTTGTGCAGTATGGCCGGAGTACCGAAATATGTTTCTCCCGGCTTGCGTATATTGCCTATGACTCCTGACTTTGCGCCGACGGTGGTATGGTCCGCAATCGTTACGTGTCCGACTATTCCGACCTGGCCTGCCAATATGCAGCCTTCGCCTATTTTCGTGGATCCGGCTATTCCCGTAAGGGCCGCCATTGCGGTGTTCTTGCCTACGACGACATTATGTGCTATCTGGCAGAGATTGTCTATCCTGACGCCGTCCTCGATGATGGTTGACTCCATCGGAGCGCGGTCAATCGTAGTGTTGGAGCCCACTTCCACGTCATTTCCTATGATGACATTGCCAAGATGTTCTATCTTGCGCCAGCTTCCGTCAGCCTGAGGGGCATTGCCAAATCCGTCATCGCCGATAATGCATCCTGCGTGGAGTATCACCCTGTCACCTATTATCATACCCGGAAAGATATGCACTCCGGGATAGATGATGCAGTCCTTGCCTATCACCGTGCCCTCGCCTATGGTGACATTGTCGCATATCCTGGTTCTGTCACCTATGGAGCAGTTCTTCCCGATGGTCACAAAATCTCCCACCCATACTCTCTTGCCTAGCTTAGCGCTGAATGCGATGCGGCAGCGTCCCCTGTGGCGGCGGAAGGTTTTGCGACGGTCGGAGTCGTATTTCAACAAATCGGCCAGAGCCGAGTATGCATTCTCGACCCTGACCATCGTGGGAGTAACAGGTTTTGACGGCACAAAATCCTTGTTGACAAGAAGGATCGAGGCCCGGCTGCTGTAAACGTATTCCTCATATTTCGGGTTGGCAAAGAAGGAAAGGTTACCCGGCTTGCCGTGTTCTATCTTTGCAAAGGAGGAGGCAACCGCATCAGGATTGCCATCCACCGTTCCGTTAAGGATTTGTGCAAGTTTCCTAGCTGTATATTCCATCGGCGTAATTTTTAGAATCTCCAACCGAAAGTCAGGATAGCGTTAACAGGCCTGCGAATATACGAAATCTGTGGTGAAGGTGTGTTTACCTGCTGTCCGTTCTTGTCATAGTTGGTATAATCATAATAAGGAAGGTATGTTTCTGCTGTGTACGTTGTCTTTCTGATGGCAAAATCCATAAAGAAAGAACCGTTGGAAGCATAGCCTATTCCGAAAGAGTGGGAGTGTCTGCCGCTGTTGACATATCTAGGAGAGTAAAGCAGCACTCTTCCTGACTGGAAGTCATCATAATAACGGCTGAACTCGTTGGCATCCACATAATTGCCATAGTCGTCGGTATATACGCGCTCAGGGCTTGATGTGTTGGTATATCCGTAACGCAGCGAGAGGGACGGTATGAGCCTCAGTTCCACTCCGAAACGGTGCGAGTTGGAAACGCCGCAGAATCTGGATATGGTTTCATTCTGGACATTGAACGGATTGAAACCGAAGTCGCTCTCAGGAGAATTTTCAAACCTCATCGAACTGTAATCCGTCATTTCGTAGTCATAGCTCAGGAGCAGTCTTGCGCCCAGGGTCATCGCTATGCCGAAGTTGGCCTCCCAAGGGGACACGAGGTCATAAGTATAGTTACCCAGAGGTGAAGTCGCGCTTCCATTGAAGTAAGAGTTGGAGTAAGAAGATGATGCCTCATACTGCCAGGCCTCGTTGACGGTGTAGAGCGTCGGAGTCTTGATTGCTGCGCCTATCCTGAGGAAGCGGAAAGGAAGAGCTATGACTCCTATCTTTCCATAGATTCCCGTGTAGTCGGCAGCGTAGGCGTATCTCATCGAACCTCTCAAATAGTTAGTCTCGACATTCTGTCCGTCCTTTACGAATGTCAGGCCGAAAAGATCGGGCTGCAAAGGCTCTTCGCGATACAGTTCAGAGTAGTTGTACGACGAAGTGACAGATCCGAGATTGACTCCGAAAAATATTCTGTCAGAGATATTTCCTGCAAAATTGACTATAACGTCACGCTTGATTCCCGAACGCTCGACATGGGAGCGCTGGGTCATCGCTCCGGGTATGTAATGATAGTCGAGACCCGGAGCAATAGCCTCCGAGTTTCCTGCATACAGGCCGTCAGTTCCATAATCGGAGAACAGGTTTGCCTGATATGCCGTAAGCAGGTCCCAGTTGATGTCGGTGTCATAGAAAGCGTCGTAACTTCCAAGGTCGCGCGTCGAAAGTCCGTTTGAAGCTGCCGCAAATTCAGCGAAACGCGAGGTCTTGCTGCACTGCGTGGCAACATCGAAGGAGTTAAGGAAGTTGTTGGTATGGTTTATTATTGCACCAAAAGCATAAGACTTGAGCCCGTATTTCTTTCCAGTCTCGAAGTTCAGCATCGTTCCGAGATTCGGCATAGTAATCTTGCGTGACTTGCTGATGGAACTGCTATGCTGGTCAACGCCATTACCTACATATCCGGCACTTGTGGAAGAGATGGTAATTCCCGGAGAGATGGTAAACTGGCTGTATCCGGCAACTGCGGATCCTGCAGGGTTGATGTTCACTGTTCCGAGATCACCACCGACGGCAGTAACCGCGTTTCCGAGAGCCATACTCCTCGCCGTGCCGAAGTAATTGACTTCGCTCAGGTTTATGGCGTCATACATATTCTGTGCACCAGCCGCAAGGCAACAGCCCAACAGAGAGATGCTGATAAGTAATTTCTTCATAATCATTGGTTTTATTAAGTTTTTCATACTTTCAAAAAAGTCAGGTTTACAGACACGGAGCGCTTACCTGCGGCCACCGCCGCCGCCCCTTGACGAGCCGCCGCCACCGCTGTATCCACCGCCTCTGGATGAACCTCCGCTATAACTGCCTCCGGAAGAGCGCGAACTGCTACCGCTGTTGTAGCTGCTGCGGGAACTGCTGCCGCTATTGTATGAGCTGCCGGATGAACGGGACGTGCTGCTTGACGAACCCACCGAACTGCTGCGGGAACTGCTGCCGCTATTGATTGAGCTGCCGGACGAACGGGACGTGCTGCTTGACGACCCCACCGAACTGCCTCCGCGGGAACTGCTGCCGCTATTGTATGAGTTGCCGGATGAACGCGACGTGCTGCTTGACGACCCCACCGAACTGCCTCCGCGGGAAGTACCGCCCCTGGATACTCCACTGCCGCCCGAAACCGCAGAAGAGCGTGATGCTCCGGAGCTTGTACCAGAAACCGCTGAAGAACGGGAAGAACCGCCTTGACCGCGAACCGCTCCCCTGGAAGTGCTGCTTCCCGAAGATACCGAACCCTGGCTGCCGCCGGACGGTGCACGGCTGATGAAGCTGCCACCTGCAGAACCGCCTGCAAGAGGGGTTCGGGACATACCGGAGTTGGAAGGACCGGTTATGTAACGGCTGCGAACAGACTGGGTTCCGTTGCGCGGACCATAATATCTGTTACCGTATCCATGATCCGGATGATGAGGTCCGCCTCCAGGAAATATTCCCGGATGATGGCCGGGATGCGGTCCCGGATAAGGACCGTAATGAGGGCCGTGCCAGAATCCAGGGCCATACCAAGGGTCGTAGTACGGACCGTACCAAGGGTCATACCATCCACCGCAGTACCAAGGGCTGTACCAGTCATAATAAAAGCTGAAGCTCCAATACGGATCATACCAGGTGCCGAGATGCCAGCGGTTCCAGTACCAGCGGTCCCAATACCTTCCGTATGAAAGCGGAGTGTACAGCCAAGGATCGACAAGATAAAGATTTACAACGGTCCGGTCATCCGAATCGCTGTATGAAAGGCTTTCGCCGGATGCCAGCCTGTCCTTTTCAATCTGTTCGGCTGCCATCCTTTCTATATCTTCACGGGACAGAACAGCATACTGTTCTTCCTCAGGTTGAGGAGATGTACTTCTATATATACCATCCTGAAACCGCTGCTGTGCAAACTGCGCAGACGAGCCGCAAGAGGCCACGGTCAGACAGACGAGCAGCGACATAATTGTAAATTGGCTCTGTTTCATATATACCTCCTGATAAAAATATTTGTATCTTTGTATCGCAATATTTATGCCGATTGCATAATTGCGCATACACTGCACAAATTTCAAATAAAAAAAGCAGAATTACAAGTATATGGCAAAAGAGGTTACAAAACGTTCGGAGAACTACTCACAGTGGTACAACGATCTCGCTCTCAAGGCAGACCTTGCGGAGCAGTCAGCAGTAAGAGGATGTATGGTCATCAAGCCGTACGGCTATGCAATATGGGAGAAGATGCAGCACATACTCGACGCTGCCTTCAAGGAGAAGGGCGTACAGAACGCCTATTTCCCGCTGTTCATACCAAAGTCTTTCTTCAGCAAGGAGGCCGAGCACGTGGCCGGATTTGCCAAGGAATGTGCGGTTGTCACCCATCACAGACTGATGAACGATCCTGACGGCAAGGGTGTGGTCGTGGACCCGGACGCCAGACTCGAAGAGGAACTCATCGTAAGACCTACCTCCGAAACAATAATATGGAGCACCTACAAGAATTGGATCACCTCCTGGAGAGACCTTCCGGTGCTCTGCAACCAGTGGGCCAACGTCGTGCGCTGGGAAATGCGAACCAGGCTCTTCCTCCGCACGGCCGAATTCCTCTGGCAGGAGGGACACACCGCACACGCGACCGCCGAAGAGGCTCAGCAGATGGCGGAGACTATGGTGCAGGTCTATGCTGACTTTGCCCGCAACGTGATGGCTCTCCCTGTCATCGTGGGACACAAGAGCCCGAACGAGCGCTTCGCAGGTGCCCTGGACACCCTTACCATAGAGGCGATGATGCAGGACGGAAAGGCGCTGCAGGCAGGAACCTCGCACTTCCTCGGGCAGAATTTCGCCAAGAGTTTCGACGTGCAGTTCACCAACAAGGAAGGCAAGCAGGAGTATGTCTGGGCGACTTCCTGGGGCGTGAGCACCAGACTTATGGGAGCGCTGATCATGGCTCACGGAGACGACAACGGACTCGTTCTGCCTCCGAGGCTTGCGCCGATTCAGGTCGTTATGGTTCCCATTTACCGCAGCGAAGAGGAGCATAATGCGGTCATCGACAAGATGGAGCAGCTCAAAAAGGAAATCGAAGCCCTCGGTCACAGCGTGAAGATTGACGACAGGGATACTCTCAGGCCGGGATTCAAGTTCGCCGAATGGGAACTCAAGGGCGTGCCGGTAAGGCTTGCCATGGGCGCCCGCGACCTTGCTTCAGGCACCGTCGAGGTAGCACGCAGGGACACGCTCACCAAGGAGACGATGTCAATCGAAGGCATTGCAGCTCACATAGATACACTGCTCGAGGATATTCAGCAGAACATCTACAACAAGGCTCTCGCATTCCGAGACGCCAATGTTGAGAAGTGCGACAGCTGGGAGGAATTTCAGGAGAAAATCAAGACCGGCAAGTTCCTGCTCTGCCACTGGGACGGCACGGCAGAGACCGAACAGGCCATCAAGGATGCGACAAAGGCTACGATAAGGTGCATTCCTGTTGACAGTTACGTCTGCGAGGAGGAAGGCAGGGACATTTATTCCGGCAAGCCTTCAAGTCGCAGGGTAGTATTTGCAATTTCTTACTAGACAACTATGAAAAGAATAACGATCATCATCTCAGCATTATTGATTTGTTCCGGCGGGGCGTTCGCGCAGGACGTGCAGAAAGCCGCCGAGGAAGCAGCAAAGGCCATGGCTGAGGCTGCAGCAAAAGCCAACAAGAAAGTTGACAACACCCAATTCTGGACCAAGGGAGTCGATTTTGACCTCGGATTTAACCAGACCGGTCTGTTCAACTGGGCGGCCGGTGGCTACAACACCCTGAGTCTTGCAGCGGGTATCGACGGCAAGGCCATATATACCAGGGACCTTATGAGCTGGAACAACCGTCTGCAGCTCAACTACGGATTCCTCTGGTCGGCAGACAAGCGCAACCTGCTTCAGAAAAACACCGACCGCATTTACTTCGAGAGCAAATGGGCTTACAAGACCGGAAAGAGCAGCACCTGGAACTACACTGCCTCCTTTGACTTCCGTTCGCAGTTCACAGACGGTTACGTCAACTATGTTCAGGAAGAGGAGAGCAACAAATGGAAGGGAACTCTCAAGTCAGGCTTCCTTTCACCGGGCTACACCAACATAGCGCTCGGTATGGAGTGGAACCCGGTGTCCTGGTTCAATGTCAACATCGCCCCTCTCACCGGAGGTTTCACCATCTGTACCATTGACGAGCTCAAGAAGGGCTACGGTATGAAACCCGTTGATCCTGAGAATCTTGACGCAGGTTACAAGAGCTTGCTCTTCCAGTTCGGTGCCCAGGTCAAGTTAAACTTCAAGGCCACGATCAACGACCAGATCAACTACTCTACCCAGCTCGTGCTCTTCACCGACTACCTTGACAATCCTTTCCAGCACAACCGTGTCAACTGGGATAACAAGATCAGTTGGGTAGCCAACAAATTCATCAAGCTGAGCATCGATACCTGGCTGGTTTACGACCCTATCGTGACCATAGACGGAGTAACGAGCAAGACCCAGTTCAAGGAGTTCTTCGCTGTCAACTTCACCTACTCGATAAAGAGCAGATAATGTCTGTCCTGCTGGCAGTCAGCGGGGGAATCGACTCGATGTACCTCGCAAACCGCGCCCCGGAGTTGTTTTCCGGGGAAGAATTCTCCATCGCCCACTGCAATTTCCGCCTGCGCGGAGAGGAGTCGGAGGGCGATGAAGCGTTTGTACGCAGCTGGTGCGAGGATAGGAAAATCCGTCTGCACGTCGCGCACTTCGATACCGCCGGGGTGGCGCAGGAGCGCGGAATCAGCATCGAAATGGCGGCAAGGGAGCTGCGCTACGACTGGTTCGCGAGCCTGTGCGAGCAATTCGGGTACCGGGGAGTGGCAGTGGCGCATAATGCCAACGACAACGCAGAGACGCTGATACTCAACCTATTGCGAGGGACAGGGAGTCGGGGCGTACGCGGAATGGCGGCCGAGAGTTGCAGGGATTCGGGGCTGGTGATTCTGAGGCCAATGCTGGATATCGACAGAAAAAGCATAGAGAGTTGGATGCGCGGCAAGGGCTGCAAGTGGCGGGAGGACAGCAGCAACGGGGAGAACGCATATAAGCGCAATATCATTCGCAATGAGGTATTTCCGATTTTCGAGAGGATAAACCCGGGATTTCTCCAGACTCTCAACTCGGATATGAGGCGGCTGGCACAGGCCGATGACATAGCGGATTCGTATTTCAGGGCAGCGCTGTCCAAGGTCACGGACATAAGGGGGATAGTGATTGACAGGCTGCTGGAACTCGAGCATTGGGAGCCTGTGCTCTGGAGGCTGCTGGAGGAGCTTTCGCTGAGCGAGCAGACATTCGGCAAGCTCACCGCCCTGCTGCGCAAATATAAAAATTACCCCCGGGGCACAGTAACCGTCGGGGGCAAGGTATTTCAATCGCCACTCGGACAAGCCGTCATCAAGGGCGGAAGAATCTCAATTCATAAGGGATGCGGGCAAGCATCATCGGAGCCTTGAGTTCCTCCACCTTTTTTATCAGTGAGGATTCAGGAGCACCGCCAAACATGGTCATAATGCTCTCGAACAGGGTTTGAGGTTCCGGGTATGCACTTATTTTCCAGGCAGACAGCTCAGGGTTTCCAGCCAGCGAAGCAGCATAGGAAATTGCATCTGAGAGAGTGCCTATTTCATCAACAAGTCCTATATGCAAGGCTTCGACGCCAGTCCATACGCGGCCCTGACCAATCTCATCAACCTTGCTGACAGGCATATCGCGGCCCTCGGCAACTACAGAAGTAAACTTTTCGTAAATCTGCTCGACAGGTTTCTGCATATATGCCAGTTCATCCGCATCAAAAGGTCTCATACAGCTCATAAGGTCGCCGTGCTTGTTGGAAGAAACGCTCTGCACGTTGACGTGAGCCACGTTCTTGAGTGTCTTGCTAAATTCCGGAACGATGCTGAACACTCCGATTGAGCCGGTAAGAGTCAGGGCATCTGAGTAAATCTTGTCACAGTTGTTGGAAATCCAGTATCCGCCGCTTGCTGCATAGTCGCCGTACGAGGCGATGAGCGGCTTGACCGCCTTGAGAGAGTCGAGCTGCTCCTTGATCTGCTCGGAAGCAAGGACGCTTCCGCCAGGAGAATTGACACGGAGAACTACAGCCTTGACCTTGTCATCCTTGCGCAGCTTGCGGATGAGAGAGGCATAACGCGCGCCTGCAACTTCCTGTGTAGCAATTCCTTCCACAATCTGTCCGTCAGCATGGAGCACTGCTATCGTTCCTGCCGGGCCCTTCTTTGCCGGCTGCTCTGCAAGCAGTGCGGCAGAGTAGTCCTGAAGTGAAATGGACTTGACATCCTCGAAGCTTTCCGCCACATAGAGGTCTGCAACCTTGTTGTAAAGCTGTTCGCGGGAAAGCAGACCGTCCACAAGGCCTTCGGCAAGCATATCTTCCGGTGATGCGAGCTTCAGATTGTCAATTGCGGAGTTGAGAGCGTCCACGCTGATGCCACGGGATGCGGATATTTCTTCGGCAATCACGCCCCACATCGAGTTGACCATTGCGCGGGTCTGTTCAAGCGCCTCCGCCGAAGGAGTGCTTCTGATATAAGGCTCGCCGGCAGACTTGTATTTGCCGTGACGAATGAGCTGAACGTTGACTCCGAGCTTGTCAAGCAGGTCCTTAAGATAAACCATCTGGGAGCTAACTCCATTGATATTGATGAGAGTACCGAGATTGGAAGTCATATAGACCTTGTCAGCAACGGATGCAAGATAGTAGCTCAGGGTTGTAGGAGCCTCGATATAGGACACTACAGCCTTGCCGCTGGTACGGAACCGGGCAAGTGCCTTGCGCAACTCTTCGCAGGCAGTAATCTGGGTCGCGCCGTCGCTGCGGAGGTAGATGAAGCTGATGCGAGGGTCCTCGGCTGCATTGTTTATCGCGTTTACGGCATCGAGTATAGCAAGCTGCTGTGGCATTCCAGAGTCGGAGCCTATCATTTCAAACGGGTTGGAAGGAGTTTGCTGTTCTGTGATGCTCAGCGAGCTGAGGTTCACCGTAAGCATAGCCTTTGACGGAACTGCCGGCACCGACTCGCCCAGTGCCGCAATGGAAGAAAGGATGAGCAGAGATATCAGGCCGGATATTATCGAAGCGATAAACAGACCGCACACCACTGCAAGTGTCATTTTGAAGAACTGTTTCATACTTTGGACATATTTTTACAAAATTAAGCATTATTCGGCAAGATGTTGTAAATTTGCGTGATTAATCGATACAACAGAAATGGCACAGAAACCATCCATCCCAAAGGGCACGCGGGACTTCGGTCAGAAGGAAATGGCCGAACGCAACTACATATTCGACACGATAAGAAGTGTCTTCAAGACCTTCGGATACGCGCAGATAGAGACTCCGGCAATGGAGAATCTCAGCACCCTGCTCGGAAAATACGGGGAAGAGGGCGACAAGCTGTTATTCCGCATACTCAACAGCGGAGATGCATTCGGCAGCGTAGATACCGCCCAGGTCACCGGGGATGACGGCAGGCTGGACAGCCGCGCCCTGTCTCTCAAGGTCTGCGAGAAAGGACTGCGCTACGACCTCACCGTCCCTTTTGCACGCTACGTGGTCCAGCACCAGAACGAGATTTCCTTCCCGTTCAAGCGTTTCCAGATGCAGCCGGTATGGAGGGCAGACCGCCCGCAAAAAGGCAGATATCGCGAATTCTACCAGTGCGACGTCGATGCAATCGGTTCAAAATCACAGCTTTGCGAGCTTGAGCTGGTGCAGATAGTCGATAAGGTGTTTAAGCTCCTTGACATACGGGTGCTGATGAAGATCAACAACCGGAAGGTACTCACCGGCCTGGCAGAAATGTGCGGATACCCGGACAAGGTGGTTGACATCACTGTAGCCATTGACAAGCTCGACAAGATTGGTCTGGAAGCGGTAAAGGCTGAAATGATGGAAAAAGGACTGAGTCCGGAAGCCGTTTCAGCACTGGAGCCCGTGCTTTTGCTCGAGGGCGACAGCGCGGCCAAACTGACAAGGATGAGAGAACTTCTAAAGGACTCCCCTACCGGACTCAAGGGTCTTGACGAACTCGAAGAACTGTTCGGATATATCAAGGCAGCGGGCATATCCACTCCTTGCGAAATAGACCTCTCGCTCGCACGCGGGCTCAACTACTATACGGGGGCAATATTTGAAGTAAAAGCCCTTGATTTCCAGATAGGAAGCATTTGTGGAGGCGGACGCTACGACAATCTCACAGGCATCTTCGGACTGCCTGACATGTCAGGAGTCGGAGTCTCTTTCGGGGCCGACCGCATCTACGATGTACTCAAGGGTCTGGACAAATTCCCCGCCTCGCTCGCATCCAGCACAACGCTGTTATTTGCCAATATGGGTGCGGACGAATGCGCCTACATTCTTCCGCTTGCCGCCGCACTCCGCGAAAGAGGCATTGCGGTCGAGATTTACCCTGACAATGCAAAGTTGAAGAAACAGTTCGACTACGCCGACCGCAAGGCCATTCCTTTCCTGTCCATAAACGGAGGAAACGAAATGGAAAGCGGCATCATCCAGGTCAAGAACCTGTCAAGCGGCGTCCAGAAGTCGTTCGACAGGCAAGACATTGAAGGAATCGCAGAATTTTTGAAATAAAAATTTGCAGTTTCAAAAATATTGCGTACCTTTGCATTCCACATCGCGGGGTAGAGCAGTTGGTAGCTCGTCGGGCTCATAACCCGGAGGCCGGAGGTTCGAGTCCTTCCCCCGCTACTACAGAGGACAAATCGAGAGGTTTGTCCTTTTTTTGTTGTTTCTTATTATGTGATCTGCTGAGTATGCGCTTCCTGCTAATCACGGTATGCGCTTCCTGCTAATCATCGCGCGAGCCGATATGCCCTGGAGGCCCGTAGAATGGCGATTGCCGCGCCAGATGAATTGCAGGAAAGCGTGGGACAGGGCACCAAACGGGCTCTGAGGGCTGTGTGTGGCAGTTCTGTGTCAGGTCGGCTATCTTCCTGCAAACCATCGCGCGAGTCAATATGCCCTGGAGTGCTGTCTGGAGGGGTTCGCAATGCTCGATGGACACAAATCGATGCCATCGCGCGAGCGGATATGCCCTGGAGGTCCCTAGAATGGCGATTGCCGTGACAGATGAATTGCACGGGCCGGCGGAATCGGCCTCCGGAAGCCACCGGAACATCCTGGCGACACGCGGCAACGGACCCGGAAAGCCCCTGGAGTGTCGTGCGAGACAGCTGCCAGATAGACCAAGAGCGGAGATAGAGTGGCCCTGTGAGGCAAGTGGAGGTTCTTGGCCCAATCCATTGAGCGTCGCAATGTGCCATGCAGGTATCTCCAAAGGGGGTTCCGAGCACGCGATGGAACAAACTTTCCTCATAATAGCTTGTCTATTCAGCGTCAAGCATATCCCAAAATGAAAGAGTTACTGGTTGTTGCATTATTGATAGCCATTTAATAAATTTGCAAATGAGTCCAAAAAGAGAACATATGAAAAGAGATTACTTATCCTGTTTGCTCGTTCTATTCTTTTTCTGTTCGTGTACGAATGGTGCTTTTCTT
>SFJA01000067.1 GCA_004556005.1 Bacteroidales bacterium | reverse complement strand
CATTTAAATACAGAAGGAAGTAATGATTGTTTTGATTCCATTCTAAAATGGCAGGAAGTCAATTCAAAGCGTGTTGTGTTATTCGTAGACAACATACAGTATTATTTTAAGCGTACCGATAACACAGAACAATATGGGTTAAGAGGGAAACTGAATAGGAATGGTGCTCCAATTATCATAGCTACTTCCGAAAAGGTGCTTCCTGCTTTTACCGAATACGAAGCCGCCTTTTTTGATGGCTTTAAAATCCATTATATCAAGCCGTTATCTATTTCAACTATAGGTAAGATGACCAATGGCGTATATGACATTGACCGTTTGGAGAAGATGATGGCATATATGCCAAAGACTATCCGTTCTATGTTAATTGCAGTTGGAATATTGGAGAAGTCAGAAGACCCGGTATATGACCTGGCATTTCTATCAGATTATTTCTTCTATCATTATCAGGAGAGATTTGATTCGGCAAGTACACAGACACAAAGAATACTATCAGCCTTGTCACAAGCGGATTTCGGGTTTGCCTTATCTAAAATACGAGAGATAACAGGTCAAGAAAACGGAAAAATCTCCCCATATCTAAAGTTGATGGTTGTCCAAAATCTGATAGGCAAGGACCTCAAGTCTTTAAGAGGTGGTATCTATTATATCATAGATCCACTTTTCAAGTTATGGCTACGGCACAATGCCGTTCCACCCCAAAACGAATCCAGGTCCCGCGACCTGCCCGATTATCCGAATCCGGACAAACTGCAGCCTGCGGAACCTGAAGCGATAGGGGATTAAGCCGGCCCCTAGTTCATATAAGGACTTGTAAATCCGAGCCGTCGCAGACCGTTCTGGATTTCCGGAATGTTCATAAAGAGTTTCCAGAGCATTCCGGTGCGGTAGTTCTCGATCATATTGATGATAGGTCCTTCGTCGATGGCGAGCCAGGTGCCCGAACTCCAGCCGGAATCGGGGTTGAAGCCGTCTTCAAAGCCGAATTCGCCCCAAATGTCATCGCCCCGGTCGTAGTAGAAATGTCGGATGACCTCCATAGACTCCTCGGGGGTGTAAGGTATGGAGGATATGGCTGCCGTCGGCTGTATGACACCAAGGTCGTAGTTCGGGTCGTGCGCTACGTAGCCCTTGTTGCTGTCTCCTGCGGTAAATCCCCAGCAGTTTGCTCCGTATCCCTTTTAGCCCTTCGGATTTGCGATTGCATAAGCGCGCTGGCTGAGGGTGTGGGTGCGTCCCTGCTCGTAATAATGCACGCCCTCTTCGTCGTATAGCCCGTTAGGGTCTATACCCTGGAAGGTGTAGTGCTCAAAGAACAGCGGTCCGCTGAGCGCGTCTCCCCAGTCCCCGAGAGGAACGGTAATGCCGTAGCGTTCAGTGGTGTTGCGATATGAAGGGGAAGACTTCCAGCAACTCTCGTAAACGTCCTTGGAAATCGGATGGGTAGGGGAGGAAGCGGCAACGATGTATGTGATGAGGCATTCGTTCCATCCGCAGATAGGGAAATTCATATCGAATCCCTGGTTTGGACACCAGTGCCAGAACAGTTTGCCGTCCTTTTCGTACCACGCCCAGTTGACAGTTTCCCACATAACGGTAATCTTGTTCCTGAGATAGATTTCAAGAGGACTGTCACCATTGAAATACTCCCTTGCTGTCAGCAGCCCCATCATCAGGTACGAAGTCTCCACCAGGTCTCCGCCCTCGTCCAGCCGGCCGAATGCTATCGCTTTGCCGGTTTCACCGTCCATGAAGTGCGGGAATACACCGTGGAAGGTCTCGGCCTGAAGGAGGAATTCAACTATCTTATGCAGTCTCTCGAGTGCGGCATCCTTGCTTATCCAGCCTCTTTCGACCGCTACGCAGAGCGCCATAATGCCGAATCCGCTGCCTCCGACCGCAATGGACTCTGGACCGTAAGTGTGTTCGGAGAAGTTAGGGTCTCCCCAGGCTTCGTTGATATAGTCCCAGTAGGTCGCACCCTTGACGGTGTTGCTGCGTTCGCGCGCGAGGCCGGAAACGGGATGGCCGAATTCCCAGAAGAACCTGAAAGTCTGCCGCTGGACGGTTTCCAACAGTTCATCGTCAGAAAGGCCCTGGATGATGCCTACGGGCTTGATAGGTTCAAAATACTTATCATTGCTTTTATTGTCTGTACACGCGCTCAGCATTAACGCAGCGGTCGCCAATAGAACGGAAAGGGCTTTTTTCATACTTGTGAGATACTTGAAAAAAGGGCCTGTTAGAACTCGTCTGACAGGCCCTGGTCAAAACTAATTATTGTTGCTTATGAAGTGTAGTGTGTCTTATTCAGCAGGTTCGGAAAGGGATCCTGAAGCGTCAAGCACGGTCTGAGGGATAGGGTAGAAACGCTTTGCGTCAGTGTATCCGCTAAGTTCGGAGCTTGCCTTTCCCGTGCGCACGAGGTCGTAGAAACGCTCACCGTGCTCGAAACAGAGCTCTACGAAACGCTCTTCCATAATCTGGCTTGCGTTTGCATTGCTGAGAGCTTTCAGGCCGGCGCGTTCGCGTACCCAGTTGATTCCCTGGTCTCCGTTCTGTCCCTTGGCAACCTTGGCCTCGGAGTCGAGAAGGAGGATGTCAGCATATCGGATAAGGCGTACGTTGTTGCCGTCACCCCAGTCTGAGGTATAGCAAAGTCCTGAAGGATTGTAGAATTTGCCGTTCCACCTGTCCGTATATGCGTTGGTTCCGATATGGTCGCCGTACCAGGTGTCGCTGTCAGCCCAGAGAATGCCGGTTTCGTAACGAACAGTTTCGCCTCTTGACTTCATCAGGTTGACGATTTTGTCGGTAGGGATAAAGAAGGACCAGCCTGAGTTCATGGAAGTCGATCCGTTGATTGCCACCTTTGCAGTAATGACTGCGCCAGGACCCTGGAAAGAACCCATACCGTTCCAGCCGGTAGCGGTTGCTGCGCGAGAGCTGCACTGTGCCTCGAGTATGTTTTCATCGCTGAGGTTGCCTTTGTTGGTGAAGAGATAGTGGTAGTCTGAGAAGAGTGCGCTCTTGCCGTAGTCGCTGATGATAGGAGCGGTATGCTCGAGCACCTTGTCGTAGTCAAGGATTTCGGCGGCGAGCTTCGCAACAACAGCGTGTGCGGTGTACTGGGTAACCTGGCCCGGAAGTGTAGCCTTGTTAGGCTTAACCTTCTCAAGGTCAGCGATAACAGGCTCAATGTCGGCGATGACTTTCTCGATTGCGTGGGCGTGGGTCAGCCTTTTGATACCTGTCCTTTCGGAGTTTTTGAAATAAACCGGAATTTCACCCCAGAGACGGGCGATGCGCAGATATGTGAACGCGCGAAGAACCTTTACCTGAGCGATGTAATCCTTCATCTTCGCTGCATCTGAACCGGCTTCTGCATATCTGCCGAATGCCTCGATGGCCTCGTTGTAGTAACCGATGGAACCGTAGTATCCGCCCCAGGCTCCGCCGAGTGCCCAATATGCCCCTGCGGCGCTGTAGTCGAAGTTGTTGAATGAAGTAAGGTCAGCCTGGTCGGTAGGGCTTGAACCCTTGTCCAGGTCGTCGCCTCTGATGCCGAATACGGTCTCGTACGACCACTCGCTCATTTTTGAACAGAACTGTCCGTATGCTCCGATGAGCACCTGCTGGGCGCCGGCAGGGTCGCTGTAGTCGATGGTGGATGCCGGAGGAGTAGCCTCAACCGGGATATTGATCCAACCTTCGCAAGACGTAAACATCATTGTTGCGAGAGCGGCGCCGATAATTCCTGAAAATATCTTTTTCATAATGCTTTCCATCCTTAAGATTAATAATTGATCTTCAAACCGATTGAGAACGTGCGTGCCATAGGGTAGGTCTCCCTGTCAAGTCCGGTAGCATCAACGATTTCCGGCGTATAGCCCTGGTACTTGAAGAACGTGAACGGATTCTGCGCAGAAAGGTAAACCCTTGCATCAAGCTTGTTCCAGAGCTTCTTGAAGTTGTATCCGAGCTGGATGTTCTGAATCTGGAAATAGCTTGCATCCTCGATGAAGTAGTCGTTGATCTGACCGTTGGCAGCGGCAAGCAGACCGGCTACGGAAGGATTCTTGCTTCCCTTGTTGCTCTCGGTGAAATGATCCACGGCAAAGTCGTGGGTGAAGTTCATATTTGCACCGGCCCAGTAGCGCATAGCCATCTTGGCATTGCAGATCTGTATGCCTGCAACTCCGTAGAATGTCATACCGAAGTCCCAGTTTCTCCAGTTGAGTCCGATGTTTCCGCCGAAGGTGAACTTAGGATACGGAGCTCCGAGATAGGTACGGTCCTCTGAATCGAAGTTTCCGTCATTGTTTACGTCAACGTACTTGAGGTAGCCCACCTGAGCGCCCTGCTGCTTTGCAAAGTCGCCCGCAGCGGCAATCTCTGCCTCGCTGGTCCACAAACCGTCGGTCTTGTAGCCGTAGAAGCTGTTCATCGGCTGACCGACCTTCATTATCTGGCGGAATTCGGCAGTGCCGGTGAGTATGTAGTCGAGGTCCTTGCCCTGGATGGACTTGACTTCGTTGTGCAGGGTCGTGGCGTTGAGGTCAACGGAGTAGCCAAAATCGCCTATGCTGTCGTGCCAGCCGAGCTGGAACTCAACGCCGCTGTTGAGTATCTTTCCTGAGTTGGCGAGTATGGTCTCCATCGTCACAGGAATTGTGTTCATAACCACCGCGTTGTTGGTGAGACGGTTGTAGTAGTCGATTTCACCGGTAAGGCGGCCGCCCAGAGAGGTGAATGACAGACCGGCGTTAATCTCGCGTACAACCTCCCACTTGAGCCAGCTGAATTTGTTCTCGATGATGATACCGCCATAGGTCTGGTTGTTCATATTGTAGTAGTTGGTACCGAGGCCTGCGTAGCCGTCGCTTGCAGGCTCCTTGTCGTTACCGAGCAGACCCCAGCTTCCGCGGAGTTTGAGGTAGTCAAATACCTTCTGGTCCTGCATCCAGTCTTCGTTGGAGATGACCCAGCCGAGACCAAATGAAGGGAAGTAACCCCATTTCTCCTGATACTTGGAACTTCCGTCGATACGCATTGTAGCGGAAGCGAGGTACTTGGAGTCGTAGTCGTAGCTTGCGCGTCCGAAGAATGAAACGCCCCTGTAGCTCCAGCCGCCGTCGGAAGTAGCGTTTTCGCCCTTGTCGCCGAGGGAGATGTAGTGGTAGTTGTCGGAACCGTCTCCGGCAATCTTCTTGGTGCTTGACTGTAGGAACCTGTAATTCTCGTAACGTGCTGACTGTCCAACCATTGCAGTAAGACCGTGCTTTCCGAAGCGGTCGGTGTAGGTGAGGATGTTGTCAATGATGGTGTTGTAGTAGTAGTCGATCTGCTTGTTCAGGGAGTTGACGTTTGCCATCTGGTTTCCTGAAACAAAGTAGGTAGGAGTGTAAACCTTGCTGTTTCCGAGATTGTACTCCTGAGCAACTGAGAATTTGTACTTGAGCTTCTCAGGAATGAAGGAAAGCTCGGCATAGAGCGAAGGAAGCACGCGGAGGTACTTGTTGAGTGAGTTGTTGTACTCTGCTCTAGCAAGAGGGTTAGCGAAATAACCGCTGGTCAGACCCGCTGCCTGAGGAGAAGCATACTTGGTAGGGAATGCCTCGGCGTTGTTCTCGTCATAAACCGGAACGAAAGAAGGCAGAAGGAAGGCCTCGCGGAATGCGGTGAGGTTAGAATTCTTCCTTGTAGAGTTGCTGACAGTGATGTTTGCGCCCGCCTTGAGCCAGCTGAAAGGAGTGTAGTCGCCCTTGCTGATGATGTTGAAACGGGAGAAGTCGTTGTCGCCCTTGCTGATACCGCTGTTGTTGAAGTAGCTGATACCGAGCACGTAGGAAGCCTTGTCGGCAGTTCCGGAGATGTTGACGCTGTTGCTGCTGATGGTACCGGTCTTGAGAAGCTCCCTGTACCAGTCGGTATCGGTCGCAGGAATGCCGTTGCTGCCGCCCCAGTGTTTGATGGACTCGTTGACGGTGGTGAGATCGCCGAATTCTTTCATAAGACCAGCGTATTCGGCAGAGTTTGCGAGTTTCATAAGGTTGCAGGCCTGCTGTACTCCGAAGTAGCCGTCGTAGCTGACCTTGCTCTGGCCCTTGACGCCGTTGCGGGTGGTCACGAGAATCACGCCGTTTGCAGCGCGCACACCATAGATGGCTGCTGAAGAAGCGTCCTTGAGGATGGTGATGGACTCGATGTTGCTGCTGTCGAGGAAGTCGATGTTATCAAAGAACATTCCGTCAACGACATAGAGAGGTCCCTGATATGAAGAATCGAAGGAACCCACACCGCGTACGCGAACTACAGGAGTTGCTCCCGGGTTGGCACTGTTGAGAATCTGTACACCGGCAACCTTGCCCTGGAGGGCGCCCATAGGGCTGGAAATAGGCGTTGAAATGATGTCATCGGATTTGACGGATGAAATGGCTCCGGTAAGGTCCTTGCTCTTGGCGGTACCGTAACCGATGACTACGATTTCGTCGAGAAGTTCGGCGTCTTCAACCATCTGTATGTCGATGGTTGTGCGTCCGTTGACTGCGACTTCCTGTGACTTCATTCCTATCGCGCTAAATACAAGCGTAGCGTTGGAAGGAACTGAAATGCTGTAATTGCCGAGAGCGTCGGCGATGGTGCCGTTGCTCGCGTTGCCTTTGACAACGATGCTGACACCGAGTGCCGGCTCGCCGCTTGCCTGCTCTGTAACCGTACCTGTAACGGTGATGTTCTGAGCAAATGCAGTTGCAGCGCCCAAAAGCATACAGAGGCAAAGAATCAGTTTTGCTTTCATAAAGAAACTTTGTTGATTGGTTATTGATTGTGTAAAACAATTGTCAGTGGTCCGTGTCTCCGGAGGCTGTTCCGGAACCCGGTGCAAACATAGAATGAAAAGATGAATATTGCAGCGTCCAAGCTTACGCACAAAACACGGCAGGCGCTGCGGGGACTACTTCAATACTACTTTTTTCTGAGGAAAGTAGTGCGTGGCGAAGTTTAGAAGTATGCATTGCAGCACCGTGAGACGCCTATTTAGATATATTTGTGTCAGAAACGACCACGTAACACAACTCCAATATGAAAACCACACTTATCTCAACTCTGATTCTTGCGCCGGCCATTCTTGTCGGCTGCGCACAGACCCAATCTCAGGACAAAGTTATGGACAGGTTCATCGATGACCTTATGTCCCGTATGACCGTAGAAGAAAAAATCGGCCAGCTCAACCTTCCCGCCACCGGAGAAATAGTTACCGGACAGGCAAAGAGCAGCGTAGGTGCCGAACGCATCAAGGCAGGCGAAATAGGAGGCCTGTTCAATCTCAAGGGTGCGGACAAAATCAGGGAAGTACAGCGCATAGCTGTCGAGGAGTCACGCCTCGGCATCCCTCTCCTTTTCGGAATGGACGTAATCCACGGTTACGAAACCGTATTCCCCATTCCTCTCGGACTCTCCTGTACCTGGGATATGGCGGCGGTGGAAGAGTCAGCTCACATAGCGGCCGTAGAAGCCGGTTCGGACGGAATCTGCTGGACATTCAGTCCTATGCTGGACGTATCCAGGGATCCGCGCTGGGGTAGAGTCAGCGAAGGCAATGGTGAGGATCCTTACCTTGCTTCCCGAATCGCAGAAGCCATGGTTTACGGCTATCAGGGAAGACCGGGAAAGCAGTATGAAACGAATGAACAGATAATGGCCTGCGTAAAGCATTTTGCCCTTTACGGAGCACCGGAAGCGGGACGTGACTACAATACCGTGGATATGTCCCTGCAAAGGATGTTCAACGAATATATGTCACCTTACAAGGCGGCATTCGATGCAGGTGCCGGCAGCGCAATGGTGTCTTTCAACGAAATCAACGGCACCCCTGCCACTGCAAACAAGTGGCTGCTTACCGACGTTCTCAGGAATCAGTGGGGATTTGACGGTTTTGTGGTTACTGACTACACCGGCATACTCGAACTCGTTGACCACGGAATCGGAAGCTTTGAGGAAGTATCCAAGCGCGCCCTCAACGCCGGTGTCGATATGGATATGGTCAGCGAAGGTCTCTTTACCTATATAAAGAAGGGTCTCGAGGACGGAAGCGTAAGCCAAAAGACCCTCGATACCGCCTGCAGGCGAATTCTCGAGGCAAAGTACAAGCTCGGACTTTTCGAGGACCCTTACCGCTACTGCAAGGAAGGTGAGGCTGAAGCGAAGGTGTATTGCGCCGAGCACAGGGCTGCCGCAAGAAGGATAGCCGCAGAATCGTTCGTCCTGCTCAAGAACGAGAAGGGACTGCTTCCTCTCGACAAGAAGGGAACGGTTGCCCTTATCGGCCCGCTTGCCAATACGGCAGCCAATATGCCGGGAACCTGGAGCGTAGCGGCTCAGCATAACCGCACCGTAACCCTGCTCGACGGAATGCGCGAAACCCTTGCTGGCAAGGTGAATGTTCTTTATGCCAAGGGAAGCAACCTTTGCTCCGACCCTGAACTCGAGGCCCGTTCGACAATGTTCGGACGCGAACTCGGACGCGACTCACGCAGCGACGCACAGCTTCTCTCGGAGGCTCTCGGCGCCTGACGTGCAGAAAAGGCTCCTGGACGCACTTCTTGCAACAGGCAAGCCTGTAGTGCTTCTCCTTTTCAACGGCCGCGCGATGACCATCCAGGAAGAGGCAGCAAAGGTTCCTGCAATACTCGACGTATGGTTCGGAGGCACTGAGACCGCCTATGCCGTTACCGACGTTCTTTTCGGAGATGTCAATCCGAGCGGCAAGCTCAGTTGCAGCTTCCCTAAGAACGTAGGTCAGATTCCTATTTACTATGCACACAAAAATACCGGACGGCCGCTTGCAGATAACGGCTGGTTCGTAAAATTCCGCTCCAACTATCTCGACGTTGACAACGACCCTCTCTATCCTTTCGGATACGGACTCAGCTACACCAGCTTCAGCTACAGTCCCGTCACCCTTTCGGCCGACAGAATGGACCAGAACGGCAGCATCAAAGCCAGCGTTACCGTCACCAATACCGGCAGCGTCGCCGGCAAGGAGGTTATCCAGATGTACATACGAGACCTTGTCGGCAGCAGCACAAGACCGGTGCGCGAGCTTAAGGGATTTGAGAAGATTCTTCTCCAGCCAGGAGAAAGCCGCACGGTAGAGTTTACTGTCGATGTCGAGATGTTGAAGTTTTACAATGCTGATATGCAGTATGTTGCGGAGCCGGGCACTTTCCGTGTATTTATCGGACCTGACAGCACCACGGACAACGCGGCAGAATTTGAACTGATATGACAGGGATAATGAAAAGAACGGCAGCGATTGCAGCTTTTATGCTGCTCGCTGTCCTTGCCGGCGCACAGGAAAGGGATTTTGACTACGTCTTTTTCCGCAACGCAATGAAAAGCGGGATGTACCCGTACAGCGAAGTGCAGTATTCGGGTTACTCCTGGGTCAAGAACGGCAGACGCCATCTCTTTGCCCGCGAGGAACAATTCTCTTCTCCCGGAAACAGTCTTGAACTTACCTACAAGTCAAATCCTGCCGGCAACTGGACGGTAAGCATCGCTTATCCCGAAATAAGGGGTGTGGAGCAATTCAGCAAGCCTTATGTACTTTCGATGCACGTCAAGGGCGAACTCAACGCCAATATCCGTCTGACATTGGCCGGCGGACGCAAAACTCCCGGAATCGACCTTGCGCAGATTGAGCGCCGCGACCTTGGTGACGGTTGGCAGGAAGTCCGTGTGCCTTTCTCCAAGCTGGTCTCCAGCGGCTCTCTCAGCAAGGCGGAGGACCCTTCCGCTGTCGGCAAGACCCTCGATGCGGGACTGGTCAAGGCAGTAGAATTGTACCAGAACGAGCGTTGCGACGACATTGAGCATACAGCTTATATCGATGATATCGAGATACTTGGAGAGGAGAGAGCAAACGCTTCGGTGAGAAAGGATGCTCCCGTCATCACTGAGGCTCTCGGTTTCGAAAGGCATATCGACCTGCGCTGGACCCGCAAGGAGGAAGACGGTGTAAAGTATTTCAAGATATACCGTTCCCTGAATGGCGGAGACTGGGAGGCCGTGGCGGTAAAGGAAGCTTGGTCGGACAGATATGCCGATTTTATAGGAGAAGTCGGCGCCCGCGCTCAATACAAGGTCTCGGCCGTGGGCTATGATGGTTCGGAAAGCAGGCTCTCAAAGCCGGCAGAAGCAGCCACCCGCGAAATGACTGACGAGCAATTGCTTGATATGCTGCAACTTGCAAACTTCCGATATTATTGGGAGGGCTGCGAACCTAATAGCGGTCTTGCCCGCGAGGACATACCTGGCCATACCGATATGATTGCCGCCGGCGCTTCCGGCTTTGGAATGATGTCCATACTTGTCGGCATACACCGCGGCTTCATCACAAGGGAACAGGGCGTGGAACGCTTCCTGAGGATAACGGAATTTTTAAGCAAGGCTCAGCGCCATCACGGTGTGTATCCGCACTTTATGAACGGCAAGACCGGAGAGACCATAGCATGGTTTGGCAAAAAGGACAACGGAGGCGACCTTGTGGAGACCGCATTTATGTATGAGGGACTCATTGCGGCCCTGCAGTTCTTCGATGCCGACAACGACAATGAAAGGACCATCAGGGAACGCATCAGCCGAATCTGGGAAGAAACAGAGTGGGACTGGTATCGCAAGACTCCTGACAGCGACTACCTCTACTGGCACTGGTCTCCTGACCAGGAGTGGGTTATCAACCACCGCCTCATAGGATGGAACGAAACCCTTGTAACTTATTTCCTAGCAATAGCTTCACCTACTCACGGCGTGCCGGCAGAATTGTATTACAGCGGATGGGCGAGTCAGAGCGACCTTGCGGCAAACTACCGCTCCTGGGCGGTAAGCAGGGACGGCAACCGCTATGTCAACGGCAACTGCTACTACGGACAGAAACTCGAGGTCGGCGAATCGACGGGAGGACCTCTCTTCTTCTGCCACTACTCCTTCCTCGGCCTCGACCCTCGCGCCCTGACCGACCGCTACTGCAATTACTTCCAGAACAACAAGGCAATCGCGACCATCAACTACCGCTACTGCGTGGAGAATCCGAAGGGCCACGAGGGCTACGGTGAAGATGCCTGGGGCCTTACCGCCAGCGACGGATTCTGGGGCTACTGCGCTAGCGAACCTGCAACCCATATCGACGAGGGCAAGATAACTCCTACCGGCGCTCTCGCCTCCTTCCCGTACACCCCGGAAGAGTCGATGCGCGCGTTCAAGCACTTCTATCGCGACTGCGGTGCCTGGCTTTGGGGCGAATTCGGCTTTTACGATGCCTACAATCCGGGCATCAACTGGGTGGCTCCGATTTTTATGGGCCTCAACCAGGGCCCTATCACAGTCATGGTGGAGAATTACAGAAGCGGCTTTGTATGGGACCTGTTCATGTCCAACCCGGATGTTCAGAATGCAATCAAAAAACTTGAAGCAATAAAATGATAAGAAAGACATTGGCAGTTCTGGCCCTGGTCACCCTCGCTGCCTGTGCGGGCAACAAGTCCGCAAAAGAGACCCTGACGGACGAACAGTTCCTTGACCTGATGGAGCAGGAACACCTCGGCTATATGTGGGACGGTGCCGCTCCAAATTCCGGAATGGCTCCGGAACGCATTCATATGGACGGAGTCTATCCCGAGAATGACGCAGACATCATTGCGGTCGGCGGCAGCGGATTCGGCATAGCCGGCCTCATTGCGGGTATGGAACGCGGCTATGTCACACGTGAGGAAGGCGTTGACAGACTCCGTAAAATCGTTGACTTCCTGTCCACCGCCGACACCTTCCACGGAGCATTCCCTCACTGGCTCAGGGACTCCGACGGCAAGGTGAAGCCTTTCGGCAAGAAAGACGACGGAGGCGATCTGGTAGAGACTTCTTTCCTTATGGAGGGACTGCTCATCGCCCGTCAGTATATGTCCAAAGACAATGTCAAGGAGCGTGAACTTGCCGCCGACATCGACAGACTGTGGCGAAACGTTGAGTGGGACTGGTATCAGAAGGGCACGACGGACAAGTACTACTGGCACTGGAGCCCAAACTACGGCTGGGAGATGAATTTCGCCCTCGAGGGCTATAACGAATGTCTCATCACCTATATTCTCGGTGCTTCGTCACCTACGCATCCAATCGACCCGGAGGCATATCACAAGTGCTGGGCAAGAAGCGGAGACATAGTATCGGACAAGGAGCAGTACGGACTTCCGCTCGTTCTCAGGTACAACGGAGCCGAGGAATGGACAGGTCCTCTCTTCTGGTCACACTACTCATACATCGGACTCTGCCCGAAAGGACTCAAGGACAGATATGCAGATTATTGGAAACTGGTCTGCAACCACGCAAAGATACACTACAATTACTGCGTGCAGAATCCTCTCGGACACTACGGATACGGAGAAAACTGCTGGGGACTCACCGCAAGCTATTCACCGTCAGGCTACCACGCTCATATGCCAATCAACAACGACCTCGGCGTAATCACCCCGACGGCGGCTCTCAGTTCCTTCCCGTACACTCCGGAAGAGTCAATGGCTGCAATGAAGCACTTCTACTACGATATGAAGGACCTCATCTGGGGCGAATACGGTTTCTACGATGCATTCTGCCAGGCCAAGGACTGGTGTCCGAAGCGTTATCTCGCCATCGACCAGTGCACCATCACCCCGATGATAGAAAATTACCGTTCCGGTCTGCTCTGGAAACTCTTTATGAGCTGTCCTGAAGTTCAGGAAGGACTTGCAAAACTTGGATTTACAATAGAACAATAAGAAATGAAGAAACCACTGGTATTGATGACACTGCTTGCAGGGGCTCTTGCTCTGGCCTCCTGCGCAAACCAAGCCACCTCCGACAGGGAAATGGACAGGTTCATTGACGACCTTATGTCCAGAATGACCGTAGAAGAAAAAATCGGCCAGCTCAATCTCTCCGGCGGCGACGTTCCCGGAGTGCTCAGCGGAGCGCAGGGGATCGACGACCTCATCCGTATGGGCTATCTTACGGCAACCGGATGGGCCGGCATAGACGAACTCACCCGTCTCCAGAAGATTGCAGTCGAGGAAAGCCGTCTCGGCATACCTATGCTCTGCGGCGTTGACGTGATTCACGGATTCTACACCGTATTTCCTATCCCTCTCGCTCTTTCCTGCACCTGGGACCCTGAATTCGTAGAAAAGACAGCAAGGGTAGCCGCAGAAGAGGCATCTGCCAACGGAATCAGCTGGACCTACAGCCCTATGGTTGATATCGCCCGCGACGCCCGCTGGGGACGCATAGCCGAAGGCAGCGGCGAAGACCCTTATCTGGGATCGCTCTTCTCTGCGGCAATGGTACGCGGATATCAGGGCCAAGACCTTTCCGCCGAAAACACAATAATGGCCTGCGTCAAGCACTTCGCCCTTTACGGGGCTTCAGAGGCCGGCCGTGACTACAACACGGTGGATATGAGCAAGTTAAATATGTACAACTATTACCTCGAACCGTATAAGTCCGCTTTCCAGGCAGGTGCCGGTTCGGGAATGTCCTCTTTCAACCTCGTCGAGGGCGTACCTGCATCGGGCAGCCACTGGCTCCTTACCGAACTCCTCAGGGACGAGTGGGGATTCGACGGCTTCGTGGTTTCCGACTACGATGCAATCGGAGAAATGACCGCACACGGCCTCGGTGATACCAAAACCGTATCTGCACAGGCTCTCAAGGCAGGTCTCGATATGGATATGATGACTCTCGGCTACCTCAAGACCCTCAAGGAGTCACTCGACGAGGGCAGGGTATCGGAAAAGGACATTGACACCGCTTGCCGCAGAATCCTCGAGGCAAAATACAAACTCGGCCTCTTTGAGGACCCTTACCGCTATCTCAACAAGGAACGCGCTGAAGCAAATACACTTACTGAAGAGGGACTCGCCCTTGCCCGTGAAGCTGCAGCCAAGTCGGTAGTGCTTCTGAAGAACGACAGCAACATTCTCCCTTTCACAAAGCAGGGAACGATTGCAGTCGTCGGACCGCTCGCAGGCAACACCCAGGACCTGCTCGGAATGTGGAGCGGCTCCTGCGACCAGAAGTCCGCAACCGTAGTCAATGCCGTAAGGGAGGCCCTCGGAGACAACGGCAAGGTACTCTATGCCCAGGGCTGCAACTTCTCCAACAGTGAAATGCTCGCCCGTACCAGCACATCCGTATGCGATCCCGCACAGAACAGCCGTCTCGTTCGAGAGGCCGTAGCCGTTGCCAGCAGGGCGGACAAGGTCATCGCTGTGCTCGGAGAGCCTCGCAGCTGGTCCGGAGAAGCCTGCAGCAAGGCTGACATCACCCTCCCTGAGGCCCAGAAGGAACTCATCTCGGCCCTTCTCGCCACAGGCAAACCTGTAGCATTTGTAATCTGCTCAGGCCGTCCTCTCGTACTCGAATGGGAAGACGCCCGCTGCCCGACCCTGCTTGAGGCCTGGCACGGCGGAAGCGAAGCCGCAAGAGGCCTTGTCGATGTGCTCTTCGGCGACGTCAACCCGAGCGGACGCCTCACCACCACCTTCCCTCTGCGCGGCGGCCAGATTCCTATCTACTACAACTACCTCAACACCGGGCGTCCGCAGAACCCTGACGACCACTTCACTTCCAAGTACCTCGACTGCCCTAACGAGCCGCTCTATCCGTTCGGCTACGGTCTGAGCTACACCAATTTCGAGTATTCCGGCCTCACCCTCGACCGCAGTTCCGCCAAAGGGGACAACGGAGTCATAAAGGCCTCTGTAACAGTTACCAACACCGGCTCGCGCAGCGGCGAAGAAACCGTCCAGATGTACATCGGCGACCCTGCAGCCTCCATCTCCAGACCGGTAAGGGAACTCAGGGGATTCAGCAAGGTCACCCTCGCCCCGGGCGAAAGCGCGACCGTCAGCTTCGACATCACCACCGAGCAGCTGAGCTTCTACAACTCCTCTCTCAAAAAGGTCTGGGAACCCGGACTGTTCAATCTCTATATAGGGAAGAATTCTTCCGAAACCCTTAACACCACCTTCGAATGGGAAGAATAATAAACTCCGGCATCCTTGTGGCCGCACTGCTTGCCCTCGCCTCCTGCGGGGGCGACAGGCAGCCGGCAACCTACTGCAACCCGATAGACATCGACTACACCTACATGGTTTACAACTCGGACCGCAACCTTTCCTACCGTTCCGGAGCCGACCCAGCCGTAGTACGCTTCAAGGGGCACTATTATATGTTCGTAACCCGTTCGCTGGGCTACTGGCATTCGACCGACCTGGTCAACTGGGAATTCCTCGAGTCCAAGAGCACCTGGTATCCCCAGGGATGCAATGCCCCGGCGGCTCACAACTACAAGGATTCGCTGCTCTATGTGACCGGCGATCCTTCCGGTTCGATGAGCGTTATGTACACCGATGACCCGCTCAGCGGCAAATGGACTCCCGTGCCTGCCATACTTCACGACCTTCAGGATCCGGACCTGTTCATCGACGATGACGGCCAGGCATATATGTTCTGGGGCTCGTCCAATGTATATCCGATACGCGGAAAGAAACTCAATATGAAGGACCGCTTCCTTGTCGAGAGCCCGACCGTAGCTCTTTTCGGCGTGGACAGCACCGCGCACGGGTGGGAACGCTTCGGCCGCCTGGATGACCAAGCACGACGGCCGCTACTATATGCAGTACGGAGCGCCCGGAACCGAATTCAACGTTTACGGGGACGGCGTTTACGTTGCCGACTCGCCTCTCGGACCGTACAGGTATCAGGAGCACAATCCGGTATTCTACAAGCCGGGTGGCTTTATGAACGGGGCCGGACACGGCAGCACGGTTCAGGACGCAGACGGCAACTGGTGGCATTTCGCGACAATGTCCGTGTCGGCTACGGTCAACTGGGAAAGGCGCATCTGTATGCTTCCGGCTTTCTTTGACGAGGACGGCATCATGTACGGAGACAACTCC
>SFJA01000066.1 GCA_004556005.1 Bacteroidales bacterium | reverse complement strand
GGGCTACAACTCCGAGTCACAGGAGGTTTATCTCGCCGGAGTTCCTATGAATGACGCAATTACGGGTTACAGCCCGTATTCGCTCTGGAGCGGTCTCAACGAGGCTATGCGCAGCAAGGAAAGCACAATAGGACTTGAGTCGGCCGATTATTCCGCAGGCGGATACAACGGTGTCACCAATATTTCGGCAATGCCGTCCGACGTGTTGAGCAACTCGGCAATGTACCGTTTCCGCTTTATGGTCAATTATGCCAGCGGAGTGCTGGACAATGGCTGGTCCTACGCAATCAACGCTTCTGCCAGGATTGGTGGAAACGACTGGATCGAGGGTGTGTTTTATCGCAACTTCGCCCTCTACGCAGGTGCAGAAAAAAGGATTGGCGACGAGCATCGCATTGCCCTGATCGCTTTTGCGACACCAGGAGAAAGGGGAGCGCAAAACGCTTCCACCCAGGAGGTTTACGACCTTATGAAGGATAATATGTACAACTCCAACTGGGGATATCAGAACGGCAAGGTACGCAACGCCCGCGTGCGCAAGACCTTCGAGCCTGTAATTGCCCTGCGTTACCTCTATACCCCGTCCGACAGCTTCGAGGCATCTGCCACGCTGCTCTACAGAACGGGATTTAACGGCTACACGGCCCTCGACTGGTACGATGCTCCGGATCCGCGTCCTGACTACTACCGCAACCTCCCGAGCTATTTCTTTATGGATGACAGCGAATACAACCGTTCAAACGTCATCAAATATGGTGAGGCGCTCGAAATGTGGAGACCGGGAGTTGCTTCCAATGCCAACTACCAGCATATCAACTGGGACCGCCTGTACAACGTGAACTACAACAGCCCTGACGGACGCAGCAAGTACGCCCAGGAGCAGCGCCACGTTGATCAGAATGACATAAACCTTTCAGGTTCAATTAAATGGAACCTGACTGAACTCTTTACCGTTACCGCCGGAATTAATGGAAAGATCAACCGCACACGCAATTACAAGAAGATAGCGGACCTTCTCGGAGGTCAGTACTACCTCAATGTGGACCAGTTTGCAGAACGTGATTTTGCATCCAATGCCGCACTTATCCAGAACGACCTCGATTATTTCCTTGAGCATGGCGAGGCCGAGAAGATTGGTCTCGGCGACAGCTACGGCTATGACTATCTTGCACAGATACGCCGCGCGAATCTTTGGGGAAACGGAACTTTCAACAAGGGAAAGCTTTCTGTAACCCTCTCTGCCGCACTTGGTTACGAGGGCTTCTGGCGTGAAGGTCTCGTGCGCAAGGGCCTCTTTGCCGGACTTGACGACGACGGCAAGGAAATATTCTACAACGGAGTCCTGCTCACCTCCTACGACAGCAAGGGCAACGTGATTAGCTCCAAGGGCAAGTCAGAGGTCAGCAACTTCCTCACAGGCTCCGCCAAGCTCCTCGCATCCTACACCCTCTCCGGCGGCCACCGCTTCAGCGCAAGTTTCGGCTATTTCAGCGACGCCCCGACCTTCAATCAGGCATTCGTCTCTGCCCGCACCCGCAACAGCCTCGTTGACGGCCTTTGCAACAGCAAGACCGTTTCCGGCGACCTCAGCTACCAGCTCTCCACCGGCGGATACAACCTCAGGGCAACCGCCTACTACACCAAGATAATGGACCAGACCGACGTGATGAGCTTCTACGACGACAGCCAGCAGAGCTTCACCAACTTCGCTATGACCGGAATCGACCAGCGCCACGTCGGAATCGAATTCGGTGCCAAGATGCCGCTCTTTGTCAGCGGACTGACCGCGAGCGCTGTCCTGAGTCTGGGAGAATTTGTTTACACCTCCAACCCTCACATGATTCAGACCGTTGACAACAGCGCTGAGATCATCAGGGACGAGACGCTCCCGTACTGGCAGTCCAATCCGGTGTTCAAGAAAAATTCTGACGGCAGCTATGCCTACGCAGAGGACGGCTCACCTATAGTCGAAAAGACCCGGAAGCACTATGTTCCTTCTACGCCTCAGCTTGCGGGAGAACTTGCACTCAATTACAGGACAAACAGTTATTGGTTCTTTGAACTGAACGGACAGTATTTTGCAAAGTCCTGGCTCGATATGAATCCTCTCTACCGCACCCAGTTTGCCGTGAGCGGACCTGACGGTGTCGCAACTCCGGAGGAAATCGAGTATATGACCACTCAGGAGTGCTTCAACCCTTGCTTCCTGCTCAACGCCAGCGCCGGAAAGAGCTGGTACATACAGAGGAAGTACAACATAGGCTTTTCATTTGAGGTCAAGAATATTCTCAACAACCGCGATGTCAGGACCGGTGGTTACGAGCAGACCCGACTCATCTCCACCTCAAGCAAGGAAAGCTACAAGAAGTTCGACTCCAAGTACTTCTATATGCCGGGTATCAATTATATGTTGAACATTTACTTCAGATTCTAAGCGTATGAAAAAGATAGCAATCATTTCGGCTGCACTTGCCGTCCTCTGTTCCTGCCAGGCGCTGAAGGAGGAGTTCCAGCCGGTATTTACCGGTTCATACGACAATCCTGAACCATATACCTGGTATAGCGATAGCGACTTCTCCAATATCGTAAGCATCAAGGACTTGTGTGCCTGCTATTCAAAGAAGAATCCTTTCGTTATGCCGGGCAGCCACGTCAGTCTGGCCAATGCTGTCATCAAGGGCCGGGTGTCCACTACCGACCGTCCCGGAAACTTCTACAAGAGCCTCTACATCGAGGACGGCACTGCCGGAATCGAGCTCAAGATAGGCAAGAACGGTCTTTACAACGACTACCAGCAGGGTCAGACAGTGTATGTCAAGCTCGGCGGGCTTTCCCTTGGAATGTACGGTTACAAGGACGGAAACTACGGTGGACAGGGTATGGTCCAAATTGGTTACGAAGACCCGAGCGGAGATTATGAGACAGCCTATCTCGAACTCTCAAAACTCATTGACGCACACATACTTCGTGGCAATCCTGCCGATATCCGGATTCCTGAGCCTCTGGTGATTGACAAGGAGTCGGGTCTGCCTAATTCCAAAACCGAGCATCAGGGAAAGAACGGCAAGCTTGGCCGTCTGGTTACCCTCAAGGGACTCAAATATGCCAACGAAGTGTTCTGCCTGCTGTATCTCAACTCCCAGAAAGACAAGGAGGACTTTGCTAACAGGGTATTTCTCTCGTCAAGCAACAACAGCGACCCTACCTGTGGAGTTACCACTCTTGCAATGTCCGAGACCAAGATGACAGAATACCTGCTTTCGGGAGCCTGGGACCAGTGTAAAGTCGGCAGCGGAAGCAATTATGCCAAGGACGATCAGGGAAACATAATCACCATCGGCTCTCTCAAGGGTAACGGACGCTATCCTGGCGTCGAAAAGGCTGCCTATTCCGTAAGCCAGTACTTCAAGATGGGCTCTACCGAAATCCAGATCCGCACAAGCGGATACTGCCGCTTCAGCGACTACGAGATTCCTGAAGAAGTGCTCAGCGGAAAGCGTGCAATCGACGTGACCGGTATCCTGACAAACTATCAGGGTTCGCTTCAGCTCGTTGTCAACTCCGCAGCAGACTTTGTTTACAGCGACACCAAGGAACCATTGTATAATTAGCATCAGTTTCACTATCAGGAAATTGCGATACTATAACCATAACAAGATATGAAAAAGGCAATAAGCATTGCAGCAACTGTATTGACTATGGCAGCTTGCACAAGTACCAATCCCTTCCTCGAGGAGTGGAATACACCCTACGGCATTCCTCCTTTCGAGAAGATAAGCGTTAAGGACTATATGCCTGCAATCAAGGCTGGCATAGAGCAGCAGAATGCCGAGATCGAGGCTATTGTTAACAATACTGAGGCGCCGACGTTTGACAATGTGATCGTGGCTCTTGACCGCAGCGGAGCCCTGCTTTCCAAGGTTTCGGGCGTGCTCTTCAATCTGAGCGAATCCGATTCCGGCCCCGAAATCAATGCCGTTGTCGAAGAGGCTTCTCCTCTCATCTCCGAGCACAGTGACAACATCTATATGAATGCTGCCCTCTTTGCAAAGGTCAAGGCCGTTTACGAGGCCGACCAGAGTGGACTGGACAGGGAACAGCAGATGTTGCTGAAGAATTTTTACGATTCATTTGTAAAGAGCGGCGTCGGTCTTGATGCCGAGTCTCAGGAAAGGCTGCGCAAGATCAACAGCGAACTTACCAGCGTCATCATCAGCTTCGGAAACAATCTTCTGGACGAGAGCAACGCCTATAAGGCAGAGATAGGAGCCAGCGTTTCCAACTACTACGATATGATGGCCTCCACCGAGGACAGGGCATTGAGGGAGAAGATGTTCCGTCTTTACTCGAACCGCGGAAACAACGGCAACGAAAAAGACAACAAGGCCAATCTTCTCAAAATAATGGAACTTCGCATAGAGAAGGCAAAGCTTATGGGCTACAAGTCTCCTGCGGAGCAGATTCTCAGTGACAAGATGGCCGGAGACCCTCATACCGTGGACGTGTTCCTCAAGGGAATCATGGATGCAGCCACAGCCCGTGCGAAAGAGGAAGTTGCCGATATGCAGGCAGTTATGGATCAGGATGTTGCCGAGGGCAAGCTCCCTGCCGGCAGCCGCATAGAGCCTTGGGACTATATGTACTATGCAGAGCGCATACGCAAGGCGCGCTTTGCTTTTGACGAGTCCGAGGTGATGCAGTATTTCAAGATGGAAAACGTCAGGGCCGGAGTCTTTGCAACGGCCGGTAAACTTTACGGACTCAGCTTCGAGCCTGTAGAGGGCGTAAGCCTGTACAATCCTGAGGCAGAAGCATTTAAGGTCAGCGATGCCGACGGCTCCCTTATAGGAATCATCATCACGGACTACTATCCGCGTGACAGCAAGAGGGCCGGTGCCTGGATGAGCAATTTCGTTGAGCAGTACTACGACGCAAATGGTGTCAACGTGCGTCCTGTCATCGTCAACGTAGGCAATTTCAACAAGCCTACCCCAGAGCAGCCAAGCCTGCTGACAATAGACCAGGTCGAGACTATGTTCCACGAGTTCGGCCACGCTCTCCACGGTCTTTTGAGCCAGTGCCATTACAAGGGCCTGAGCGGCACTGCCGTAAAGCGTGACTTCGTTGAACTTCCGTCACAGATCAACGAGAACTGGGCATTCCAGAAGGAGGTCCTCTCTACCTACGCATTCCATTACCAGACCGGCGAGGTGATTCCTGACGAACTTGTCGCCAAGATGGAAGCGGCTTCCAATTTCAATCAGGGATTCACTACCTCCGAGCTTTGCGCAGCAAGCATACTCGATATGAAATGGCACGAACTCGAGAGCGTGGAAGGCGTTGACGTTGAAGAATTTGAAAAGAAAGTGTGCGAGGAGATGGGTCTCGTGGGAGAGATTATCCCGCGCTACCGCAGCACCTACTTCAACCACATATTCGGAAGCTCAGGATACAGCGCCGGCTATTACAGCTATCTCTGGGCCGAGGTATTGGACAAAGATGCCTTTGAGCTGTTCAAGCAGAAAGGCATCTTCGACAAGGAAACCGCAATGAGTTTCCGTCACAATATTCTCGAAAAGGGAGGCAGCGAGGAACCTATGACCCTCTATCGCCGTTTCCGTGGAGCCGACCCGGACGCCGGAGCCCTGCTCCGTGCCCGTGGCCTCGAATAGGCTTATTCAATAAACAATACTTCACCCGGTAGGTCCTGGAAGCTGTTGCTCTCCGGGACCTGCCATTTCAGGCAGAAGCTTTCGCCGCCGTAACCCTCGAAATACCTTACGCGGAATCTGTGCAGACCCTTCTCCAGATACACGCTTCCGTTAGCAATGGAATATCCAACCCTTACGTTGTTGTTGCATACGAGCACGTCGTCGATATACAGGTCGGATCCGTCGTTGGTCCTGAGCGAAAACTTGTAAAGTCCTGTTTCATCGATTCTTATCACTCCCTCGAACAGGTAGGCGAAGTAATCTTTGCCTACGCCTTCGCTGATTTCAAGCTCCTTCTTAACTCCGCTTTCCCTGAGTTTGCCTATGCTGCCTACGCTTTCCGTTCCGTATTTGTCAAATTCCTCATAGTAGCTGAACCTCACTCCCTGCTTCTTTCCCTTGAACCTGCCTGCCATGGAGAAAGGCATCTGACGCTCAAACACGTTGCTGCATTTTCCACCCAGCATGTTGACAGCCTTAACCGTTCCCGGCTCTGTCATCTTTACCAGACCCCCATCATACTTGAACGAATCCTGGTCCGGCTCGCTGCCGTCAAGAGTATAATAGACCGTTCCGAGCACTGGAGCAAAGCTGAAACTCAAGCCCTTACCGTCAAAACTGATGCTTTCTTCCTTTACGTAAGGCTGGCTTATGCCGCTGTCGTCCAGCAGGAAAGACAGAGGGAATGCAGGATGGGCCTTTGACCCGCAATACAGGTTGTCGGCCTGGAACACGTTTTCGGTCGAGCTCTTGCTGCGTATTGACTCAGCATATCCTCCCGCAGGAAGATAAATGTTTTCGGTGTTGTCCTCGGTGCTGAGATAAAAAGGAACGGAACTGCTGTTGAACAGGCGGAAATGGACCTTGCCCCCTTCCAACTCGCGCACAAACACAGGCTGTATGCTCGCCTTGAGAAATTCGGTCAGAAGAGCCTCCTCGCCGCAGACCATGTTGTTTGCCCAGGCGAGCGTCCTGCGAGCCCTGAGAGCCTCCTTTATGGCTTCGTCGCTCTTGTCCTTGGCAAAAATGATGGTCATGTCGCGATGATTGTTCTGCTGGTCAAAGTACATATAGGTCGGGTAGTGGCTGTCGGTGCAGGCAAACATCGCGAGCTTGTAGCGCAGCGCGTGATCGATGGCGAGAGGGTAGAATTCTTTCGAATTAAAGACCTCTATCGCTCCGATGGTGCCGTCCTGGATGTGCCCGATGATGTAGTCGCTCAGGTCGCTGTTCTGGTCAGGCCAGCCCGGGTGGTTGGTGGTGATGAAAGCGTCTTCGGAGCGGGCGATCTCCAGTATGCGGTCGCACTCCTCGGGACCGAAGCGTCCGTCGAGAATATACTTGTTGAGGTCTCCGGTAAAGAGGACGTTGATATGGCCGACAGGCTCGCTTCCGGTGATTTCGAATCCGCGTATAATCTTGATGTCCAGATTCTTGGCTGCCTTTGTGGCGCAGTCGTATGCGATGTTCATATCGTTGCTCCCGCGGTCGCGCCTCGGGTGAGGGTGGTGGTCGGTAATCGCCAGAATGTCAATACCTTCCATATACGCCTCCATAACCCTCATTTCAGGGCTCACCTCTGCATCGGAGTAGATGGTGTGCATGTGCAGGTCCGCCGTGTAGGCATTGAATCCGTTGACCTGCGGAAGGTCTATCTTGCGCGGATTGAACGCTTTTCTGCTGTTCGGGAGGTTCATTCCGTAAGAATCCATCCACCTGTAGTGGACATTGTCCTGCGCACTGCCGGTGGCATTGTCCTGCGCGAGAGCCGCGATGCCGTAAAGCGCGGCTGCAAAGATGATGGCAAGTGTCTTTTTCATTTCAATGTGCTTGATTGTTTGACTCAAAGTTACGATAACAATTCGTATATTTGCAAGATTAAACGAAACTAAAAACAAATAGATATGAACAGAAAAGTCCTTCTTATGATTCTTGACGGCTGGGGAGAAGGCCGCAAGGACAAGTCCAACGCCATCTTTACCCAGGGTGCACCGTTTATCGACTCGCTTCGCGAGAAGTATCCTTTCTCCCATCTTCAGGCCTGTGGCGAGTACGTAGGTCTTCCTGACGGCCAGATGGGCAATTCCGAGGTAGGTCACATGAATCTCGGCGCCGGCCGCGTCGTTTATCAGGACCTCGTAAAGATAAATATGGCCTGCCGTGACCATAAGTTGATGGAAAACAAGGAGATAAAGGCCGCTTATGACTATGTCAGGAAGAGCGGGAAGAAGCTCCACTTCTTCGGTCTCTGCTCTCACGGCGGAGTCCACTCGTCCCTTAACCATCTGTACGAATTCCTCTCCGAAGCTAAGAATGCCGGTCTCGAGGACGTTTATGTGCACTGCTTTATGGACGGTCGCGATACCGATCCGAGGAGCGGTCTGGGTTTTGTCAAGGAACTCGAAGAGAAGATGGCCCAGACTACCGGCAAGGTGGCTTCGGTTTGCGGACGCTTCTATGCAATGGACCGCGACAAGCGCTGGAACCGTGTGAAGGAGGCCTACGATATGCTCGTGGAGGGCAAGGGAGCCCGCTTCGAGAGCGCTCAGGAGGCGATACGCGCTTCCTATGACGCTGAAGTTACTGACGAATTCATCAAACCGGTGGTCATCACCGAGGGCGGCAAGCCTGTGGCTCTGGTCGAGCAGGGCGACGCCGTCATCTTCTACAACTTCCGCAACGACCGTGCTCGCGAGCTTACCAACGTGCTCACACAGAACGATATGCCTGAAGAGGGAATGCATACTCTTCCTCTCTACTACTGCTGCCTTACCCCTTACGATGCCTCATTCAAGGGACTGCACATTCTCTTTGACAAGGAAGAAGTCTGCGATACTCTCGGAGAGACCGTTTCAAAGGCGGGCAAGCGCCAGCTCCGCATAGCCGAGACCGAAAAATATGCGCACGTCACCTTCTTCTTCAACGGTGGACGCGAGACTCCGTTCGAGCTTGAGGACCGTATCCTTGTCAATTCTCCTAAGGTCGCTACCTATGACCTTCAGCCTGAGATGAGTGCGGTTGAGGTTACGAGCAAGCTCTGCGAAGCTATCAGAAGTGAAAAGGAGGATATGATCATCCTTAACTTTGCCAACGGCGACATGGTCGGCCATACCGGAGTTTACAATGCGATCTGCAATGCAGTGGGATGCATAGACGGATGTGTAGAAACCGTTGTAACCTGCGCTCTTGCACACGATTACGTGGTTCTGCTCACTGCTGATCACGGCAATGCCGATTATGCTGTCAATCCGGACGGCAG
>SFJA01000065.1 GCA_004556005.1 Bacteroidales bacterium | reverse complement strand
CTTGATAATCTTGCGTCCCGCAAAGTATGCGGTGATCATACTGATTACGGCGGCCAGCATTGCCCTAAAGGACAGGTAGTGCATAAGACCTGCCCCCGGAATGTCCAGACTGCTGCTGAACCAGTCAATGAGGTGATAAATCATTAGCTTATGGTTTTAAATACATCGTTTACTATTTCCCTTTCGTCGAAGTGGAGCTTCTCTTTGCCCAATATCTGGTAGGTCTCGTGACCCTTGCCGGCGAGCAGAATCGTGCTTCCCTTATCGGCAAACGTTATCGCCGCTCTGATCGCTTCCTTTCTGTCTTCGATACAGATGGTCTTTGCCCTGCCTTTATCGTCCAGCCCCGTGCAGATTTCCTTTATGATATCTGCGGTGTTTTCGCTGCGGGAGTTGTCCGAGGTGACGATTATCCTGTCCGCCCATTTCTGCGCAACTGCCGCCATTTCCGGTCTCTTGCTCCTGTCCCTGTCCCCGCCGCAGCCGAACAGGCATATCAGCGGCTTGCCGGGCTCTATGTCCTTGAGCGTATGCAGTACGTTCTCAAGCGCGTCCGGCGTGTGCGCATAGTCGATTACGACGCTGAGTTCCTTTGGCCCGTGCATCACTTCCAGCCTTCCCGGGGCGGCTCCCAGTGCGGACAGCGCCGTCAGAATGTCCTCCGGGGTGTAGCCGAATTCTACCGCGAGGCTGTATGCTGCCAGCAGGTTGTAGGCATTGTGGGCTCCGATGAGCCTGGTCCACATCTCGACTCCGTCAATGCGCAGCAGCATCCCGTCAAAACTCTCTTCGATGATGCGACAGCTGTGGTCCGCGAGGCTGCGGCAGGATGTCGTTACCGTGCGTGCGGCACAATTCTGCACCATTACCCGTCCGTTGCGGTCATCGACATTGACTATTGCAATCGCATCGGATCCCAGATTGTCAAAAAAGAGTTTCTTGCAGCGCAGGTATTCGGCAAAAGTCCCGTGGTAGTCCAGGTGGTCGTGAGTCAGGTTGGAAAACAGGCCTGCGGCAAATTCAAGTCCGCTGATCCTCTTCTGCTCTATGCCTATGGAGCTGACCTCCATAAAGCAGTAGCTGCACCCGCACTCTTGCATTTCGTTGAGCAGGCGGTTTATCGTTACAGGGTCAGAGGTCGTGTTGGCTGTTTCCAAACGCTTGTCACCCACATAGTTGGCTATGGTGGAAAGCAGTCCGCACTTGTATCCGAGACTGCGGAAAAGATTGTATAGCAGGGTGACAGTCGTGGTCTTCCCGTTGGTCCCGGTTATGCCGACCAGCTTGAGTTTGCCGCTTGGATGGTCGTAGAATCTGTCCGCTACAGTGGCGACTGCAAGACGGCTGTCCTCAACTTCTATCCAGCATACGGAGTCGGAACAAGCTTCCATGTAAGTGTCCAGCCCTTCTCCGATAATGGCGCAGGCACCTGCTTCAATTGCGCGTCCTATGTACTGGCGCCCGTCGTTGCCGCAACCTGTAACTGCAACAAATGCCCAGCCTTGTCCGGCTTCACGCGTATCGTTCGTGACGCCCTTGACTTCGCAGCCGGTATTGCCTCCATTGATGGAGATGCAGTCCAAATCTTTTATCAATTCGCTCAGTATCATAGACTTTTACTCTGCTTTGTACAATACTTCCCTGAATGCAGGGTCAATGTTGAATATTCCGTTGATGGTTGTTTTTACCGCCTTTGCCGGGATGCCGCCGCCCTGCAGGCTGCTGTCTGTGAGGCTCAGCTCCGAGTAAAGGGTGCTTATTATCGTATATTCCGGTTTTTCAGCCGGGAAATATCCCACGAAGGTACTCTGGTAGTACTTTCTCCTGTCCTCTGTCTGGTATCCGCCTCCGGGCACTACCCCGAATGAGGTTCCGGTCTTGCCGGCAACGTTGCAGTAACATCCTCTAAGACTCCATTTAGCAGTTCCGTCAGAAGTTACGGCGAGCAGGGCCCTGTTTAGCGTGTCAGCCACGGCCTTTGAACAGATTCCGGAGTTGAGCACGGACGGACCCATCTTCTTGACGGTCTCCCCGTTGCGCTCTATCGCTTCTACCAGATACGGTTTCATCATCCTGCCTTTGTTGGCTATGGCATTGTAGAATGTCAGCACGTGAAGCGGAGTCAGCTCGCTCACGTAACCGAATCCGAGTCTTCCCAGGTCGTTAGGATTCATCTTGTCCCTGTGTCTTCCCTTCTTTGCGAGCTCAGGAAGGCCGGGCTCTGCAAGTCCTTCAAGGTCAAAGTCAAACGCTGCTCCGAGCTTGTAGGACCTTATGTTGTCGAGGAACTGCTCCGGGTCGTCGTAGTAATTGTCAATTGCAAGTTTGGCAAAGACATAGTTGGACGAAATCTTAAAACCGTCTATGACGGAGATGGCATCCTTTCCCTTTGCAACATAGTCGTCCTTGATGTGCTGGTCTTTGATGTTGGTGCCCTCGACTGTGCCGTCGCCAACCGGAATCATCTCGTCCAGAGACTTGATGCAGCCGTCCGAAAGCACGCTCATAAGGGTAACGGTCTTGAATACTGAACCGGGTTCGTTCCTGCGGCCGACAACAAGGTTCTGGCTTTCCTCATAAACGCCTGTCTGAGGGTCCCTTACCAGGTTTACCATGGCCTTGATAGCGCCGGTCCTTACTTCCATCAGTGCGAGGGTTACACCCTTGATGTCGTTTCTTCCTTCCACCTGCTCGCGCAGAGCCCTATCGGCAATTTCCTGATAATCAATGTTAATCGTGAGCCTTACATCGTTTCCGTCCACAGCCTCGACATATATGCTGTCGTTGTCCCGTATCTTTCCGTTGTCGGTCTTCCTGACATATCCGACACCGGTCTTGCCGTGAAGTTCGTAGTCGAACTTGCCCTCTATGCCTATATGGTTGTTCTTGGTGTCCTTGATGTTGTTGCTGCGGACAAAACCTATGGTTCTGCGTGCCAGCGTGCCGTAAGGGTAGCGCCTGGTGTATTCGCTCTCGAAATACAGTCCGGTATAGTTCTTTCCTTTCTTTTTAAGAAGATCGAGATTCATTACGGCATTGTAGGCGTTCCTGTCAACTGGTTTGCCTATGCGAATGTACTGCACGCCCTCTTCGCGTCCCGCACATATCCTGTTATACAGATCGTCGGACCTTTTCCCCGTCACTATCACGGAAACCTCGCGGCAGGTCTCCCTCATTTCTTTCTTCCAATCGTTCTCAAGTCTGCGGAACATCTCGTCCGCTGCCTTCTTGTCCTTCTTGTACTTCGAATCCGCCCTCTGCCTGTGCGCCTTTTTCTGCACGGTGCAATCGACGCAGAGCTGATATCTCGGCAGCGTCAACGCCAGCTTCCTGCCCTCGCAATCCAGGATGTCCCCCCTCTCAGGGACAAATTCTTCCTTGGTTATCTTTGGTGTCAGCGCGTCGTAAATCCTCTCGTCCGGACTCCAGAACCACTGGATGTAAAACAGCTTGAAAATAACAACCACCCAGACAATGAGCACAAGAATATAGACCATATAAAGCACGAAGCCCATACGGTCCCTCTTGTTCCTGCCATTCCTGTTTCTGATGATTGCCATTGTCGTTATTTAAGTACTGTTGCTCTTTTTTCCGGTTCTTTTACTTCCGATCCCATCCTTCCGAGATTGGCCTCCACTGTCGAACGCCTCATCAGACTTTCTGCGTCATACATCTTCTGAGCGTTCTCTATCCTGAGGTTCTCGATAACTTTCTTGTTCTTTTCCACCTTTGCCATCGTTCCCTCTATCATAAGCGAAATCCAGATGACCAGGGTCATGAGGAAAAATGTAAATACTATGTGTACGAAGTATTTGCCTACATTCATCCGCAATAGGAACTGTCCCTTCAGTATTGCCTTGAAACTGTTCTTGAAGAATCGTCCTATGTCGGCAAGCTTCCACTTTCTTTCAACCAGCTCTCTCATACATCTTTCCTCCCTCAAATCTTTTCGGCCACGCGGAGTTTGGCGCTTCTGGCTCTGGTATTGCCGCTGATTTCGTCCTCGGACGGCAGGACAGGCTTGCGGTTCACCGCCTTCAGAGGTGCGCTGCTGCGCCCAAATACGTCCTTCTGCTCAATTCCGTCTATGTTTCCCGTCTTGATGAAATTCTTCACCATCCTGTCCTCGAGCGAGTGGTAGGTGATTACCGCCAGCCTTCCGCCCTTGCGCAGTGCCCTGGCCGCTCCCTGGAGGAATTTTTCCAGTGAACGCATCTCGCCGTTGACTTCGATTCGGAGAGCCTGGTAGATGCGGGCGAGGGTCTTGTGTTCAGCGAAAGACGGCAGGGCGGGAGCAATCGCGTTGTCGAGGTCTTTGGTCGTGAGAAGGGACCGCTGTGCGCGTGCCGAAACTATCAGTCCGGCAATCCTGCGCGCTCCGTCCACTTCTCCGTAGAGTTTCAGAATCCTTTCCAATTCTTCTTGCGTATAAGAATTGACAACGTCGGCAGCAGTTTTGCCGCCCTGCACGTTCATTCGCATGTCGAGCTCGGCATTGTATCTGAATGAAAATCCTCGCTCGGCAGTGTCAAACTGATGTGAGCTCACACCAAGGTCGGCAAGTATGCCGTCAAAACCTTCGGGAGCCTCAATCAGCGAATAATTGTAGATAAAACGGAAATTGTTATGTATCAGTGTAAAACGCTCATCGTCAATGGCATTGGCAAGGGCATCCGCATCTCTGTCAAACGCGATCAGACGGCCGCTTGGCCCGAGCCTGGAAAGTATCTCCCTGCTATGCCCGCCACCGCCGAAAGTCGCATCGGCATAAATGCCATCAAAGCATCCTCCCACGCCGTTGCAGCTGTTCACCGCACCGCCATAGGTGCCTGCCGGGAACATGGCATCAACGCTTTCCTTTAATAATACTGGATTGTGGTATTGACTCATCGCTGCAGACCCCCTTACTTTCTGGCGAGGCTTCTTGCAATGGCGATGTAATTTTCATTGGAAATACTGCTGCTCTCGAATGCTTCTTTTGCCCAGATTTCGATCTTGAAGTCAACGCCGAAGAAAACCACTTCCCTGTCAATGGAAACAGCGTCAAGAAGTTCTCGGCTGATCGAAATGCGCCCATACTTCGCATCCGGCTCAACAATCACACAATCACGCAGATACTCCCTCCAAAAGAGATTGTGATCGGGATTGAAAAAGTCAAGAGAGTCCTTGATCTTTCCGCTCTGGCGACTCCACTCCTCAAAGGTGAACATCTCCAGACAGTTGTCATAAATACTCTTCTTGACAACAAACCTCATATCGTCCCCGGCAGACAACAAACCCTTGAATGGCGCAGGGAAAACCATCCTTCCCTTGTCGTCAATCTTAGAGCAGTATTTGCCGATAAACGTGACCATACCAAAATTCTTATACGCAGGGACAAAGATAGTAAAAATTGCTTATGTTTTTCCACTTTATTACATTTTTTTCCAAAATCTTCCACCAAGGCGCAAAACGCTCCCCGCGAATGATTGCAAGAATCAATCTTCAATGCACCCTGCAACCAGCCAGCGCTATAGAAAAAGAAAATCGCCAAGTGACTGATAAACAATCACTTGGCGATTCTGTTGTGCTCCCTTAGGGACTCGAACCCTAGACACCCTGATTAAGAGTCAGGTGCTCTACCAACTGAGCTAAGGAAGCATTATTTCAATTCTCGTGACCCGTTCGGGGCTCGAACCCGAGACCCCCACATTAAAAGTGTGATGCTCTACCTACTGAGCTAGCGAGTCCTCCATTTCAATTGGGATTGCAAAGGTAGTTACTTTATTTGAAAAAACAAATTTTTTTTCAAATTTTTTTGCATTATTTTCTCTATGCCCCTGATCGCGCTTAATTCTCGGAAGGCAACTGGCTGTACTGCACCTCGTCAACGCCTTCTATACCCGCAATGTGTGACACAACTTCCTGGAATTCGTTTGTCGAGTGTACGGAGAATTTAAGGTTCGTGTGCACGATGTTGTCAACGGTTTCGGTGTTGAGGGTATCGATGGAGAGATGATGCCTCTCGGTTATGCTGTCTATGACATCCCTCAGATAATGATATCTGTCTATTGCAGTGATGCTTACGCTGACAGGATATAGAATGTCAGGATTAGGCTCGAAGTTGATTGCCTCTATGCTGTCGCCTCTCTCCGAGGCCATTTTTATCGCTTCGTAACAATTGCGCGAATGCAGCAGCAACTTGTTTGGTGTTATTCTGAATCCTATCACCTCGTCTCCCGGGAGCGGGTTGCAGATAGGACATCTTTCAAATCCCAGCTTGTGACAGTTCTTCAGGAAAGAATTGATGCATCTCTTTGCCTTGTAGGTCTTTGCACATTCAAGCCAGCTTGAGTCAGGAATGCACCCCGGGTCTGAACCTATCTCCACGCAATCTCCTCTGCGCAGTTCGCTCTTCACGGAGGCGAGATTGCCGTTGATGCGGGCGAATTTCGCGTGCTCGCCGAGCTCGGAATGAATCTCGTATGCAAAGTCTATCGCCGTAGCGCCGGTAGGAAGCGTAACTGCCTTGCCGTCAGGCGTAAACACTACGATGTCCTCGCTGTAGAACGATGACCGCAGACCTTCCATGAAGTCCACCTCATTGCTGTAACGGGCGAGATCCTTGAGCAGCACGCGGAACCTGTCCAGCCAGAGGCTTGCCCCACCTTCTTCCCTTTCCACGATGCAACCCAGCCTTGAATGCCTTATCATCCTTTCAGAAGAAATGTGGAGTTCCTCCCACACTCCCGAGTGGTTCAGCAACTTCACGTGGAAACTCTGGTAACCGTTGTCCTTCGGGCTGTCTATATAGTTGGAAACGCTTCCAGGCCTCTCCTTGAAATGGCTGGTCAGAAGACTGTATATATAAGTGCTTACAACCTTTTCGGACCATCCCTGGCACGGCGTGTAGATGATGCGTATGTAGTGCTTAAAATCAACGTGCCGGAAGTCTATTCCCGACTTGTTCATCGCCTTCCATATGCTGTAAGGCTTACGGTAACGTACCTCAATGCGCACGTTAATTCCCTTTGCCTTAAGCAGTTCCAATGCTTCTGAGCAAAACAGCTCTACCGTTCCCCTGGTCCTCTCCGCATCAAGCTCGAGCTGCCTCTCTATACGGGCGAATTCTTTCGGGGACCTGTACCGGAACGACAGGTTTTCGAGCTCGGACTTGACATAGTAAAGACCCAGCCTGTTGGCGAGCGGCGCATAGAAAAAGTCGGTTTCTCCCGCAATTTTCATCTGTTTTGCCGGCGTCAGACTGCTGAGCGTGCGCATATTGTGCAGGCGGTCGGACAGTTTGAGGAGCAGCGCCCTCACGTCGTAATCTACGGACTCGAGTATCTGCTTGAAATTCTCCACCTGTTTGGAACTTGCGCCCGGGTCCTTCTTTTTCTTGGTGACTACGTCGACCAGATAAGCGACGTCATCGCCGAATCGTTCCCTGATCTGGTCTATGGTCCTGTCTGTATCTTCCACGACGTCGTGGAGAAAGGCGGCGATAACAGTGTTTGTGTCCAGTTCCAATTCTTTTGCGACAATTAATGCAACTGCCACAGGATGAATGATATATGGTTCTCCGGACTTGCGTCTCTGAAGTTTGTGCGCCTCGTCTGCAAAGAAAAATGCGTCCCTGATACGCTGAACGTTCTCCGGGCTCTCGCGCTGCTGCATGACCGAGAAAATCTCCTCGGCGCTATCCAAAATCTGCTTTCTGACAATGTCACTGCTCTGGCATTCAGGCTGAATGGTGTTCATCTCCAATTATTTGTACTACCTAACTATCAATTGCAAAATACAAATATACAATTATCCGCGAAATAAACTAACTTTGCGCCTCGAAAGTGGCGAAAAAGATAAATAATGGCCGATAAAATCATCAGATTCATCAAGGAATGGTTCCTTGTCATAGGAATGACCGTGGGCGTGCTTGCTTACCTTGCATATGATGCCCTGCCCTCCATCCATGCTTACGGCCCTGTGTTGCACCGGGTATGCAAGATTGTTCAGCCTTTGCTGCTGTTCGTGATGCTCTTCTTAAGTTTCTGCAAGGTACGGCCGAGCGAACTCAAACCCCACCGATGGCAGTTCTGGCTGCTGCTGATACAAAGCCTGAGTTTCATAGGCATTGCACTTCTGGTCTGCTGGGCCGATTCGTCTTCCGGAAACGTCGCTGCATTTATCAACAATGTCCGGCAACCCCTGGAAGCCGCAATGCTATGCCTCATCTGCCCTACCGCAACAGCCTGCGCCGTAATGACAGGAAAGCTGGGAGGCAATGTGGCTGAGGTGGTTACATACACGATAATCATCAATTTTGCCGTAGCTATACTGATTCCGCTCTTTGTGCCACTTGTCCATCCGGACACTGCCGCTACATTCCTTGACGCCTTTCTGAAAATCCTGTATAAGGTATTTCCTCTTCTGATACTACCTTTCATAGCCGCGATGGCGGTTCGCTTTCTCTTGCCGCGCCTGCACTCCTGGCTCGTGAGCAAAAGCGATCTCGCATTTTATATCTGGGGAATATCGCTTACACTCGCAATCACTATGAGTACCAGAGAGATAATGCATAGCAGCAACGGTCTTGCAGTCATACTCGAGACAGCCCTCGCCTCGCTTCTGGCCTGCATTTTCCAATTCGCTGCCGGCCGTGCGATAGGCCGCCGCTATGGTTGCGAAATATCCGCTTCGCAGGCCCTCGGCCAGAAGAACACCGTTTTTGCAATCTGGGTGGGATACACTTTCCTGACGCCCGCAGTCAGCGTCGCCGGCGGCTTCTACAGCATCTGGCACAACGTTTACAACTCCTGGCAGCTCCATCGCCACCAGAAGGCTGCCTGCAACTGATTCCCGCCTCCGAGCCGTCCTGGCGTCTGTCAGTTTCGGAGCGAATACTTCCCTGCGCTTATCTCCTCTACGCCAAGTCCCTTGTACACAATGGTATAACCCGTCCAGGAACGGAAGTAAGTGCATTCCTCGTACAGGAATCCTATGCTCCCGTCCGACTGCAAGGCCATAGTCGAATAAGCCGAATTCTCCTCCGTAATCAGATAGCTGCCTTCCCAGTCCCTGGCGATGTGCTCGGGAGAGGAGAATTGTTCCTCAAACTCGAGTCCCTTGTAGTAGATGCCGACGTTGGAGCGTCCGGGTCCCAGAGGGATGGACTGGAGCAGCAGGTGCATTTCGCGTCGAATGCGCCATTTTGCCCCAGCTGCCTTCCGCCCGTCTGGCGTTCGTGAATCGGAAGATGTTGAAATTCCGTCCGTTACTGTCGGTTCGCGAACTGATCAGGATGCTGCCGTCAGGCAATTCTTCGACCTTGGCCTCGTCTGCGCCCTTTTCTATTGGCGGGTTGTCCACTCCGCCGAGTACCTTCCAGCTTTGCCCGAAGTTGTCTGAATAGAGCACGAAATTCATTCTATCTCCATTTTCAATCTGTTGAAGCACAGCGCAATAGAGTCGATAATATCTTCCTTTCCTGATGTATCTGCTCTGGAAGATGCGACCCGAAGCAATGAACATCGAACGGGCGGGACCGAATCGGCCCTTGTCGAAGAGTCGGTATATGCTTTCGCTGATGTCGTCCGGCTTGCTCCAGTTTCTTCCGCCGTCTTTGCTGTAAAACCTGGCTATGCCCTGATGCAGCCCGCGTGTCCCGTCACGAAAGGACACGTTGCCTGCGCAGCTCATTATCAATACTTTACTGCTTCCTCTGTCTGCGACTATGCAAGGATCCCCATACGCTACATTCATAAAGTCTCCGGACTGCGCGCCCTTGCCTTCGATAAGAGGGAATGCATCTTCCCAGGTTTTTCCATTGTCACGGCTTATGCGCATCATAAGGTCGATGCGCCCGTCTTTTACCAGGCCTATGTCAGCGCCGGACCAACGATAGTCCGCAACACAGATGAGGCTTCCGTCCTGAAGGGCCGCGATGGCAGGAATACGGTACGGAACATCCTTTTCCGAAAGTGTGGTGAAGATTTCGTGACGGTCCTGCCCAAGGGATAATTGCGGAATGGCGAGGCTGATGGCTGCAATCAAGCAGAATGTTCGTAATGTCATTTCGGGTTAGTCCTTTTTACATCCGATGAAGATGACGGAAGAGGAACTGTTCTCGTAAATCATATACAGGAAAGACCTGTTTGACGCGTCAAATTCAATCCACTCCGGATCCTCTCCAGGAGAAGTAATCATTCCGCCGGTGATGGCAGCGGCCTGAGCGCCTTTTTCGTTCGCTTCAAAACAGGTTTTCTGCATTATCGTGCCAATGTTGAAGCGCGAGGCTCCAGTAGCAAGACCCATTTCGACCAGGTCTTTTGTGAGGTCAACGGAAGTTCCGGTCCGGAACTTCGGGATTCTTGCCCTGACCATCGCCGGCTTCATCTCCTTGATTTCGGAGCTGGAGAGAGAATTGACCATCTGGGAGAATTGTCCCACAGGCAGGGCGACCAGCATTTCGTAGCAACCGTTGCCGAAAGGCAATGACAGCATACGAAATTGCTCAGTTTCAGCGTATTTAAACTCGCCTTCAGTATTGAGAACATCGCCGTCCAGCTGCATCTCGAATGCCCACCTGGCATTGAAATAGATTGCGTTGAGGATCAGAGCCTGCAGCGATCTCAGTGTTTCGGCACCTACAATCTCTTCAATCATTCCTCCGGTCTTGTCATAGCACCAGCCGTTGATAATGTCTGCAGAACCAAGCTTCTGAAAATCAAGCGTATTGACATACGCGTCAAAAGTGCTTTCAAGGGCAGTCTTATAAGAATTGTCCACTATCGTTCCATCGTCAAACCAGGCGGAATTGGCAGAACATAAACGGGAGTCCGCATCAACGGCAGACAACCCCTTGCACAGTTTTTGATAATAAGACTCAATGACATCGCTCGGAAGGCCTTCAATTCCAATCAGCTTGGCGATGATTTCCTTCGCCTCGGCAGTCATCCCTCCGGCTATCATGGACAGATCCATCGCAACGCTCAATGGCGATATCAGCAAATACGCTTCTGAATGAGACGAATAAACCTTCCTGAACAATTCAAAAGAAAAATCCGATATTATTTCAGCGGCCTCCGACTCAGCCTTTGCCAAAGATATCGGGGCTATCTGGACCTCACGGGTGTCTTCCGGGGTCTCGATTCTATTGTTTCCGGTACAGGAAAGTATTGATACAGACAAGGTTAGTAAAAGTAAACGATAGGGTTTCATAGATGCAATTTCGCAAAAATAAAAAAATGACGGTAATTGAAATAATATTTGTATCAACAATTCTGTAGATGTGTATTGCTCATTCGCTTCCCACCGCCGGCAATGCCCTCTTCGACCGCCGCCGGCAGTGTTGGAATTTGCAGTGTCAGAATTGGGTTACCTTAAGGTCGGTAGGCATCCTCCAGTCGCCGCGAGGTGAGAGTGCTACGGAGCCGACCTTCGGGCCGTCCGGGAGGCAGGAACGCTTGAACTGCTGCCGAACGAACCTGCGCATAAACACATCCAGCCAGTGCTCTATGGTTTCGTCGCTGTAAGTGCCTGAAAATGCTTGCTTTGCAAGGAAAAGTATCTTCTCCTTGCCGAATCCGTATCGCAAGCAGTTGAACAGGAAAAAGTCGTGCAGTTCGTAAGGCCCTACAAGGTCTTCGGTCTTCTGGGCGATGCGCCCTTCGCTGTCAGCAGGAGTGAGTTCCGGGCTGATCGGAGTGTCGGCAATGTCCAGAAGCACGTCTCTTACTTCATCTCCGAACCTGTTGCGTGAAGCCCAGACGACGAGTGTGCGGACAAGGGTTTTGGGCATACATTGACATATGGTCGCCGTTGTAGGTGCACCATCCCAAGGCGAGTTCGGAAAGGTCTCCGGTTCCTATCACTATGCCTCCCAGCTTGTTGGCCATATCCATCAGAATCTGGGTGCGCTCCCGGGCCTGGCTGTTTTCGTAAGTCACGTCGTGTACCGACTCGTCCTGGCCGATGTCGGCGAAATGCTGCCTCGTGGCTGCGCAGATGTCGATTTCGCTCGAACTGATGCCCAGCAGGCGCATAAGTTCCAGAGAGTTGTCGTGGGTCCTGCGGGTGGTGCCGAGTCCCGGCATCGTGATACCGGTAATGCCTGTACGCGGAAGCCCAAGACTGTCAAAGGCAAGTGCGGTCACGAGCAGGGCG
>SFJA01000064.1 GCA_004556005.1 Bacteroidales bacterium | reverse complement strand
CAGCAGCTTGCCTTCATACCTTCAGGACAACGATTCTTCTGCCGTGATGGTGGAAACCGCTTCCTCATCCCGACTCAAGTTGCAGGCCTTCCTTCTGTTTACCTTTGCCGTAATGTTGCTGCTATGATACAGTTGATGGGAATAATCAATCTGACTCCCGACTCTTTTTTTGCACCGAGCCGCGCAGACACCCTCCAGGCACTTTCCAGGATTGCACTGATGGCCGAACAGGGCGCTTCCATAATTGATCTGGGCGCCGTTTCAACCCGACCTGGAGCATCTGATGTCGGTCTTGAAGAAGAGTGGGAACGCTTACGTCCTGTACTTGAGGCGCTTGCAGATCCTGTTGCCCGACACGGGATGCTCATCTCCATAGACACTTTCCGTTCAGAGATTGTCAGGCGCAGTTATGAGTCGATAGGGGAGTTTATCGTAAACGACATCTCCGCAGGCGAGGACGATCCTCGGATGCTGTCTCTTGTAGGTCAGCTCAAACTGCCATATATCGCAATGCACAAGAGGGGCAATCCCCGCACGATGGACTCGCTGTGCACTTACGGGGACGATATCGTTGAGGAACTCAAGCGTTATTTCAAGCAGTTCGGGCAGCGCGCAGCGGAAGCCGGCGTTGAAGGATGGATACTAGACCCCGGCCTTGGCTTTGCCAAGAGCCCCGCGCAGTGCTGGGAGATTCTCGAAAGGCTGGAAGAACTTGATATGCCGGGTCATCCTATACTGATTGGTGCCGCAGACAAGCGCTTTACCGGTGGAGACAATGACCGGGCACACCAAATTGCCGCCCTTCACGGGGCAGCGATACTGAGGGTGCATGACGTTGAGGGCACGCGCCGCTGTCTGGAGTCTATCGGACGGTTTTGAGAGGCATTATGAGCATGGCTATGATGTAGGCGACAACGCCGCAGCCTCCTGCAAAAGCAAGACAAACGAAAAGAAGCCTTATGATGGTAGGATCAATGTCAAGATACTCGGCGATGCCGTTGCAGACTCCGCCGATCATTTTGTTGTAGTCAGTTCTGTAAAGTTTTTTGTTCATAGTTTTAAAATTTTGCGAATATAAAGATTTTTTTGAAATAATGGCTGACAATTATCTGGAAAAGCGATACGAGCAATTGCAATCCGCTCCCCGAAAGGCGGTGCACAGACCATCGCTCGACACCCTTCTGCTCAAGAACCGCAGCTACAGGGCTTATGATTCCCAGTACAAGGTGCATCAGATTCAGCTTGACGCGATGATTGCGGTAAATGCCAGGATCGCTTCCGGGATGAATGCCCAAAGACTGCGCTTCCGCTGCGTTACCGATGAGGCAGAATCTGCCAAGGTGCTGGGACTCATCAGGATGGGTGCAGCGCTCAAGGAATTGTCCCTGCCCCTGCCCGGGACCGAGCCGCAGGCATACATAGTCGTTTGCTCCAGCGTAGGGGAGAATCAGACTGTGCTCATAGACCTTGGAATCTCCCTTCAGAGCATGCTGCTCAAGGCCGTGGAGATGGGACTGGGAGGACTGATAGTCAGGAATTTCGACCATAAGGCTCTGCAGCAGGCTCTTGACCTGCCCCTTGAGCCCATAGCGGTGCTCGCAGTTGGCAAGCCTGCGGAAAAGGTGGAACTGGTCGAGGTGCACCGGGGCGACAGCCTCGACTACTACCGGCGTGACGGAGTGCATTTCGTGCCCAAGATTGCACCTTCCGAGCTGAAGATAGGCTAAGTTCTTTTCCGCTTGCCAAAGAATGAGTATATTTGTAGAGATAACCAATCATATTTTTGTTTTATGAATTTTCTTCATCTTCTTCCTCTTGTAGCCGCACTTATGTCGGCTCCTGCCGGCGATACCGTCAGTGTCAGCGTTCCGGTCGAGCACCAGTGGTTGTATGAGAGCAAGTCCAACAGCCGCCTGGACGTGCTTCTGGATGCCAACCAGCCGGGAGCCAGGGTCAGCGTCACAGTCGATCTCGTAACGGACCTCTCGCTTATGAGCCCTGTAAAGGACACGGTTGCCAGCGTTACAAAGACCTTCAAGGCGGGAAAGAAGCAGAAAAAGCTGAGCTTCAATCTGGGCAAGCTCCAGCCGGGCTTCTATCAGGTCAACCTTTCCGTAAAGGGAGCCGAAGCGAAATATGCGCCTTTCAGGGTATTCAACATAGGGGTCTCTCCCGAGCAGATCGTCTCGCCTCAGGACAAGCCTGAGGACTTTGACAGTTTCTGGGCATCTACGCTCGAAGAGCTCGCAGCAGTGCCTATGGATCCCGAATTTACCCTGGTCCCTGGCCATTCCAACGGGCTGCGTACCACCTATACGGTCAAGATGAAGTCCCTGGGCGGAGCAACGATAGGCGGCATACTCTGTGTTCCTAACAAACCGGGAAAATATACGACATACATAGATTACATGGGTTACGGCGCCAACCCGGACTGGTATGACCCGTCCGCGGATCCCGATGCAGTGGAGTTTCGTCTGAGCGTCCGCGACCAGGGCATCTTCAAGTTCAAAAACCGCAACTGGATGCACCGCGGCCTCGACTCGAAAGAGAATTTCTACTATCGCGGAGCCTTCTGCGACGTAATCAGGGCCATCGATTTTGTCTGCAGACTCGAACCTGTCGATACCAACTACATTTTTGCGCGCGGTGAGAGTCAGGGAGGAGCATTCACCCTCGTGAGCGTGAGTCTCGACCACCGCATCAAGGCCTGTGCACCTGCTGTGCCTTTCCTCAACGACTATCCGGACTATGCCCGCATAGTTCCGTGGCCTCTGAACGGAGTCAAGGAGCAGGCGCGCAAGCAGGGCATAAGCGAAGAGCAGCTTTTCGACATGCTCAGGTACTTCGACATTAAGAATTTCACCGACAGGATCAAGTGCCCTGTGTTCATGTCCTTCGGCCTGCAGGATGCGACCTGTCCGCCGCATACAAACTTTGCCGGGTACAACATCATCACTTCGGATAAGCATTGGTACTGCTCGCCGCTTGCCGGTCATAACCAGTGGGCAGAAAAGGAATGGCACAAGGCCCGCGCCGAGTGGTTCGAACCGATGGAGAAACAACAGTAAATAACAGATAAGAGATGCATAACGTTCTTACAATTCTTGCGACAGCGTCCCTGCTGCTGTCGGCTTGTTGCTCAGGAGGCGACAAGGCCAAAGCCGTTTATCTTGATTATGAAGCTCCAATAGAGGAGAGGGTGGAAGATGCCCTTTCCCGTATGACCCTCGAGGAAAAGGTGGCTATTGTCCACGCGCAGAGCAAGTTCTCCTCTGCCGGAGTGCCGCGCCTGGGAATCCCTACACTATGGACCAGCGACGGCCCTCACGGAGTCCGCGCCGAGGTGCTCTGGGACAAGTGGTCGCAGGCCAAGTGGACCAATGACTCCTGCGTTGCCTTTCCGGCTCTTACCTGCCTTGCAGCCAGCTGGGACCGCGAACTGGCAGCCCTTTACGGTCGTTCGATCGGTGAGGAAGCCAAGTACCGCAACAAGCACGTTCTTCTCGGCCCAGGCGTAAACATCTATCGCACGCCTCTCAACGGACGCAATTTCGAGTATATGGGCGAAGACCCTTATCTTGCTTCGCAGATGGTCGTTCCTTACGTCAAGGGCGTGCAGTCCAACAACGTGGCAGCCTGCGTAAAGCATTACGCCCTCAACAACGAGGAAGAATGCCGCCATACGACCGACGTCGATCTTTCCGACCGCGCTCTCTATGAGATTTATCTTCCTGCCTTCAAGGCTGCTGTCCAGGAAGGTGGAGCCTGGAGCATAATGGGCGCGTACAACCTTTACCGCGGACAGCATCTCTGCCATAACAAGCGGATGCTCAAGGATATACTCAAGGGAGAGTGGGGCTTTGACGGAGCCGTAGTCTCAGACTGGGGCGGTGCCCACGACTCTGACGAAGCCATTGCAAACGGGCTTGATCTCGAATTCGGCACCTGGACGGACGGCCTTTTCACCGGTCCGAGCAACGTGTACGCCCAATATCACCTTGCAAATCCTTATCTTGAGCGTCTGCGTGACGGTCGGGCAAGCGAGGAAGAACTCAACGACAAGTGCCGCAGGGTGCTCCGACTGATGATGCGCACCTCGATGAGCGGAAACAACTCCCTGGGCGAGATGTGCTCCGAAGCGCATTATGCAGCAGCAAGGAAAATAGGTGCTGAAGGAATTGTCCTTCTTAAAAACGACAACGGCCTGCTTCCGGTGCAGCCGGGTGTGCGCAAGATTGCCGTTATGGGCGAAAATGCCATCAAGATGATGACTGTGGGAGGAGGTTCCTCATCGCTCAAGGCTCAGCACGAAATATCTCCTCTCAAGGGAATCAGCGACCGTGCAGCCGCAGCCGGAATCGAAGTGAAATATGCGCGAGCTTACGTGGGAAGCACGGACGGCTCGCAGGACGGAATCACCGCCGGTGTCAAAATAAACGAGGATAGGGACGCGCAAACCCTTGCTGCCGAGGCGCTTGAGCTTGCCCGCGAGTCGGACCTCGTGATTTTTGTCGGAGGTCTCAACAAGAATAAAAGACAGGATTGCGAGGGCTGTGACAGAGAGTTTCTCGACCTTCCTTACAATCAGAGCGAACTTGTTGCGGCACTTGCGGCAGTCAATCCGAACATAGTTGTATGCCTGGTATCGGGCAATGCCGTCACCATGCCTTGGCTCGACGCCGTTCCTTCCGTAGTCCAGGCCTGGTACTGCGGTTCGGAAGCCGGTAACTCCCTGGCAGACGTGCTCTTCGGCGACGTGTGCCCTTCCGGAAAGCTTCCTTTCACTTTCCCTGCAGCCCTTGCTGACAGCCCTGCACACCAGGAGGGAATGCAGTTCCCTAACCCTGACAAGGTATATTACAAGGAAGGCATATACGTAGGCTACCGCTGGTTCGAGCACAAGGACATCAAGCCTCTGTTCGCATTCGGACACGGCCTCAGCTACACCTCGTTCCAGTACGGAGATGCCAAGCTTTCTTCTTCGACGATGAAGAGAGGCGGTTCCATTACCGTCAGCATCCCGGTCACCAATACCGGAAAATGCGCCGGAGCGGAAGTCGTGCAGCTTTACGTCACCGATGACGAATGCAGCGTGGACCGTCCGGAAAAGGAGCTCAAAGGCTTTGAAAAGGTATTTCTCCAGCCGGGCGAAAGCACTGTCGTAAAGATTGCGCTCGATGAAAGCGCATTGCAGTATTTCGACGAGCAAGCCCACCGTTGGGTTGCCGAAAAGGGGCGTTTTACCGTGCAGGTGGGCTCAGCTTCCGATGACATCAGGTCAACGGCCTCGTTTGAACTGCGCTAATCATCTATACCGGCGGCGCATCTGACAAAGTCCATAAACAGCGGGTGCGGCTTGAGTACGGTACTCTGATATTCCGGATGAAACTGTGTTCCTATGAACCAGCGTTTGTCCGGAATTTCTACTATTTCCACCAGCCCGCTCTCCGGGTTGCGACCGGTGCACTTCATCCCGGCGGCTTCATAACGGGACAGGTAGCTGTTGTTGAATTCGTACCTGTGCCGGTGCCTTTCCTCTATCTGTGGCGTTCCGTAGATTTTCAGTACCCGTGACCCCTCCTGCAGCTGGCAGGCGTAGGCGCCCAGACGCATAGTGCCTCCCATATCGGTGACGCTCTTCTGCTCCTCCATCAGGTCTATGACGTTGCTGGAGGTGCGCGGGTTCAGCTCGACGCTGTTGGCATCGCTGTAACCCAGCACGTTACGGGCAAATTCTATCACCATCATCTGCATTCCGAGACATATTCCGAACGTAGGTATGTCGTGCTCCCTGGCGTAGCGTATCGCCTCTATCTTGCCCTCGGTACCCCTCGCTCCAAAGCCCGGGCAGACCACTATGCCGTCAAGTCCTGCAAGGGCCTCAGCCGCATTGTCCCTGCCTATGCGCTCCGAGTCGATGAAGCGTATGTCGGCCTTGCGGTCGTGATATGCTCCCGCCTGGATAAGAGCCTCGCGTATGCTCTTGTAGGCATCCTGAAGGTTGTATTTGCCTACAAGTCCTATTCTGACGCTCTCCGATGCATTCTTGTATCTCGAAACGAAGTTCCTCCACGGCTTCATCTCAGGCACCGGCCCAACTTCGAGCCCTACTTTGCGCAGTATGGCGGCATCCAGTCCCTGAGCTTGCATGTTCAGAGGCACTTCGTAGATGGATGGCAGGTCCTCGCTCTGTATCACGCAATCCTCCTCGACATTGCAGAATGACGCCACCTTGTGCAGGATTGACTGGCTGAGGTGCTTCTCGGTACGCAGGACAAGGATGTCCGGCTGAATTCCTTCACCCTGAAGCTCCTTTACGGAGTGCTGTGTAGGCTTGGTCTTGAGTTCGCCTGCAGCCGAAAGATATGGCACGTAGGTCAGGTGGACAAAGATGGCGTCGCGACCCTTTTCCCATTTGAATTGGCGTATAGCCTCCATAAATGGAGCGCTCTCGATATCTCCTATGGTACCTCCGATTTCGGTTATGACAAAATCGCATCCGCTCTGCTCGGCGAGCACTCTGATGTTGCGTTTGATCTCGTCAGTGATGTGGGGGACAATCTGGATGGTCTTGCCGAGGTAGTCCCCCTTGCGCTCGCGTTCGATGACGGTCTTGAAGATACGTCCCGTGGTAAGAGAATTGGCCCGTGTGGTCCTGATCCCGGTAAACCTCTCATAATGACCGAGATCCAGGTCGGTTTCAGTGCCATCGACGGTAACGTAGCACTCGCCGTGCTCGTAAGGGTTGAGCGTGCCCGGATCGATGTTGATGTAAGGGTCGAACTTCTGTATGGTCACGCTGTAGCCCCTTGCCTGAAGGAGCTTTCCAATTGAAGAGGAAATGATACCTTTCCCCAGTGACGACACTACGCCGCCTGTAACGAAAATGTGTTTAGCCATATATGTATCAGTCTGTTTTCTAGTCTATTCTCCTGTTGTCATTGCCCTCGTACCAGTTGACAAAGGCATTGTTGACCACCCTGTTCCCTCCGGGGGTAGGGTAGTCTCCCGTAAAGTACCAGTCTCCGCTGTGACCAGGGCAGGCCTTGTGCAGTCCTTCTATGTCCTGGAAAATCAGCTGGACCTCCGCCTTAACGTCCGCGTCCTTGAGCATCAAGGCCATGCGTTCGGACAACTCCTCATCGCTGAAAGGCGCGTAAAGGTCTTTGACATAATTGATTACCTGCTCTTTCGGCAGATTCTCCTGTGCCTTGCACTTGCGGTAGGTCTCGGTAATCACATCCTCCATCCCGCGGCTGCGAAGAAGCTCGATAACCGCCCGGAAAGCGGCGAATTCTCCCATGCGGCTCATATCTATCCCGTAGCAGTCGGGGTAGCGCACCTGAGGCGACGAGGACACGACCACTATCTTGCGCGGGTGCAGCGTGTCCAGAATCTTGATGATGCTCTGGCGCAGCGTGGTGCCCCTTACTATGCTGTCATCTATGACGACCAATGTATCGACTCCTTCCTTCACCACTCCGTAGGTTACGTCGTACACGTGGGCTGCAAGGTCATTGCGGCTTTCGCCTTCGGAGATGAAAGTGCGGAGCTTGATGTCCTTTGCAACAAGCTTTTCGGCACGCACCTCGCCTTTGCCGAGTCTGCGAAGTCCGTCAACAAGTCCAAGATAAGCCACTTCCGCAGTGTTGGGAATGAACGAAATCACGCTGTGTTCCAGGTCTTCGTCGCAGGCTTTGAACACCTTGTCAGTCAAAAGCCTGCCGAGCATCTTGCGTTCCCTGTATATGTCCGCGTCATTGCCGCGCGAAAAATAGATTCTTTCGAAGGAACACTTTGCAACGGTCTTTGCCGGCATAACCTGCGACAGCCTCACCTCTCCGCTGCGGCTTACAACAAGCGCCTGCCCCGGTTCAAGCTCCTTCACGGCATCTCCGCTTACTCGCAGAACCGTCTGGATCACAGGCCTTTCGCTGGCCAGGACAACAATCTCGTCATCTCTGTAGTAGAATGCGGGCCTGATCCCCCAAGGGTCTCTCACAGCAAAGCTTTCGCCGCTACCGGTCATGCCGCAGATGCAGTAGCCTCCGTCCCAGGAGGGTGCCGAACTGCGCAGAACGTTCTCAATCACCATATTGTCTTCGATCAGTCGGGTGATTTCGCAACCTGTCCTGCCATCGCCGTCGAACTGCCGGAAAAGCCTCTCGACCTCGCGGTCCAGCCTGAAACCCAGCTGCTCGAGCAGAAGGTAGGTATCGGCATACTTACGGGGATGCTGCCCGCTGCCCGTCACGTCGCGGAAAATCTCCTGGACATTTGTCAGGTTGAAATTCCCGCACAGACAAAGCGACCTTGACCGGAAATTGCTGCGCCTGATGAACGGATGCACATACTCCATCCCCGACCGGCCAGTCGTGCTGTACCTCAGATGCCCGAGGTAAACTTCCCCCGCGAACGGCACCCGCTTCTCGAAATAGTCAGGATCTTCACCCTCGGCAGCACCTGCCTGCTCACCTGCCCGAGTGTCTGCCTGCACAACTGCCTGTGCGCCTGCCTGCACGACTGCCTGTGCGCCTGACGACGCGATTCCTGCGGCAGAACTGTCAGAGAGAAACTCTGCTATCTGCCGGTTCGCCGACTCGAACACCTTGCTAATCGCATCCGAACCCTGAGCCCTTTCCCTGAAGAGGAATTCTTCCCCGGGCGCCGCCTGCATCTTGAGCGCCGCAAAGCCCGCTGCCTCCTGGCCCCGGTTATGCTGCTTCTCCATAAGCAGATACAGCTTGTTGAACCCGTAACCCCAGGTCCCGTACTTCTCCTTATAATAGGAAAGCGGCTTCAAAAGGCGGATAAGTGCAACGCCGCACTCGTGTTTTATGGTCTCCATACACTACTATTTTTACAATTACAGATTGCTGTCGCTCCTGACGCAGTTTGGGAAACGACCCCGAGCGAGATAAAAAAGAAGACCCCCGGAGGGACTATCGTCACCTTCGGGGGCTATTGCTGACGGAAACTTCGACAGGGTGCTGCCTATTCTCCTTGTATCTCGTGATGTGAGTCTTTTTGCCGACATTTTCCTACGCCTTGGTTTGAAAAAAATCGGACACGAATTTAAGCAGGATTCTGTGGACTTGCAAATTTTTTTTGGGAAATTGTGAGGGGAGGGAGGGGAGTATGCAGCATCACTAACTGTACCAGACGCGAAAAGTAGACACGAAAATTTTTATTAGTTAATACTTATTTACCGAAGTAGACATACAGATTATTTTTCTAATTCCCCCATTTGGCCGAAAATCGTTCGTCCATTTGGCCAATTTTTATTCCCGAACTTGGCTGAAGTGTACCAACCGCGAAAAGCCCGCCACAAGTGTCGGCCTTACCACCGACCTGGTTCATTGGCTCCAGGCGGGCAAGACTGTGGCCGTTGTCCGCTTCGCGTCCAAGTCCCACAGACTTGCTTCCGCCTTCCGCACTGCTTCGTCGCGATTTTTTGGGCAGACCGGGACGGTGTCATTCCCATGCCGTCGGCTTGACCTGGTTTGGCTTGGTTTGGCTTGGTTTGGCTTGGTTTGGCTTGGCTTGGTTTGGCTTGGAGGGGCCCGGCTTGATGCTGACGCATCTTGTCTTCGTGAAATTCACCTGGCACCCGAATCGCCATTCCAGGCCCCTCCAGGGCACATTCCGGGTCCAGGTGGCACCAAATTGTGCTCACCTGCACCCATCTTGAGAGCTAACTACTTGATAATCAATA
>SFJA01000007.1 GCA_004556005.1 Bacteroidales bacterium | reverse complement strand
GCTTCAGGTCGATACCCTTGAAGTTCTCAATCCGCTTGTCAGCAAGCTCAGGCGTGCTGATCCCGACTATTACAAGAGGTTTATGGGTTTGCGCCTGGTGATAGATTTTCCGGGTTACAGCACGGGCATACTTGCCAAGATCCCTTACGAGAACGACCCTGTGGGTTTCTATAAATGGTGGCGCAAAGGCAAGCACGAAGATAAGGTGTACTTGTCCCGTGCCTATCAGGTGATGCTCTTTCAGAAGGTCGCTATGATGGATCCCAAGATGATTCTGAAAAAAGACTTGGAAAGCATAAAATAATAACACTTTAATCAGCTCTTTTTATGGAACAGGAACTTAAAAAGACTTGTCTGCACGACCTCCACGTGGAGCTCGGCGCGAAGATGAGTCCTTTTGCCGGTTTTGATATGCCTATCCAGTACACCGGCATCATCGAAGAACACAACTCCGTCCGCAACGAGGTTGGTGTGTTCGATGTCTCCCATATGGGTGAAATCTTCATTGACGGTCCCGATGCCAAACGATTCGTGAATTACATATTCACAAACGACGTCAGCAATCTCGAACCTGGCTCCATCCTTTACGGAATGATGCTTTATCCTGACGGGGGAGTGGTAGATGACCTTCTTGTTTATAAGGACTTTGAAACCGGTTATCTTCTTGTTGTCAACGCATCCAACATCGAAAAGGATTACGACTGGATGCTTGGCCAGAAAGATGGCTTTGACGTTACGATAGACAACAGGTCAGAAGAATGGGGACAGCTTGCCATTCAGGGTCCTATGTCCGAACAGACGGTTGTGGATCTTCTTGACATCGAAGAGATAAGGGACCTGTCTTTCTATACCTTCAACGAGCTTGAGGACGAGAATGGCAACCGCGTGATTGTCAGCCGTACGGGATACACAGGAGAAGACGGATTCGAAATCTATGCTCCAACAGACGTTATCCGCGATATGTGGCAGTGGCTAATAGAAGGCGGCGTCAAGCCATGCGGACTCGGCTGCCGTGACACCTTGCGTTTCGAAGCCGGTCTTCCTCTCTACGGAGACGAACTCAGCGCTGAGATTTCGCCGGTTATGGCCGGACTCGGCATGTTCTGCAAGCTTGACAAGGAACAATTCGTCGGAAAGGATGCCCTCGTAAAGCAGAAGGCCGAAGGAGTTGCACGCAAGCTCGTGGGTATCGAACTCAAGGACAACGCAATCCCTCGTGCCGGCTATCCTGTTGAGCTTGAGGACGGTACTCAGGTTGGTGTCGTTACTACCGGATATCATTCCATCAGTCTCGACAAGAGTCTGTGCTTTGCCTTGGTCGATACCGGGTATTCTGCACTTGGCACTCCGCTTTATGTACGCATAAGGAAGAGGGTTTTCCCTGGCATTACTGTTAAAAAGAGATTCTATCAGACAAACTATAAAAAATAATATAGCTATGAGCAACATCATTGAAGGACTCCTCTACAGCGAGTCACACGAGTGGGTAAAGGTTGAAGGAAACGTCGCAGTCATTGGAGTTTCCGATTTTGCACAGTCTGAGCTTGGGGATATCACATATGTTGAGATGCCTGACATCGACAGCGAGATCGCTGCTGGCGAAAGTTTCGGTGCACTTGAAAGCGTAAAGGCATCAAGCGAACTCTACTCTCCCGTTTCAGGAAAGGTTGTCGAGACCAATTCCGAGGTTGAGGACAGCCCTGAACTCATCAACGAAGACCCTTATGCATCCTGGATCATCAAGGTCGAGATGAGTGACGAGTCAGAACTCTCCAAGCTTCTTTCACCTGCCGCTTACAGCGAAGTAGCCAAATAATATATGGGCAAATTGAGCTATTTCCCCCACACGGAGGAAGATGTCCGCGCGATGCTCGAGAGAATAGGTGTCAACAGCCTTGATGACCTGTTCTCCGACGTCCCTGCGGACTTCGTTTTTAAGGGCGAATACGACCTTCCGTCTGCTATGAGCGAGCAGCAGGTGCGTGACTACTTCGAAAAGCTCGCTTCTATGAATACCAAACTCAAGGTATTCGTCGGACAAGGCGCTTACGACCACTACATCCCTTCTGTCATCCCATACATCACCGGCAGGAGCGAATTTATCACCGCATATACTCCTTACCAGTGCGAAATCTCGCAGGGAACACTGAGATACATCTTCGAGTGGCAGAGTATGATATGCCGTCTGACCGGTATGGACATAGCCAACGCTTCGGTTTATGATGGACCTACCGCTGCGGCTGAAGCGATGAGAATGTGCATTGCCTGCACGAAAAAGCGCAACAGCGTGATTGTTGCCGCTTCGCTCCTTCCAAATGTCATCGATACGATCAGGACCTATGCACGCTATTCGGGTATCAACGTGATTGTGTCCGAGCACGTAGCAGAGGACGTTGCCGAGGGCGTGCTTGACCTTGCCGGTGTAATTGTCCCATCTGTAAACAGATACGGTATCGTGGAGAATCACGCCGGTCTTGCCGGATTGGTTCACGGAGCAGGTGCGCTGCTTGTCGAGTATTGCGATCCGTCAACGCTTGCAGTCCTCAAGACCCCTGCAGAATGGGGTGCCGACATCGCAGTCGGTGACGGTCAGAGCCTCGGAATTCCTCTTTGTTACGGAGGTCCTTACGTTGGCTTTATGGCTTGCAGGAACGAATTTATGCGCAAGCTCCCCGGAAGAATTGTCGGACAGACAACGGATGCGGAAGGCCGCCGCTGTTTCGTTCTGACGCTCCAGGCGCGTGAGCAGCATATCCGCAGGGAAAAGGCGACTTCGAACATATGTTCAAACGAGTCGCTCCTTGCATTGTGGTGCACGGTATATCTTTCCCTTATGGGTCCGGAAGGAATGAAGAGGGTCAACGAGCTCAGTTTCGACGGCGCTCATTATCTCTATTCCGAGCTGATGAAGACCGGACTGTTCGAGGAAGTGTTCCCGAACGCTCCATTCATCAACGAATTTGTGCTCAAGCCGCTTTGTCCGGCAGACAAACTTCAGCAGGCCCTGCTTGACGGCGGTTATTTCGCTGCCCTTCAGACCGAGGAAGGTTACGTTACCTTCTGCGTTACGGAAAAGCATTCACGTGAAGAAATAGACGGTCTCGTCGCCATTGTCAAGGAGGTAAGAATATGAAATACTACGATAAACTGATATTCGAACTTTCGAAGAGCGGCCGTCAGGGATGGTCCCTGCCGGATACGGATGCCAGGATTGAGCTTCCTGCTGAACTTATGCGCAGTGAGGAACCGCAGCTTCCAGAGGTTAGTGAGCTTGAGGTGGTGCGCCATTATACCAATCTCAGCCAGATGAATTTCGGCGTCGATACAGGTTTTTACCCTCTGGGATCCTGCACGATGAAGTACAATCCGAAAATCAATGAGGAAGTTGCCTGCATGCCGGGATTCTCCCAGATGCACCCTCTCCAGCCGGAGAGCACGGTTGCAGGAGCCAAGGCTGTATTGGAAGGAATGGACAAGGCCCTTGCCGCCATTACGGGAATGAAGCATTTCACCTTCCTGCCTTGTGCCGGAGCACACGGAGAACTAACCGGCCTTATGCTTATCAAGGAGTATCACATCGCCCGCGGGGACAAGGCCAGGACCAAGATTATCGTACCTGACAGCGCTCACGGAACCAATCCGGCGTCGGCTGCGGTATGCGGTTTTGACATAGTCGTTGTAAAGTCAAGGGAAAACGGTCTGATCGACGTCGAGTCTCTCAAGCCTCTGCTTGGACCTGACATTGCGGGAATTATGATGACCAATCCTAACACGCTCGGTCTGTTCGAGAAGGATATTCGCGAAATAGCGGAGCTTGTTCACGATTGCGGTGGTCTCCTTTACTATGACGGCGCCAATATGAATGCTCTCCTTGGAGTTGTCCGTCCTGGCGATATGGGATTTGACGTGATGCATCTCAATCTGCACAAGACCTTCTCCACCCCTCACGGAGGTGGCGGCCCGGGTTCAGGCCCTGTCGGTGTTGCAGACAAGTTGCTTCCTTACCTTAATCTTCCTAAGGTCAGCGGATTCCACGGCAATTTCGGCATCATACTCCGCGCTTATGCATATATACTTATGCTTGGAAAGGAAAATGTCAAGCTCGCCGGTAAATATGCTTGTCTATCAGCCAATTACATTAAGGAGTCTCTTAAAGAATGCTTCAAGCTCCCTATTCCTGGAGTCTGCAAGCACGAATTTGTCTTTGACGGACTGCTCAATGACGGGGCGCACGATGACGTTCACGGAGCAACGACACTCGATGTCGCAAAGCGTCTGCTCGACTACGGGTTCCACGCGCCAACTATCTATTTCCCGCTTCTTTTCCATCAGGCAATTATGATAGAGCCGACAGAAACGGAGTCAAAGGAAACCATAGATTCTTTCATCGAGGTTATGCGCAAGATTGCTGCAGAGGCAGCTGAGGACCCTCAGATACTGCACGGTGCTCCTCACAATACCCCTATAGGCAGGCCTGATGAGACCAAGGCCGCGCGTCAACCTGTTCTGAAGTTCTGAAAGTGACTGGCAAACAAAGAAAAGGACTGATAATTCTGCTTACGCCATTCCTGCTGGGATTCTTACTTGGAATCCTGGCAGGAAGGTCGTGCAGCAGATCTTCCGAAGAAGCAGTCTCGGGTTCGGTCAGCGCTGAGACTTCTGACGAAGCCTTATCTGACGACGAAATGAAAGAAGATGCCGGATTGAGTGACAATTCCGACGTCTATGAGGAACCTCAGGTCAGGGAAATCATCTATCACGCTTCCAGACCTCCTTACGCCAAATGGTTTGCAGACCTTAACGAGGCACATCTGGATGCGGCTGCAAGGCTTGGACTTAAAACCATACCGGAAACCCGCAATGACATCGGGGGAGTTGGCCTTGTAAGAATCGAAGACAACAGATATTATACGGTTGACAATCTCAAATACTCTGTACCATATCTTACAAAAGGTGCAAAGAGTTGCCTGGACGGTATCGCCAAGGCATTTGCTGATTCTCTGAAGCGCAAGGATCTGCTTGATTACAAGCTTGTTGTAAGTTCGGTACTCCGTACAGAAGAAGATGTCAGAAGGCTCAAGCGCAGCGGCAACCCAAATGCCAGCGACAGGTCCGCGCATTGTTACGGAACTACCTTTGACATTACCTATACGAGGTATCAGAGGGATGACGAATCTGATGCTTTTATGCAGCCTTACGAACTTACAAAGGTACTCGGAGAAGTCCTTCGTGACCAGAAGCGGGATGGGAAGTGCCTGATAAAATATGAGAAGCAGGAGCATTGCTTCCACATTACAAGCCTGGTTAAGAAATAGTAGGTTACTTCTGCTCGTCCAGGACAGTCAGGATACTTCCTTCTACCTTGAATCGAACGTTACGCCCGGAAAAGACCATACCATAAGTCTTTTCCGGGTCGTTTTGGTATTGTGGGCGTGGGTCCTGAGCCAGGATGGATAGAAGCTCCTCTCTTTCTGCCTCTGAGAAGGGGAGAGAATCAGGAATTATTACTTCAAGTTCCTTCCAGTCATTGCTGTCAACAAAGCCGCATCTTGCTTCAGGGTGCGAGTCGGCATAGGCAACATAGGGCTTTATGTCATATATCGGAGTTCCGTCGGCAAGGTCGGCACCGAGAACATTGATGATACAATGTTCAAAATCAATGCTTTCTACCCGGACACAACTCAATCCTATGGGATTTGGTCTGTAAGGGGAACGTGAGGCAAATACGCCTACCCTTTCGTTTCCTCCAAGTCTTGGAGGCCTTACTGTCAAAGAAGATTCACGGCTTTCTCTGTTAAGGTTGAATCTCCACAGCAACCAGATGTAGTCAAATCCTTCCAGCCCGCGAAGCGCTTCCGGTCGGGCAAAACCTCCTATGAGCCTGACACTGCCCTTCAGGGACGGCGCAAGCCCGGCCTGGCGTGGCAGACCGAATTTGCCTTCAACGGGGGAGGAAAAGGTGGCTATCTGCTCGATTGTCATTCCGCAATGCCTTCCAGCTCAAGCATATAATTGTCATACAATGCCTTGAGCGTATCCAAGTTTTCTTTTCTGATAGGTTCGGAAGGAGGCGAAATCATTTTGAGCGGATCTATTGGGGTACCGTCCTTCCACACTCTGAAGTCAAGATGAGGTCCTGTTGCGGTACCGGTGGCACCAACGTAACCAATGGTCTGACCCTGACTTACACGGCTGCCTTTCTTAAGTCCGGATGCGAACTTGGAAAGATGCATATAGCAGGTCTCGTAACCGTTCATGTGTTTGATTTTCACTCTGTTGCCGCCACCGGTGCCGTCCCATCCGATAAGTGTAACCACACCGTCACCTATGCTCTGAACAGGAGTACCCGTAGGCGCGGCATAGTCAACTGCAGTATGGGCCTTGATTTTTCCCGTGACTGGATGCTTGCGTCTGTAGCTGAAACGGCTGCTGATCCTGTTGTACTTGAGAGGTGCCTTGAGAAACGCCTTTTTGAGACTTTCTCCTTTCTCGTTCCAGTATTTGTTTCCTCCGTCGCCCTGGTCGAAGCGTATGGCTGCGACCTGCTTGGTAATATCAGAGTCAAATACGCCAAAATAGATGGTATCAATCCTTACGACTTCATCGTCAACCAGACTCTGTTGATAAATAACCCTGAACCTGTCTCCCTTCTGAAGCGTGAAGAAATTGACGCTCCAGGCATAGATGTCCGCAAGTTCTGAAATGAGCAGGGGAGAGTAACCGCCTGCAAGCATATCGTTCCAAAGTGAAGAATTGACAGTGACGTCGGCGCTTTTTCTTTCGCGGACAACAGGCTTGTCGTAAGTCCAGACAGCGATGGAGTCGCGGCATTTAAACACCGTACTCCTTATGCGGTCGTTGCTGTAAACAATATATTCAGGTACGCGAAGCGAGTCGGCGCTGTAATATGCTACCACGCGCTTTCCGGCAATCATCTTCCTGCTGTCAAAAACGCTGTCTCCGGCAGCAAGCAGTCCATAAGCCTGCTTTGTGTCCAGACCCAGACGAAGAAGCAGGGAAGTAGGATTCTCGCCATCCTTGACTGCAGTAGTATCAGCAGAATAATCTTCGGCAAAGAATCCAATCGGAGGAAGTTCCCGCATAGCGGCACTTTCCTCGGCGACATCTTTTCCGGGACGCCGCGAACACGCTCCCGCCAGCACCGTGGCGAGAAGCAGACAAAGAAGAATTCGACTACTTGACAAGGCTTCCCAATATGCTTCTGGTCAATTTCCTGAGGGCTGTGCTGGTAGCGCTGCTGACGGCTTTTCCAGCGATGTCCTTACCTGTCTGTTTCTTGCTTTTCTTGCCGGTTATGGCATTTGAAGCCGCAGTTCCGGCGCTTCGGGTGATGCTGGTGATTGCAGCTCCTACTGCAGCGCTGAGCACTGTCGCTCCTATCTCGCCAAGGGTGCTTCCCTTCTTTCCTTTGCTTTCCCTGGCGCTGCGCTCCCTGGCCTGCTCGACCGCCTCCTGCTGATGCATCTGTTCCTCTTCCGCCTTCTGCTTGTCGGCAAGAAGGACTTCGAATGCGCTTTCGCGGTCGATTACCTCGTCGTATTTTCCTGCAACGTCTGAAGCATTGAGTATGTCGAGCCTCTGCCCTGCGGTAACGGCTCCTATCTGGCTGAGCGGGAAGAGTATCTTTGCACGCTCCACAATGCTTGGAGCACCCTTCTCGTCAAGGAAGGAAACGAGGGCCTCGCCGGTTTCGAGTTCCGTAATAGCATCTTCGGTCTTAAAATCAGGATTGCTGCGGAAGGTTTCCGCCGCCGCCCTTACCGCCTTCTGGTCTTTAGGCGTATATGCCCTGAGTGCGTGCTGGATGCGGTTTCCGAGCTGCCCGAGTACAGCATCAGGAATGTCGGTTGGGCTTTGTGTGATGAAGTAAACGCCAACGCCCTTGCTTCGAATAAGTCTAATAACCTGTTCTATCTTGTCTGTCAATGCCTTAGGCGTATCCGTAAATAGCGTGTGCGCCTCGTCAAAGAAAAAGACGAGCTTTGGCAGAGGCAGGTCGCCGACTTCAGGCAGCCTTGCATAAATGTCGCTGAGCAGCCAGAGCAGGAAGCTTGAGTAAAGCTTTGGATTGAGCATCAGCTTGTCAGCTGCAAGTATGCTCAGCACGCCCCTGCCGTCAACGGTGTCGAAAAGGTCTTCGATGTCGAACGCAGGTTCAGCGAAGAATTTGTCCGCACCCTGATTTTCGAGCGACAGCAGCGCACGCTGTATTGCCCCGATGCTCGCCTGGCTGATGTTTCCGTAGGTCCGGGACAATTCTGCCGCGTGTTCTCCCACATGCACGAGCATGGCCCTGAGGTCCTTCAGGTCTATGAGCAGCAAGCCGTTGTCGTCCGCCGCCTTGAATACTATGTCCAGCACTCCGGACTGCGTGTCATTGAGCGACAGCAGACGGCTGAGCAGCTGAGGTCCCATATTGGATATGGTAGTGCGCATAGGGTGTCCCTGCTCGCCGAAAACGTCGTAGAAGCGCACCGGACAGGCGCCGAAGGCAGGATTGTCGATGCCGAACTGGGCACAGCGCTTTTCTATGAATCCTGTCATCTTTCCGGTCTGGCTTATGCCGGAAAGGTCGCCTTTCATATCGGCCATGAAGCACGGGATGCCAGCCTGGCTGAAGGTTTCCGCAAGCACTTGGAGAGAGACGGTCTTTCCTGTGCCGGTTGCTCCGGCAACAAGCCCGTGGCGGTTGATCATTTTGCCGTTGATGCAAATCGGCCCCTTAGGGCCGTGTGCAACGTATAGTCCTTTTTCTATATCGTACATTTGAATTGGAATTTACATTAAACCCAGAATTTTTGCCCTGGAAAGCAGGCAGTTGCCTATGGAAGCGGCACGTCCGCCGAGTTCTGACAACCTGATTTTGGTGTCGGATGTGACACGGGAAAGAGAGAGTTTGTTTACCGCGGTCTTGATTGGCAGACGCAGGTAATCCTTTCCGACAATCAGCCTTCCTCCTATGACCACAAGTCCGGGGTTGAATATGTTGATGACACCGGCAACACCTCTTCCGAGGGTCTCGCCAATCTCTCCAATGCATTCGATTGCAAGCACGTCCTCTTCCCTGATAGCCTGGAGAATCTCCTCGAGTTCAACGTCACCCTTGGTCAGGAAGATGGTGGAGAGGGAAGACTTTCTGCCCTGTCTGAGCTTTTCGATTACCATCCTGTGCAATGCCGAACCTGACGCGCCGGTTTCAAGGCATCCGACCTTGCCGCAGCGGCAGATCAGCTCGTTGTCCAGAAGAGGGAAGTGTCCTATCTCTCCGGAAAATCCCGACTTGCCGTAATACAGATGGCCGTCCAGTATCATACCCATACCGAGGCCCCAGCTCAAATTGATGAATATCAGGTCCTTGCTGGCATTTTTTCCAAGATGCATATACTCTCCGAAAGCCATCGCGCGGGAGTCGTTGTCCACCGATACGGGAACTCCGAGCTGCTGGGTGAATGCTGCCGTGAGAGGAATGTCCTCCGATACGAAATAAGTCAGGCTGTAGCCCTTTTCGGGGTTCACGCGGCCAGACAGGCTGACGCCCACTCCGAGTATCTTGTTACAGTCGATGCCGACGCTGCCGACCTCTTCCTTGATGCGGGCGCTCATATTCTTGATGGACTCTTCGCTCGCTTCGAGGACAAATTCTATATCCTTGATGAAGTGTACGACTTCACCCTTGAAGTTGCACACAGCCATATGGAAATGATGCCTGGCGACATCGACTCCCACGAAATAACCGGCTTCGGGATTGAGACCGTAAATGATCGGTCTGCGGCCACCGGCAGTACCGAGTTTGCCCTCGTCCTGCAGGAAGCCTTCTTCTATCAGTTCTCCAATGAGTTTGGTGATGGTAGGAACGCTGATTCCCAAACCGTGGCTGAAGTCCGCTATGCTGTGCGTGTTGTTCTGTATGCAGAGTCGGATTATCTCTCGTTTGGTCTGAGCATTTTTGCTGCTTTGGTCGTCAAGGAAGGTTCTACTCATATCAAATGTAATAAATCATACAAAAGTAATGATTATTTTCCGTATATTTGCCATAATTTTGAAAATTTTTAAAAAATGAGTCCGATTCGTCCTGCCAATTCAGGAACAGATACAATAAAGTCAATGCGTTCCAGACTGATTATCTCTCTGGTTTCCATTGCCATAATACTCGGCCTGGGTGCCGTCATTTCTCTTGTCGAGTACCGCAGGGTTGCCGGCAAACTTGAGGACATCGCAGGTAACACCAAGGCTATCAACGACTTGAGGGCATCCATCACTAATCTGGAAAATTATAATCTCAATATCCTGTCCTGCGTAGGTGAAGAGAGTACCGAGCATCTTCCCGTATTTGACCGGGAGGCTTTTGCTTCAAGCATTTATGCCATAGCCAAGGATCCCGCAAACCGTATGAGCAGTCAGGCTGCCGATTCCGTAATATATCTGCTTGACGCCTATCTTGCGCTCGCTTCGGAACTTGAGAACGTGATAGTCGCAGATTTTGTCGATAGCCGCATGTGGTATTTCGAAACCCTGAAACCGAGCCATGACAGGCTTCTGTACTATCTTGCCGGACAGTCCGCCGAACTTACCATTGTGCTGAACGATGCCTCCTCGGCATTTGACAACGGACTTTACAGGGCAATAGTTCCTGAGATTATCGCAGTGGCAGTAACCGTACTTCTTTTCCTTGTACTCGGATTCTTTATGATAAGAACCTACATCAATCCGCTTTACAGGATGCTTGATGCGCTCAATGCATACAGAAGCAACGACAAGAAGTACAACTACCGTTTCGACGGAGACGACCAGCTCGCCGCTCTCAATGACGGGATATCGGAAATTGCGGAGGAAAACCGTCAGCTGCGCTCACGTATCAGGACATTGCGTCGCGATTCTTACGGTGACAAGAATGAAGAATAACGATGGGCAGGGCGGACTTTTTGTACCAAAGTTTCCTCAAGCATTTCAGCAATGAACCTACCGTCTGTCAGGACAGGCTGTTCAGGAGCGTTGCGGATTTTGCGGTTTCTGACGAACACGACATTCTTGTCGTGAACGGCTATGCCGGCACAGGAAAAACCACTGCCATTTCATCTGTAATCAATGCTTTTTCGGAGCTCAAGGTTCCCACCGTGCTTCTTGCACCTACAGGGCGGTCCGCCAAGGTACTTTCCGGTTTTTCAGGCAAGAAGGCATATACTGTCCACAAGCATATCTACAGGCAAAAGTCCGTCGGTGATGACGGATTCGGGCAGTTTTCCCTTATGCCCAACAAGTCAAAGGAAGCCCTGTTTGTTGTTGATGAGGTTTCTCTCATCGGCATTGAAGATCCCGCGCGCAGCGGGACAATGGCATTCGGAACGGGTAACCTGCTCTCTGACCTAATCCAGTTTGTTAGGAACGGAGACAACTGCCGACTCATCATGATTGGGGACTGCGCCCAGCTTCCGCCAGTGGGGCTTGAAGAATCTCCGGCACTATCACCCGGGCACATGGAACTTTATGGCGGGGTTCGATTTGAAACCCTGACCACGGTAGTAAGGCAGGCATCTGTGTCCGGGATACTTCAAAATGCAACCATGCTCCGCAATCTCATTGCCGAATCCGGGCCCTATTCCTTTGTGGACAATCTTCAGTTTGACCTCAGGGACTGCACTGATATAGAAAGGGTCAGCGGGGCAGAATTGATAGAAACCCTCTCGGATGCGTATTCCCGCTACGGTGAGGATGAGACCATAGTTCTGTGCAGGTCAAACAGGAGAGCGAACCGATACAATGCCGGAATCAGGGCTCAGGTTCTGTTCCGCGACGAGGAATTGATACGCGGCGAGAGGCTTATGATAGTCCGCAACTGCTATCAGTTTGTGGATGATGCAGAGGGACTTGACTATATCGCCAACGGTGACATTGCCGTTCTGGAGAGCGTAAGGGACCACGAGGAACGCTACGGGCTGCATTTTGCCAATGCTCGTCTGAGTTTTCCAGATTATGATGATGTCACGGTCAATGCCAAGATATGTACCGATACCCTTGGCTCAGAGTCCGCATCTCTCAGTTACGAACAGCAGAATCAGCTGTTCCTGGGCGTAAGCGCCGACTATGCCGACTGCAGAAGCAAACGCAAGCGCTACTCCATGGTGAGGGAAGACCCGTATTACAATGCTCTCCAGATCAAGTATGCTGAAGCTATTACCGGTCACAAGTCGCAGGGCGGTCAGTGGAAATGCGTCTTTATCGACAACCCTTTCTGGCAGGATGAACTTACGACTGACGATATGAAATGGATGTACACCGCTCTTACTCGAGCGGTGGAAAAGGTATATCTGGTTAATTTCAAAGACAGATTCTTTTTATGAAACTTTTGTGCTTGATGCTTGCCCTGCTTGCCCCCGTGGCTGTTTCCGGGGCGGATGACGTAAATGTAACAACTTCGCCTGACGGAACAATGGAGGCCTTTACGAGGGGAGGCGACCTATGGGTACGCGATATTGCCGAAGCTAAGGAATGGGCCCTGACCACGGACGGTTCGGACGTGATTCTCAACGGTTATGCCTCCTGGGTTTATTATGAGGAGATACTCGGCAGGGCCTCGTTCTACAAGGCATTCTGGTGGAGTCCCGATTCTAAAAAAATCGGCTATTACCGCTTTGACAACAGCAAGGTTCCCGTTTTTCCAATCTATTCTCCGTTCGGTCAATACGGTTCTCTGAACCTTACCCGTTACCCTAAAGCCGGCGATACCAACCCCGAAGTTACCGTAAGGATAGCCGACATAACAGACATAAGGGAAAGCGGCAAGCCAACAAGCGTCGATGCAGCATTTGACCCGGGTGTGGACCAGTATTTCGGCATCCCGTTCTGGTCGAGTGACTCGCGCAGTTTCTACGTTGCACGCGAGCCGCGCCGTCAGTCTGACCTTGACCTCTTTGCGGTTGATGCGTCGGACGGCAGCCTGAAAAATGTATATCACGAACATTACGATACCTGGCTCGACTGGATTGAAGAGATTTATTTTACTGACAGCGGGCTGTATATGGCGCGTTCTTTCGAGACTGGCTGGCAGCAGATTTATTTCCTGTCCTATGACGGAAGCAAGTTCAAACGCCTGACCGATGGTCGCAACTGGGATATCTCCATATTGAAGGTCGATGAGAAAAAGGGAGATGTCTGGTTTACTGCAAGGCGCGATTCGCGTCTCCATCCGGCTCTTTACCGCCTTGACCGCAAGGGCAGAATTACAAGCCTTACTGACCCTGAACTGTATTCCTACCTTGTACGTATCAGCGAAGACGGCAAGCATTTCACCTGCAGGCAGTCCACAGCACGCATTCCGTGGCGCGAGATCGAGGGAAGTCTCTATGCGAAGAACTTTTCTGACGGACTGCGCATCATTTCACCTTCGGCCGAGCCTGCACCCGGTCCTGAACCTGAGATTGTATGCATCGAGAATGACGGATTTGAACTTTACGGTCTTATGGCAATGCCTCGGGACTTTGACCCGAACAAGAAATACCCTGTAATAATGACCCTGTACGGTGGTCCCGGAACTCCTTATGTAAGAGACAGATGGAATGACAGGGACGCATCTGACCGCTGGGCCTGGGAGAACGGAATCATTACTATTGTAGTCGATCCTCGAAGCTCTGGCGAAAACGGTCGCAGGGGTATGGACCAGGCATTCGGTCAGATGACTGTCATCGAAAGGCAGGATTACATTGCCTGGGCGCAATGGCTTTCCAATCTTCCTTTTGTTGATGGCTCACGCATAGGCGTACAAGGCTTTTCTTTCGGCGGAACCACGACTGCAATGCTGGTTCTCTGCCATCCTGAACATTTCTGCTGCGGTATCGCAGGTGGCGGTGTTTATGACTGGACTCTGTACGACTCTCATTATACTGAAAGGTTTATGGATACGCCACAGGCTAATCCGGAAGGCTATGCAAAGGCCGGAGTCATAGCCAATCTCGATAAGGTCAAGCCTCGTCTTGGTGGTCCTGAAGGAAAGGATCCGGTGCTTAAACTCACACACGGAACGGGAGATGACAACGTGCATTTCCAGAGCACCCTCCAGCTTTGTGATGCCCTGCAACGCATTGGCTTCCAGTTCGATCTGATGATTTATCCTGACGGAATGCACGGCTACAGGGGCTATCAGGGGGCACACTCGAGGGAGTCCGACCACCTCTTCTGGTCAAGGCATCTGATCTCCCGGGACTGAGCCGCTGACGCCGTCCTGACATCCGTTGCAAGGCCTGCAAACTGCCAGAATTCGCCCCGAAGGGGTGCTGAATCCGAATATGTGATACTCCGGACCGCTTTTCACTCCAAGCCGCTTCCGGAGTTCGTCGCTGGTCATCGGAATGTTCCGGGCGCTGACCTCAGCCCTCGGATACTTACGTCCTGCAAGCTTCAGGGAAGCCTTGTCGAGAGGGAACAATTCGACCGTAATAAATGGTTTCAGAAAGCTGCTGATGCCTTCGCGAGGGAGTGCTGAATCGCTGAGATACAGGTGGGTGGAGGCTGCTGCCTTATGGACGCCGGCAAGAGAGCAGGGAAGTTTGAACGCGCCTGCCTTCGAGAGCGCCGCTTCGGGTTCGTAGAGATAGTCTGCCTGTACGGGTGCTCCGTAAGCGACCCTGCAAGCAGCCTCTTCCGAGCGGCGGAAAGACCAGGTCTTGCACGGGTCAGAGAGTTCGCTGAGCACTATGAGAGTTTCTTCGCTCTCATCGCTGCGTGCTGCATCGATCAGGCAGAGGAGTTCCTTGACCTCGCCTGCGAGCTGGACTATATGAAGTTCCTGCAGTCCCTGCAAGCTGGAGCACAGGACGGAAATGTCTGCCATAGGGGAGAGCTTGAGCATGATTCTGGGGCAGATTGCAGTGAGTTCGGGAAGCAGAGCAGAAACGTCCGGACTGCAGTCTTCCAGCCGGAATACCTTTTTCCCAACCCCGTCCCGCCTTGCCGGATCAAGGTACAAAAGGTCAGGGAAGAATGCTTCAAGCATACTCTGCCAGTCTTGCTGTCCCGGGCGTATATCCTTGCTGTTCAATGAAATGTTATTCGCCCCGAATATCTTGAAATTCTTTTCCGCAGCTTCTGCGCGAGTGCTTTCCCTTTCGTTGTAGAGGACTTCGCCTCCGAGTTCGGCAAAGGCAAGAGAGTCAACCCCGAGACCTCCTGTAAGGTCGGCGATGCGAGGTTTATCCTTGCCGGAAAAGCGCTTTGCAAGACCCGACTTGTATCGCGCTGCAGCGCTTCCCGAACATTGTTCCAGTGCAAGATCGTCAGGCAGTACTATACCTTTGGCAATATCCCATCCGGGCAGTTTGGCCTTGAGCTTGCTGGCGCGGCGAGTCTCTATTTGCTTCAATATGTCGGCAAAACTTTCTTTCATATCTGCAAAATTATAAATTATTCCATTCTTTTTACTATCTTTGAATGTTTGTGTAAAAACTGATTATGGATTATAGAATTGCCGCTTTAGGCGCGTTGATCATATCGTCCTGTTCCTGCAGCCATTTCTCGGGAGACGCCTTCCCGAACCCTGTCACATCAGAATCCTGTCTTCAGGAAGGAGTCCTGAATGTCAGGTTTTCGGAACAAACTGCTTCTGCCATCGAGTTGTCGCTGGCAAAGTCATCCGGTTCCGAGACAGGCATTTGCGAACTTGATGCTGCATTGGAAGGACTTGGCGCAGAGAGCATTGAGAGAGTGTTTCCTTATGACGAAAAGTATGAGGAGCGGCAGAGGCGCGAGGGTCTCCACCTGTATTATCGTGTGAAATATAATCCCAAGGCGGCTGCTGTCAGCAAGGCTTCTGACGAGCTTTCGTCGGTAAGGGGAGTGGAGTCGGTTTCTGCTCCTCACCGCAAGAGGATGGCTGCCGTTCCGTTTGACGACCCTCTTGCAAACAAACAGTGGCAGTATTTCAACGATGCTTCACTTTCAAACCTTTTCATCAGGGATGCTGACATAGACGTTGTCAGGGTCTGGGAAAAGTTTACTGCCGGTTCAAAGAACGTGACCGTTGCAGTCGTTGACGGCGGTATCGATATGTCACATCCGGACCTCTCTGAGGTGTGCATCCCTTATGGCGAGGACGGCAGCATGGACTTTGTCAATGGCAAGGCCATAGTTCCGGACAAGCACGGCACCCACGTCGCGGGAATAATAGGTGCAATCAACAATAACGGTAAATATGTCTGCGGTGTTGCCGGAGGCAACGACGGTACCGGAGGCGTAAGACTGCTTTCCTGTCAGATATTTGTCGGTGATGAATTTGGCGACAGCCCTGCTGCGATAGTATGGGCCTGCAACCACGGGGCTCTTGTCTGCAACAACAGCTGGGGTTACGACTATACCAGCCAGACTGCAGTCAATATGGGCGACATTGACGAGGTGGACAAGAAGGCTATAGATTATTTCATACGTTATGCCGGATGCGACAATGACGGTAACCAACTGCCTGACAGTCCTATGAAAGGTGGAGTGGTCGTCTTTGCTGCCGGAAACGAGAAGTTTTACGATGCATATCCTGCAGCGTATGCTCCGGTGATTTCCGTTGCTGCCCTTGCTCCGAACAACAGGATGGCGTACTACTCAAATTTCGGAAAGACTGTCGATATCTGCGCTCCGGGCGGCGATGTCAACGTTGGGGTAGGAAACGAGTCAGCCATACTCAGCACCACTCCCGTTGACGAGAAATATGCCGGAGAAGGCAAGGCGTACACCTGCTATCTTCAGGGGACGTCGATGTCCTGCCCAATGGTCAGCGGAGTTGCGGCCCTGCTTGTTTCCTATTTTGGTGGAGAAGGATTTACGGCGGATATGCTTATCGAGAAACTCATAGGCGGTGCCAATCCTGCCGTGACTGCAAATTTTGAAAAGGCCATAGGCCCAGCTCTCGATGCATACGGCAGTTTCGTTTACGGCACGGATTACCTCGATTCCAATTTTCCTTATGGAACGATGACATCCGGAAACAATCTGACCGTTTATCTCGAACTCACTGAAGAATTTGACGGCTGCCATTTTGCCGTTTCCAAGGACAAAGAACTTTTTGACAACCTGGATTGGGATGCCATTGTAAACGGTGACAATTTCTCAGTGCCCGAGCAGGTGCTCCTGCTTTCTTACAAGGGCAAGCCGGGGGACATTGCCGTGATGGAGGCCAAACTGGATGCACATTCTCAATATCACCTTTGCGGAGTAATCTCGGACCGCAACCGTCACTGCAAGGTTTCCAGAATCATGACATTCGAGACACAGGGAAACAACCCTCCTGTCGTGTCCGGTAATGCCACTGCAGTAATCGACAGCCTTGGAAAGACTGTTAAACTGGCTCTCAAGGATTATATCATCGACCCGGACAATGATGAACTCGTTTACGAAGCCAAGATTGCCAATGGAAAAATAGCAGAAATGGCAATAAGCGGTGACTCCCTTGCGATAACTACACTTGCATACGGAAGGACTCAAATCACGCTCGGCGCAAAAGACCCGTCCGAGGAATCTGCAAAGTGCAGTTTCCTGCTTGTATCACGTGACGGCAAACAAGGCACAGACCTGTATCCAATGCCGTTCAGCGACATTCTCAATGTTGCAACTGCAATTGAGGGATCTCACACATACAGAATCTTGTCGTCAAAGGGAACGATTGCTTCCGGCAGCATTGTTAGCTCTCTGGATGATCCGGCTCCGCTTGAACTGTCCTTCCTGCCGCCGGGAACATATACCCTGGTACTTGATGATGACAGCAATAACTCCTATCAGATTGTAAAGATATGAGAAAGAAAGTATTGACAAGCATTCTCCTGGGCCTTGCATGCATCTGTGCCCAATCCCAGGAATACGAAGGGACGCTGTGGTCCCTGCCTTTCCTTTCGCAGCCCTCCGATGCGGTGTCGCTTTCTTTGGGAGCATGCTCGCTGACGGGCGGCAGCAATGCATACGCAGCATTCAACAACCCGGCCGCGGCAGTATTCTCCGAAGGAGTGTTTGACCTTGCTGCGAGTGCCGGGATATTCCAGCCGGGAAAGAGCGGAGCGGAGCAGAACCTTTCACTGGGTGTTTCAGGCTTTGTTTCGGAAAGAATTTCAATAGGCATTGCGCTGCAGTCGGCAGTCGGCAGCCAATATCCTGTCTGCGACGGGAACGGATACGTTTCTTCCTATTTTACTCCTGGTCAGTTGCGCTTAGGCGTCTCTGCTGCCTGGAAAGTCTTTTCTTTCCTTTCCCTGGGAGCATCGGGCTCATTCTACTCGCAGGACCTTTCTGCGCAAAACGCTCTCAGGGGCTTTGCCTTGAATGCTTCAGTTCACCTGCACACTTCACTCATTGATGCGGACATTGCAGCCCGTAACCTGTTTGCAGGACTTGGAAGCAAGTATCCTGTCCCCTCCGAAGCCGTTGCTGGCATCTCCAAACGCTTGGTCTTTTCGGATTTTTCAGTCAAGACTATGGCGGAAGCATCGTATTTCATAGAGAGTTCCGACATAAGGACGGGAATCGGCATCGAAGCTGGATGGAAGGATTTTGCAAGACTCAGAATAGGTGGAAACTACGGTGCTTCATCTCCGCTTGCTGACTTCCTGTCGGCAGGATTGGGGTTAGGTTTCCGGGGAGTGTCGGCAGATTTGGCGTACGTGCTTTCCAAAGCTCCGTTCGGAAACTCATTTTTAATAACAATAAGCTATAAACTAGATAAGAAATGGAAGAGTTCGAAAGAAGAGCAATGACCTGGCTGGAAGGTAATTACGACCAGGAGACCAAAATGCAGGTCCTTCAGTTGCGCAACAGCGACCCTGCAGGACTGGAGGATGCATTCTACAAGAATCTGGAGTTCGGCACCGGTGGCCTGCGCGGCATTATGGGTGTAGGAACCAACAGAATGAACAAGTACACTGTCGGCATGGCGACACAAGGACTTGCTAACTACATACTCAGCAGGTCCGGAGTGGAGGATCCTAAGGTTTGCGTTTCTTACGATTCACGCAACAACAGCAAGGAATTTGCACGTATCACCGCCGAGGTTCTTTCTGCAAACGGTATCCACGTGTATCTGTTTGACAACATCAGGCCTACGCCCGAGATGAGCTATGCCGTTCGTCTCAAAGGCGCCGTTGCCGGAGTGATGATAACTGCATCCCACAATCCTAAAGAATACAATGGCTACAAGGTCAGCTGGAGTGACGGTGGTCAGGTAACTTCACCTGTGGACAAGGAGATAGTCGAAGAGGTGGCAAAGATCACAGACCCGTCGCAGGTAAAGTTCACTTCCGACAAGAAATGCGGAGGGATTGAACATATGGGCGCCGAGGTGGATGAAAAGTATCTCAATGACCTGCTCTCGCTTTCACTCAGTCCTGAGGCTTGCGAAAAGCATAATGACATCAAGATAGTCTATACTCCTCTTCATGGTTGTGGAGTGCGCCTCGTTCCTGAGATTCTGCGCCGCAAGGGCTTTACAAACATCATCCACGTGCCTGAGCAGGACGTGAGTGATGGCAACTTCCCGACAGTCGTCTCTCCTAATCCGGAGGAGGCCGCAGCGCTGAATCTTGCGCTTGAAAAGGCAGAAGAAACCAGTGCCGACATTGTTATGGGCACGGATCCTGATGCCGACCGTATGGGCATTGCAGTCCGAGACAATGAAGGCAAGATGGTGCTTCTCAACGGCAACCAGACAGCTTCCATACTCACTTACTACATCCTGACCCGCCGCAAGGAACTCGGAACCCTCCATCCGGGTGCCTATGTGGTCAAGACTATAGTCACCACTGAACTTATCAGCGATATCTGCAAGGGATTCGGAGTGCCTGTTTACAATGTCCTTACAGGATTCAAGTACATTGCCGAGGTCGTTAAGCGTCACGAAAAGGACGGAGGTGAGTTTATTTGCGGAGGAGAGGAAAGCTACGGATTTAACGTAGGGCAGTTCGTCAGGGACAAGGACGCGCCTGTGAGCTGCATGATGGTTGCAGAGTGCGCAGCCTGGGCCGCTTCCCAGGGACTGAGCCTTTACCAGCTGCTCCAGAAGATTTATAAACAATTCGGCTATCGCAAGGAGGGTCTCGTTTCTGTTGTCCGCAAGGGCATCAGCGGCGCGCAGGAGATTCAGAACATAATGTCTTCTCTGAGGAACAATCCACCGGCAGAACTTTGCGGAAGTCCTGTAGTTAAGGTTATCGACTATCTTGACACGGATAAGACCGGCCAGCCAAAGTCCAACGTTCTTCAGTTCTTTGACGAGGATGGTGACGTTGTATCCGTAAGACCTTCAGGCACAGAGCCAAAGATCAAGTTCTACTTCGGAGCCAAGGGTGACGATGCCGATGCGAAGATTGCTGCCCTCAAGTCTCAGTTCTGTGACTGATAGAACTTGCAGGTTTCCTTGAGCCCGCATTCGTTGCAGGCGGGCTTGAGAGCCTTGCATACATAACGGCCGTGAAGTATCAGCCAATGGTGCGCAACGGCGCGGAGTTCCGCGGGAATGTGACGCTCGAGATCGAGTTCCACTTCCCGCGGTGTTTTTCCTTCAGACAGTCCAAGTCTGTGAGATACACGGAAGACGTGAGTATCGACAGCTATTACAGGCTTGTCGTAAATGATTGATGCAACTACATTTGCAGTCTTGCGGCCAACGCCCGGAAGACTCATCAGATCGTCAATGTCGGAAGGAATCTCCCCGCCGAATCTGGAAACAAGTATCCCTGCGGCCTCAATCAGGTGCCTGGACTTGGCATTGGGATAGGAAATCGAACTGATAAGTGCAAAAACTTCCTCGAACTTCGCTTCCGCCAGTTCATAAGGGGTAGGGAAGCGCTCGAAAAAGCGTGGTGTGACCATATTGACACGCTTGTCGGTACACTGTGCCGAAAGCATTACGGACACAAGCAGCTGGTATGGATTCTCATACACCAGCTCCGAGGAAGCATCGGGATTTGCCTGGCTGAAATAGGCAATCACCGCATCAAATCTGGCTGCAAGTTTCATCTTTGGTTTCAAATACCCTTCCAGGATACCTTTCGATAATGCTTCTGTTGTGCGTTACCATCACAATGGCGGTGCCCTTTTCCTTATTGATTGCGCTGAGCAGTGAAAGGATTCCCTCGGCGGTTTCTCCATCCAGATTGCCGGTAGGCTCGTCGGCGATAATCACTTCAGGGTCATTGAGTATCGCCCTTGCTATCGCAACCCTCTGCTGCTCGCCTCCGGAAAGCTGGTGAGGCATCTTGTGAGCCTTTGTGGGCAGTCCTACGGCGTCCAGTACCTCTTCCGTCCTTTTGTCTATCGCCTCATTGTCCTTCCATCCGGTCGCCTTGAGTACAAATTCCAGGTTCTCCTCCACGCTTCTGTCCATAAGCAGCTGAAAATCCTGAAAAACGACTCCGAGCTTGCGTCTGAGGTACGGAATCTGCTTGTCCTTTATCGTAGCGAGATCAAAGCCGCAAACTGTGGCGCTGCCGCCACCGAGGGGATTCTCGGCTGTGATTGTACGTATGATGGAGGTTTTGCCGGTTCCGACCTTGCCGACTATGTAAACAAGGTCTCCGGGAAAAATATCCATGTTGAGATTGTAAACCACAGTAGCTTCCCCGTTGATTATGTCCGCCTGTCGGAATGAAATGACGGGATTGGCACCTAACGCGTTTGTATTATCCATATTTCGCATCATTTTATGCAAATATAAGCGTAATTTTTATTAAATTTGTAAACTTATATACTGATTGGAATGAAAGCTAAAATATTGTTCGCCGGCGCACTCGCACTGACACTTGCAGCAGCAGCTCCGCAGGCGCTTGCCCAGAACCGTAACGATGCATACAGACTGGCCCTGACACTCTATGACAATGGAATGTACGAAAGGGCGAGGACACTTTTCGAATCCGTTCCCGAGCAGCCTGAATCACGAGCATACACGGTCCTCTGCGCAATAAAGACAAACAGTTCAGATGCAGAAAGGCTCTTCAGTGAATATCTGGACTCATCACCTGACAACTGGTTTGTTGCCAATATGCGCTATCTCAGGGCGCTCAATTATTTTGACGACTCACGCTACAATGATGCCGCTTATGAGTTTTCCCGCGTAGATCCGCTTTGCGTAAGCAGTTTCTCTTCCGCCGAGTCTGTTTTCAAGCAGGGCTACTGCGAGTACGAGCTGGGCAATCCCGCAAGGGCGGCTTCGTATTTTCACCAGGTTGACCTGATGCCCGTAAGCGAGTATTCTTCAACCGCCCGTTATCTTCTCGGATATATGGCATATACGGACGGTAAGTTCAGCGAAGCCGAAAACTGGTTTGCCGAGGCCGGAAAGGATGAACAGTACGCATCGTTGTCAAAGTTCTATATCATTGATTGTGAGTTCAATATGAAGAACTATGACTTTGTGCTCACAAATGGCCTGCCCCTTTACGAAGAAGTGCCTGCAGAAAGGCGTCCGCGCCTTGCCAGGATGTTGTCGGAGTCATACCTGATCAAGGGTGACACCGAAAATGCATACAAGTTCTATGACAAGTCCTCACACAGCAATATGACAAGGGCGGACTATTTCTACGCAGGTTCCGTTCTCTACGCCGTGCAGGACTATCAGGGCGCCATACGCAATTTCAACAGCATGGGCAATCTTGACGACGATCTCGGCCAGATAGCCCAGTACCATCTTGCAAACTGCTACCTCCAGACCCACAACAACGTCGCTGCAATGGAAGCGTTCAAGGCTGCATCCGAACTCCGTTTCGACCAGCGCATCACCGAGGACGCTATGTTCAACTATGCAAAGCTTGCATTTGACCTGAACAAGGACCCGGAAGGATTTAACCGCTACATCAGAACCTACTCCACCACGACCAAGGGCGACCAGATCTACGGATACATCGCGCTTGCATCTCTGTACAACCGCGATTATGCTGCGGCGGTGGAAGCCTACAACCATATCGACTATCTCGAACCTGAAATGCGCAGCAACTATATCAAGGCCAATTTCCTGCGCGCATCCCAGCTAATCGCAAGCGGCTCCTGGAAGGATGCCATTCCTTGCCTCAAGGCTACGGCATATTATCTTGACAACACAGACAGACTCAATCAATACGCAAGATACTGGCTTGCAGAGACTTATTTCCGTGCAGACCAGCCTGAGGCGGCAAGGGAGATCTACACCTCGCTCTATAACGCGGCCGCGCTTATGGACAGCAGCGAAGGCTCCCTGCTCCCGTACAACGTCGCTTACTGCTATCTCGCTGAAGAAGACTGGAAAAACGCCGCAAGGTGGTTCGACATCTACGCCGATGCCGGCGCCCTGCTCTTCCGCGAAGACGCCCTCACCCGCAGAGCCGACTGCGACTTTGCCCGCAAGGACTACAAGTCAGCCATAAGCAGTTACCAAAGGGTTCTTTCCGAATTCTTCACCCCCGGCAACATCTACCCTTATTACCGCCAGGCCCTCTGCTACGGCCTCACCGGCAGTCTAAAAAAGAAGGTGCAGGTACTCTCAAACGTCGAAAAGGCAGCCGCAAGCGCGCCTCTCTTCAGCGAAGCGATGTACGAACTCGGAAGTACTCATCTCGAGCTGAAGAATTATACCGATGCAGGAAGGGTATTTTCCCGTCTCAGGGCATCTGCTACCGACAGCACCTATGTCGCAAAATCCCTCATAGGCCTCGGTATGGTCGCCCGCAACTCGGGAGACTATGACAAGGCGCTGGAGTACTACAAGTCGGTTGTAGCCCTGCTCCCTGGGAGCGAATTCTCTGAGGATGCCCTTCTCGCCATCGAGAGCATATACCAGAGCCTCAAGCAGCCTGAAAAATATCTTGCATACGTGGAGGAAAACGCCCTCAAGAAGGATATTTCCGCGGCAGAGCGTGAGCAGATGTATTTCAATACAGCCGAGCAGGTTTATCTGGGAGGCGATGCCCAGCAGTCTGTTTCCGCGCTTCTTTCATACATCGAGAAGTATCCTGACGGAGCCCGCCTCGGACAGGCGTATTTCTATCTGGCAGACTCTTACAAGACTCTAGGAAACAAAGAAAAGGCCGTAGAAGCATATTCGAAGGCTATAGAAAGGGGCTCCGATGACTCATTTACTGAAAGTTCACGACTCGGTTATGCATCCCTGTCCTATTCTCTGGAAAGGTATCAGGATGCCTACAAGGGCTATTCCGACCTGCTCAAGAGCGCAAGGATGGAAGCCAACCGCAATGTCGCAAAACTCGGAATGATGCGCTCGGCTTATCGTGCAAAACTGTACGAAGATGCAATCAGCGCTGCTTCCTCAGTACTCCTGCTTCCTGACAACAGCAGCGAAATCAGAAGGGAAGCGGAATACGTTCAGGCCAAGTCCTACCTGAGCACAAGCCGCCGCAACGAAGCGCTCGCCATGTTCGGGAAACTCTCGGCAGAGTCTTCTACTCCGGAGGGAGCCGAAGCTTCCTACATACTCATTCAGGACATCTACGACAACGGAAAGTTAGCAGAAGTCGAGCCTGCCGTGTACGAATTTTCCCAGAAATGCGGAGAGCAATCGTACTGGTTGGCAAAGGCTTACGTAGTGCTAGGCGACTCTTTCCTCGGTCGCGGAATGAACGAGCAGGCAAAGGCGACCTTTGAGAGCATCAGGGACGGCTACGAGCCTTCTTCCGACAAGGATGAAGTCCTTGACCTTGTAAAAATCAGACTTGAAAGGATCAACAGGCAGTAAGATGATGAAAAAGACAATCACAATATTTGCATTCGTTTGTTTGTCTGCGTCACTCTACGCGCAGAACGTCAACCAGACCATCCAGGTAACAAACGACTACCGCAGTTCTGCGCCGGAGGCGAACAAGCGTTCGCTTGACCTGAGCGTCTCCGACACAATGCTGGTATTTGACTACAAATTCGACTATTCTGTATTTGATACGCCCTACAGGGGTTCGTACCAATTCTCCCCATACACCGTCCGCCTCGACCCGGTCAGGAGCAGTACCTACAACAACCGCTTCTACGCCCGCTTCGGCGCTGGATACTGCCTGCATCCCGAACTCAGCATCGACTGGGAGGCAGTAAGCAGGGAACAATTCTCCCTCAGCGTATTTGCAGATGCAAGCGGATATTATGGCAAGTACAAGACATTCAACGACATACACTCGCTTAAGGCCTACGGCGCTCCGAATCAAGACGGTTTTGATTTTGCCGACAGGCTTGGTGCGAGCGGAAGGATAAGCCTGAATGCAAACGACATCAGGTTCAAAGCCGGTCATGAGGGCATCTTTGCTGCCGACCGCATTGCCGGTGGCGGTTACAATTCCGTTTTCCTCAAGTCTTCCATCCGTTCCAACGGCAACAGTTCGTCATTCTTCTTCTATGACCTTGGCCTCGATTACCGTTACGGAATTGACAACGTTTACTATTCAGCGAATGACAAGCCTCTGGTTGGGGAGCATAATCTTTCTCTTCACGGCACCGCCGGTCCTGTTCTCAACGAGAGGTACCGCTTCCTGGCGGATTTTGGAATCGATTATGAGTATTCGCCTTATCTATCGGGAGTTACAACCCTGGTTAGACTTACCCCGAGGTTCGAATTCGTTGCCGGACCCGTACTCGTGAGTGCGGGAGCGAAACTTTTCTTCGACAAGGAGAAACCTTTTACTGTCGCTCCTGACATAAGGGCGGACGTATCCTTCTTCAAGGGCAGGCTCAATCTCAATGCTGCGCTTGGCGGAGACGCACAAATCGCGTCATATTATAGTCTTAAGTCCAGGAACCACTTCTTCGTGCCATCGATGGCAGTGTTTGGAGAGGGCAAGGAAAGCATCCAGATTGTCAGGGAAAGACTTTCTGCCAAACTGCGTGCGGACGGATGTTTCAGAAACCTCCGCGTTTATCTTGGAGGTGGTTGGGCAATCAGACAGAATGAGATAGGAAATACCTACAAGATTATGTCATCACGAGTAGCCGATGCTTATGCGCTTTTCGATTATCAGCTTCTGAGCGCAGATGCGGGTGCAAGCTGGATTTCGGAATCTGTAAGGGCTGACGTGAACCTTCATCTGCGTCATGGCATTGACTACAAGAATATGAGTTCCGCCGTGTTCAGGCCGGCACTTTTGAGCGGAGACGGCAGGGTGGAGTATAATTGGAACGGTCGCATACTTGCGGGTCTGTCCCTGGAAGCTTCCATGGCAAGGAAAATGTATTCGTCAGACCTTGAGGGGCGCAAGATCAGCATACCTGGCTGGATTTGTCCGGGAATTGACTTCTCCTACGTATTTTCCGAGACCTGGACCTTCTGGGCAAAGGCAGGCAATCTCAGCGGAGTTTCTGCGCGGTATGACCTGACTCACGTTCAGGCAGGTCCGTACATTACGCTCGGTGCAACCTGCAGATTCTAGATTTTTTTCGTAAATTTGCAAGATTTTTCATTCCGGCCTTTGCCCGCCGGATTTATAAACTGAATAAAAAAAGAGAGATGATTGACAAGGAAGAGATGAAGCAGGCGGAAGAGCAGTATTCCGCCAACAGTATTCAGGTTCTTGAAGGACTTGAAGCGGTTCGCAAAAGACCTTCAATGTACATTGGAGACGTTTCCGAAAGAGGTCTGCACCACCTTGTATATGAAGTGGTTGACAACAGTATAGACGAAGCTATGGGCGGGTATTGCGACACCATTGACGTACGCATACTCGAAGGCAATTCCATCAGGGTTCAGGACAATGGACGAGGCATTCCTACCGGCATGCACGAAAAGGAGCACAGGAGCGCGCTCGAGGTGGTTTTGACCGTACTTCACGCCGGCGGTAAGTTCAGCAAGTCAAACTACAAGGTTTCCGGAGGTTTGCATGGTGTGGGCGTTTCCTGCGTAAATGCCCTTTCTGACAGTCTCACTGCCGAGATACACAGGGAGGGAAAGATTTTTGTCCAGCACTACTCAAAGGGCAAGCCGCTCGGACCGGTTGAAGTCACAGGGGAGTGTTCTGACACCGGTACCATAATCACTTTCCATCCTGACGCTACAATCTTCAATCAGACAATCATTTACAAGTATGAGACCCTTGCGGGCCGCCTGCGTGAGCTTTCCTTCCTTAACAAGGGAATCCATATCACTCTCACGGACCAGAGGGAACTCGTGGACGAATTTGTCAAAGATCCTGATACCGGCGAGTCAAAGGCTACCGGCAGGCAGGTTTACCGTTCCGACCGTTTCTATTCCGAAAAAGGCCTCAGCGAGTTTATAGATTACCTCGATGCCGGCGCGCAGACGCTTATTCCCGATCCAATCTGTGTTACTTCAGACAAGATCATCCCTATTGACATCGCTCTCCAGTACAACACGGGTTATAGCGAGAAGATTTATTCTTACGTCAACAATATCAACACCATAGAAGGAGGTACCCATCTCCAGGGATTCAAGATGGGACTCAGCCGCTCCCTCAAGCAGTATGCTGAGAAGAACAAGCTCCTCGACAAATACAAGGGTGACCTTGCGCCTGAAGACTTCAGGGAGGGTCTGACCGCCGTCATCTCCGTCAAGGTTGCAGAACCTCAGTTCGAGGGCCAGACAAAGACCAAACTCGGCAATCCGGAAGTTACTTCAGCCGTTTCTCAGGCCACGAGCCTGGCTATGGAAATATATCTTGAGGAAAATCCAAAACTTGCCAAGACCATCATCGAAAAGATTGTACTTGCCGCAACGGCCCGAAATGCAGCGCGCAAGGCGAGGGAAATGGTTCAGCGCAAAAATGGAATCAGCAGCGTCGGTATGCCGGGCAAGCTTGCCGACTGCTCCGAGAAGGATCCTGAAAAATGCGAGATCTTCCTCGTCGAGGGAGACTCTGCGGGCGGTACCGCAAAGCAGGGCCGTGACCGCAAGACACAGGCTATCCTTCCTCTGAGGGGAAAGATTCTCAACGTCGAAAAGGCAGCGGTTGACAGGGCTTTCGACAGTCAGGAAATTCAGAATATCTATACCGCACTCGGCGTGACTGTGGCGCAGGAAGACGAAAACGGAGAAAAGCATATGGACCTGAGCAAGCTCAGGTATCACAAGGTAGTGATAATGACCGATGCCGATGTGGACGGTTCGCATATCGCCTGTCTCATCCTGACTTTCTTCTTCCGTTATATGTTTGACCTTATCAAGAACGGTTACGTTTATCTTGCGACTCCGCCGCTCTATCTCGTAAAGAAAGGCAAGGAAGAAGTTTACTGTTGGACCGAGGAACAGCGCGAAGAGGCTGCTTACCGCTTTGGCAAAGGCTCCGACAAGGGTTATACCGTTCAGCGTTACAAAGGTCTCGGTGAAATGAGCGAGGAACAGCTTTGGAGCACCACTATGGACCCTTCACGCAGGCGTCTGCGTCAGATTACAATAGAAAATGCAGCTCAGGCAGAGCGTACTTTCTCTATGCTTATGGGTGACGACGTTCCACCTCGACGCCAGTTCATCGAGGAAAATGCTCACTATGCCAACATTGATGCGTAATAAACCAAACCTATATAATTATGCTTGACATTTTTGACAGAATCGAGAAAGATTCAGGCGGTCCGATAGGACAGTATTTCGACCAGGCTTTCGGATACTATATGTATCCCCGTCTCGAGGGAGAACTCGGCCCTCATATGATGTTCAACGGCAAGGAGATGCTCAACTGGAGCCTTAACAACTACCTCGGTCTTGCCAACCATCCCGAGGTTCGCAAGGCAGATGCAGAAGCAGCCGCCCAATGGGGACTCGCATACCCTATGGGAGCAAGAATGATGTCCGGACATACCCGTTATCACGAGAAACTCGAAAAGATGTTTGCCGACTTTGAAAAGAAGGAGGACGCATTCCTGTTCAATTTCGGATATCAGGGAATCGTTTCGACTATCGATGCCCTTACATCACGTCACGACGTTATCGTATATGACGCAGAATGCCACGCCTGTCTGCTCGACGGAATCCGTCTGCACATAGGAAGCAAGTACAAATTTCGCCACAACAACATCGTTGATTGCGAAAAGATTCTGGCAAGGGCCTGCAAGGAAGCCGATGAAAATGGCGGAGGAGTTCTCCTGATAACCGAAGGCGTTTACGGAATGACCGGCGCAATGGGCATACTTGACCAGATTGCCGCTCTCAAGAAGAAATACAATTTCCGCATACTCATTGACGATGCCCACGGATTCGGACTTCTCGGCGAACACGGAAGGGGAACTTCCGAGCAGCTCGGCTGTATGGACGAAATTGACCTTTATATTGGTGCCTTTGCCAAGAGTATGGCATCCATTGGCGGTTTCGTTGCCGGTCCTCACAAGATCATCAACTACCTCAGGGCCAATCTCCGTTCCCAGATGTATGCGAAGTCACAGCCTATGGCATTTGTACTCGGAAACATCAAACGACTGGAAATCATAATGTCTCCGGAAGGTGATGAACTCAGACGCAAGTGCTGGGAAATCACTCACGCGATCCAGGACGGATTCAAGAAGGAAGGATTCGATATCGGTGAAGCGGAGGCCTGCGTTACTCCTGTACGCATTCTTGGAGGAACAGCTCAGGCTACCAAGATGGCAAAGGACCTGAGGGAAAACTACAGGATTTTCTGTTCAATCGTGGTTTATCCTGTCATTCCAAAGGGAATGGTCATTTTCCGCATAGTTTCCACCGCCGCCCACACTATGGAGGACGTAAACTATACGCTCAACGCATTTAAGGAAATCAAAGCTAAACTCGACGCCGGATATTATGATGGTGACGACGTGGCTGCAATGACTATAGAATAGCTTGTTTATCACGGGAGCCCTGCCCCTGAGCGGCAGGGTTCTCATTACTTTATGAAGGTCCGGTTCAACATAGTCAAGGTCATAATCTCTTTCTCTGTCGTGGTATTGGCAGTCGCTTTTGCCATGCCGCGGAGCCAGAGGTTTTCGTACGAATACAAGATAGGGTACGAGTGGGAGTATGAGGATTTTTACTCCGACCTGAGTTTTCCTCTTCTGAAGAGCAGTGAACAGCTCAGGGACGAAATCCTTTCAGGCCAGCCGTCCCCGATCCCGTATTTCCGCTATGATGAAGACGTGACCAACAATGCACTCAGGAGCGCCGCATCAGCAGGCCTGAGTGAAATGACCCAGGCTGTGCTCGCTTCCTTGCAGAAGATTATGGAAAAGGGCGTTGTCGCAGATGACCAGGCGCTGCCTTCCGACGAAACGGGCATAGTATATATCCAGAAAAACAAAAGGGCTCAAAAATCTCCTTCAGCCGAGTTATGGACCCAGTCCAGGGCAAGGTCAAGACTTCTGGCTGACATTATGGCTGCCGGATGTACAAATGCGGACTCACTTTTGAGGTCAAGTAAGATTTATGACCTGATAGTCCCGAATCTTGTCTATGACAAGCAGACCACCGAGCTGGTCAACTCAGCCTCAGGAAACATATCCCCGACTTCCGGATATGTATCAAACGGCACACTGCTGGTGCGTCACGGCGAGATAGTGACGCCGGAAACCGCACAGACACTTGACTCCTACAAGGCGGAAAAGCAGAGCAGGGGATACCTCGATTCAGGAGCGCTCGTGTTCCTTGGAAATCTTATCCTTTCGATAGCCCTTGCAGTCCTTCTGTATTTCGCGATATACTATACCAACCCAACGGTTTTTACTGACAGCCGCTTTTACCACATACTAACGGTATTTCTTCTGACGGCTGTCGGAACCCTGCTTGCAGTAAGACAGGGATCCAGGGTCTTTCTCTATGTGCCATATACTCTTGCAGCACTATACCTGCAGGCATTCTTCAAGGAAACACTGATTGTTCCTGTCTATTCCGTCTGCCTGCTCCCTCTGATGCTGTTTGCGGGAAACGGAGCCTGCTATTACCTGATGTATCTTGTCGCAGGCATAGCAGCGACTTGCGCAATCAAGCATTTTGCAAAAGGCTGGATGCAGTTCATAGTGGCCATAATCACATTTGCAGTCCTGTCCGTTGTCTATGCGGCCTTGCTTGCCCTGCATTTTATGGAGTCAGGGGAGTGGAGTTACGTTCTGGTAAGACTCCTTGCCGCATCGTTGCTTACGGTAGCCGGATATCCTCTCATTTATCTGTTCGAGAAGATGTTCAACCTTGTATCCAATTCCCGTCTCAGGGAACTTTGCGATACTTCCAACTCGCTTCTCAGGCAGCTTGAACAGAAAGCGCCGGGCACTTTCCAGCACTCGCTCCAGGTAATGAATATGGCCGATGCTGCTGCAAGGGCAATAGATGCCAATCCTCTGCTTGTCAGGGCCGGTGCACTGTATCACGACATAGGCAAGATGCGCAATCCACAGTGCTTTGTGGAGAATGAATCTCTTTTGTCAAAGAATGAGGCTGATAAATATCATTTCGGACTCACGCCGGAGCAGAGCGCTCACGACATCATAAAGCACACCATAGATGGAGAAGAACTTGCCAGGAAGGAGAGACTTCCGGGTATTATCATAGACTTTATCCGCACCCACCACGGTACTTCGACCGTTAGTTATTTCTATAACAAGGCACTCAATTCCGGAAGCGAAGTGGATATTGAGCAATTCAGATATCCGGGAGTAAAGCCTGCAACAAGGGAGCAGGTTATTCTGATGTTATGTGATACCATAGAAGCTGCATCCCGCAGTTTGCAAACACATACACCGGAGTCCTGTGCTGCATTTGTCGACAAGATTGTCAAGGGCAAGCTTGAGGAAGGCCAGCTTGACGCTTCTGAAATATCAATAAAGGAACTTGAAGAACTCAAAGAAGCACTCAAGACCTATCTGCTGCAGATGCATCACGAACGCATCGCTTATCCAGAAAACAGAAACAAAAAACAAATAAAAAAGAATTATGAACGTAGAACAGAAAAAAATTGATGCGCTCAATATCGAGCTTACCCTCAATATCAGCGCAGAGGACTATGCTCCTGCAAAGAAGAAGAGATTCGCAAACTACAAGCGCAAGGCTGACTTCAAGGGATTCCGCAAAGGAATGGTCCCTGCTTCCCTTATCGAAAGGGTTTACGGCGAGCAGATTCTTGCCGAGGCAGTGAACGAGGTGATTTCAGAGTCACTCAACTCATTCATCAAGGACAACAATCTTAACATCATCGGAGAGCCTCTCTCATCAGAGTCCCAGCCTGCTGTGGAGTGGAAGGACGGCAACGCTTTTACCTTCCTGTTTGACATCGCGCTCACACCTGAATTTGAGCTTGAAGTTGCCGCTTCGGACGAGATTCCTTCATATACTGTGACTATCGCCGCCGAAGACAAGCAGCCAATGATCGAAAGCTACAAGAAATATTACGAGGAGCAGAAGTCTAAGGACGAAAATGCCGAGGTAAAGACAGACGAGGAAATTGACAGCGAAGTTTCTGAGCGCCTCAATGCCCAGTACAAGGATGAGGCTGACTGGAAACTCAACAAGGATATTCGTGACTATCTTGTATCAAAGGCCGGATTTGAAGTGCCTGAAGCATTCCTGAAGCGCTGGCTGCTTGCTGTCAACGGAGACAAGATTACCCAGGAAGATCTCGAGAAAGAATTCCCTGGATTCATCAAGGACTACAAGTGGCAGCTTGTCCGCAACTTCCTTATGAAGAAATTTGATCTCAAGATCGAAAACAAAGACATTACAGATGCCGCTGAAGCATTTGTGCGCTACAACTATGCAATGTACGGACTTCCTGACGTTCCGGCAGAGATTCTCGCCGAGCAGGTAAACGGCATTCTCCACGACCAGAAGCAGCTCGAAAGGATACTCGAGCAGGTAGAGGACCAGAAGGTCATCGCAAAGGTTAAGGAGACTGTAACTCTCAAGCCTACAGAGATTGCCGCTGCTGACTTCCGCAATCTTTAATGACAGGTAATTATTTTTAACAATTCTGTTATGTACGGAAAATTCCAAAACCATCTTCAGTCTGAACTCAAGGCTATCGAGGATGCCGGATTGTACAAGAGGGAGCGTGTGATTTGTTCCCCTCAGTCTTCTGAGATTACCCTCGCCGATGGCAGCAAGGCACTGAACTTCTGCGCCAACAACTACCTCGGTCTTGCTGATAATCAAAGACTTATCGATGCAGCCAAGGCTGCTATGGACAGCCGCGGTTACGGAATGAGTTCAGTACGGTTCATCTGTGGCCAGCAGGATTTGCATCAGCAGCTTGAAAAGGCTGTTGCTGACTATTTCCATACGGATGACACCATTCTCTATGCAAGCTGCTTCGATGCAAACGGAGGTGTATTCGAGGCCCTTCTCGGACCTGAAGACGCCATCATATCCGATGCGCTCAACCACGCCTCCATCATTGACGGTGTGCGTCTCTGCAAAGCCGTACGCTACCGCTACGCAAATGCCGATATGGAAGACCTGGAGCGTTGTCTCAAGGAGGCCCAGGCTCAGAGATTCCGCATCATCGTTACTGACGGAGTGTTCAGTATGGACGGAAACGTCGCTCCTATGGACAAGATCTGCGACCTGGCAGAGAAGTATGACGCCCTCGTAATGGTTGACGAGAGCCACTCTGCAGGAGTCGTAGGCCCGACCGGAAGGGGAGTCGCCGAGCAGTACGGCTGTTACGGAAGAATTGACATACATACCGGAACCCTCGGAAAAGCGTTCGGAGGCGCCGTGGGAGGATTCACTACGGGACGCAAGGAGATTATCGATATGCTCCGCCAGCGCTCGCGCCCTTATCTCTTCTCCAATTCTCTCCCGCCTATGATTGCTTCTGCCGCGATTGAGACTTTCAAGATACTGTCCGAGAGCAATGAACTCCACGACAGGCTCGTCGAGAACGTCAATTACTTCAGGGACAAGATGATAGCTGCAGGCTTTGACATCAAGCCTACCCAGAGCGCAATATGTGCCGTTATGCTTTACGATGCTCCTCTCAGCCAGAAGTTTGCTGCAGAAATCGCAAAGGAAGGCATATTCGTAACAGGATTTTACTATCCTGTGGTGCCAAAGGGGCAGGCCCGCATAAGGGTTCAGCTCTCAGCAGCGCACAAGAGGGAACATCTTGACGCGGCTATCGAAGCCTTTATCAAGGTTGGAAAGAAACTTGGCGTAATAGCTTAAGTCCGTATATCAAAAAAAAGGGGGATGACCAAAGTCCGAAATGAACTTGAGTCATCCTCTCTTTTTGTTGCAGTTACTGCGCTATTGGCAGTGTTATTTCTCCTTGATTGAGTTGGCGCGGTACTCTGATGCAGTGATCCCCACGTGTTCCTTGAAGAAGCAGCAGAAACGGCTGATTGAGTTATAGCCGACTGCATAGGATATTTCCTTGATGCTCTTGTTGGTGCTTGAAAGTAGATTCTTGGCTTTGTTCAGTCTTTGCTGGAAGGAATAGTTGGCCATCGACACTCCGGTAACTGTCCTGAACTGTTCCCTGAGAAGTGAGTAGCTTACGCCAAGCCTCTGAGCGACTTCATTAGGAGAAATATGCTCCTCAAGATGCTCCCTGATCAGGATCTGCGCGTCGAGCACGGTCTGGTTATGCTTTTTGTGGAGCGTATCGTAGTTAATCTTGTCGTAATATACCTGGTGTGCAAGAGCCTTCAGCCATCCTGCAATCGCCTCTTGAGAGCCTTTGCGCTCAAAATGGGCAAGTGAGATAATGGTATTATAGATAAAAATCAACCTGTCGTCAAGACCGAGACGCAAAACAGGGTCCTTGCGGGAAAATAATTTGCTGATGATTTCCTCCGCTTGTCCGTCTGCGTGGAAGCCAATCCAGTATTCGTGCCAGCCGACATTTTCATCCGGTCTGTAGTTGTGTCGTTCCCCCGGGAAAAGAACCATCATATCGCCAGCCTTCACCTTGGTCTTAGGGCACGAAAGTGACTCGAACCAGCCCTCTCCGTTAACTATATATACCAATTGATAGTCTTCGAGAATCCTTCCTCTAAGGGTAAAATTGAACTTTTCAGGGTGATCCTGCGAAACAGGATAAACTCCATTGGGCTCACAGACCTGACTGCCAACAGTCGTGCAATAAAACTGGTTGTCCACTTCCTGAGGATTCCAGGTAAGATAGTACAAGTTGTTTCCTGGCTTGTTCATATAAGTTATTAATTAATACTCATCCATTGCAAATTTAAGTGAAATATTGATTAATTGCGATAAATTTGCCAAATTTGTATAATCGGCTATCGCTATTTTTACTTATTTTTGACAATAACTCTTAATTTATATCTCAATGAAGTCCTACATAGAGCAAAACCAGACCCGTTTTTTGGAAGAATTGTTTTCCATTCTCCGGATTCAATCTGTCAGCGCTAAGTCAGAACACAAGGCTGATATGTACCTTTGCGCAGAAGCAATCGCTGACCTGTTGATCGAGGCCGGTGCTGACGAAGCAGGCGTTTGCGAAACGCTTGGTCATCCGGTCGTGTTTGGACGCAAGATAATCGACCCCAAGGCCAGGACCGTCCTCATTTACGGTCATTATGATGTCCAGCCTGTCGAACCTCTCGAAAAGTGGAACAGCGACCCGTTCGAACCGGTGGTTCACGACGGTGCCATCTGGGGCAGAGGAGCAAACGACGACAAGGGCCAGCTCTTTATGCACATCAAGGCTTTTGAATACCTCGTTTCAAGCGGTAAGCTCAACTGCAACGTCAAATTCCTCTTTGAAGGAGAAGAAGAAATCGGCAGTCCGTCGCTTCCTACCTGGATCAAGAAACACAAGCGTATGCTCAAGGCGGACATCTGCCTGGTGAGCGATACGACGATGATCAGCGACAAAGTTCCGAGCATCAATTGCGGAATGCGCGGTCTCAGCTACCTTGAGGTAAAGCTTATAGGTCCGAACAAAGACCTTCACAGCGGACATTACGGAGGCGCTGTTGCAAATCCTATTCAGGTACTTTGCGAAATGATTTCGACTTTGATAGACCGGGACGGTAGGGTTACTGTTCCTGGCTTCTACGATGAGGTGGTGGAACTATCTCCGGAAGAGAGGAAGATGCTCGCACGCGCTCCATATAATGAAAGAGAATACAAGGCTTTTCTTGACGTTAAGGAACTCCGAGGGGAAAAGGGCTATACTACGCTTGAAAGGACCGGAATCAGGCCTTGCCTTGACGTTTGCGGCATCTGGGGCGGATATACTGGAGAAGGAGCCAAGACCGTTCTGCCGAGCGAGGCCCACGCAAAGATATCCATGAGACTTGTACCTAATCAGAAGAGTTCTGACATTACGGCGAAATTTGCCCGTCATTTCAAGTCCATTGCACCAAAATCAGTCAAAGTCGAGGTTACGGCGCACGAAGGCGGAGACGGATTCCTCATTCCGATTTCATCTTCTGCATACAAGGCCGCTTCCAAGGCAATGTACGAGGTTTACGGGAAAAAGCCTGTTCCGTCCCGCGGTGGCGGTTCAATTGCCGTCCTTGCCGAAGTCCAGAAGATTCTCGGCATAGATCCCCTGCTTATGGGATTTGGACTTGAACGCGATACCATCCACTCTCCAAACGAGAGTTTCTTGCTTAGCCAGCTATTTGCCGGAATGGAGTCCATTGCGTTATTCTATCAATATTGGAAAGATTAGTTGCCGCAAGTATTGCATTTCTCGCTTGAAATTCATACCTTTGCGCCCGATTCAAATCAACTAAACATTTTTATCAGTTATGAAAACAGGAATCCATCCCGAAACCTACCGACTTGTAGCTTTCAAGGATATGTCAAACGACGTGGTATTCGTCACCCGCTCCTGCGCCAAAACCAAGGAGACCATTGAAGTTGACGGTGTTGAGTATCCCCTCGTAAAGCTTGAGATTTCCAACACATCTCATCCTTTCTACACCGGCAAGATGAAAATCGTCGATACCGCCGGCCGTGTTGACCAGTTCTATCAGCGTTACAAGTCACGCAAGAAGTAATCCTTGCGACAGTATAGGAAAATTTAGGAGATGGCTCAAAGTCATCTCCTTTTTTTATTTGGGCCGGCTAGCCGGCTCCATCCCTCCCAACACGGCGCGTCACCCCTTCACTGCCTTCAGCTTCCAGATAAAGAAGAGCGCGATGCTCAATACGAATATCGCGATGCCGGCAGGCAGGGCGAAGCGCTGGTCCAGACCGAAACCTATGCGTGCGGTAAGTATGTAGCTGAAACATACTGCAGTCATAAATGCAGCCGGAATGACAGCAATCATATAAGGGAAACGCCCCTTTCCGTTACGGGTAAGATAGACTGAAATTGCCCAAAGTGTAAAAATTGACAATGTCTGGTTTGCCCATCCGAAATATCTCCAGATGATATTGAAACCGTCTTCGTTGGCTATGTTGAACCAGAGCATCAATCCTGACAGAACAAAAAGCGGCACGCAAATCAGCAGCCTGTTCCTGACCGGTTTCTGGTCGCTGTGCAGAAAATCCGCAATGATGAGTCTTGCGCTGCGGAAAGCGGTGTCACCGCTGGTTATCGGAGCAACAATCACTCCTATTATTGCAAGAATTCCTCCGACCGCACCGAGCCAGCTTTTTGAAACGCTGGCAACGACAGCAGGAGCTGCAGCTGTAAGACTGCTGCCGACCGCCTCGGCGCCGCCGTCAAAAAAGAAGTACGAACCTATGGCCGTCCACACAAGCGCGACAACGCCCTCCGTTATCATAGAACCGTAAAAAACAGGTCTGCCAAGTTTCTCGCTTGTCATACACCTTGCCATCATCGGGCTCTGGGTGGCGTGGAAGCCACTTATAGCTCCGCAGGCTATGGTAATGAAAAGACACGGGAAGATGTTCTGACCGGAAATGATTCCCTTTTCTGCACCGAGATTGCCAAGTCCGTCCCATATCTCAGGAATGGCAGGCCATTTCACGAGCAGGCAGACAAGAAGCGCAGCGGCCATAAATAGAAGGGCTGCCGCAAAAAAAGGATATATCTTGCCAACTACCTTGTCGATTGGAAGTATTGCCGCCAGAACATAATACAGAAAGATGACTCCTATCCAAATCATTGTCGAATACGACCCGCTCCCGCTTATGTTGCCGAGCAATATTGCCGGACTGTACACAAAGACCGCTCCGACAAGAATCAGAACCAGCAGGCTGAAGCATAGCATCACGGTTCTGGTCCGATTGCCCAGATACCTTCCTATGGTGTCAGGGAGGCTCTCGCCTCCGTTTCGGAGCGAAATCATACCGCTCAGATAATCGTGCATCGCTCCGGCAAAAATGCATCCCAGGACCACCCACAGATATGCCGAAGGACCGAATTTGGCACCCATTATCGCGCCGAATATGGGACCCGTGCCGGCAATGTTGAGGAACTGGATCATATACACCTTCCAGGCAGGCATAGGAATATAGTCTATTCCGTCATTGCGTACTGTCGCAGGCGTAGGACGTGAAAAATCCGGGGAAAATACTCTTTCAACAAACCGTCCATAGAAGATATAGCCCAGAACAAGGGCCAATATGCTCAAGAGAAAGGAATACATCTGATAACTCTTCGTTGTTGTTTGACGCTGCAAATATAGACAACTTGGCGCAGATATCCGACATTTTGTCTGTCTAATTTGTCATTTTGTCAGTTAATCTGTTGATGTTCAGGTATTTAACTGACAAAATGACGCAATCGCCGCCACTTTTCAATCTGGTCCGCAGATTGATATTGATATATGCGAATCCGCCGGTATGACGGGAGAAAAAGAAAGAAACAATAAAAAAAAATAGGAGATTATGATTATGGTACCTACCAATTATGCTTCAAGAAGAAACCAGGACTGGTTTCCAAGCATTTTCAATGAACTTCTTAATGATACTTTCACCCCTGCAAAGCAGTTCGCTTCACCTGCTGTCAATGTGCTCGAAAACGAAAAGGAATACCTGATCGAAATGGCTGCGCCGGGAATGAACAAGGAAGAATTATGCATCAGCATCGACAACGAGAACGAGCTCAACATCAAGCTTGAAAAGAAGAACGAGACCAAGGAAGAAGAAAAGAAAAAGAATTATCTCAGGAGAGAATTCTCCTACTCTTCTTACCAGCGTTCATTCATCATTCCGGAGGAGGTTGACACAGAGAAGATTCAGGCATCAATGAATGATGGCGTGCTTACCGTATGCCTGCCAAAGAAAGAGGAAAAGGAAAAGGTTCCTGCAAGCCGTCAGATTGAAATTCACTGAGTTTAGTATGGAAATGGCTGGCCGGTATCAATTGCCGACCAGTCATTTTTGATATTAATCGTTTAAACAGTTCCTATGTTTGAAACGCAAATAAAAATGGAGTGAGCTTCCGAGAA
>SFJA01000063.1 GCA_004556005.1 Bacteroidales bacterium | reverse complement strand
TCGTCAAAATATGCCGGGACATTAATTAATAACAATTTGCGCAAAATTAGGAAAAATATTTCATTGACAAACCCGCCGCATGTAAACATGAATCAACCGAAATCGGACATTATGATCCTGTGAGTAAAAGTGAGGGGTTTCACACACGGGGACAACAATTTTGGCTAGGGTTATCATGCTACATCAAACTTTATCCACAAATACCCCATTTTTTGTGGACAAAACCCTCCAATAACGCATTTTGTCCACAAAAAACCCCGATTCTGTGGACAAAATTGAGTCAACCGGAATCAGTTACATAAGTCCATATCATACATCTGATCTGGTGTCCCAAGTACCGGAGGCCAGTACTTATTGACGGAGTTGATACAAGGCTGAAGGAACTCCTGACAGAGAAGGCGGCAGAACTTGATGGCAAAATCGAGTCGATGGAGGTCATGCCCGACCACGTGCATCTGTTCGTGAAGTCAAATCCTATAATACCCGTACATCACATTGTAAGTCAGTTCAAGGGTTATTCATCACGAGTATTGAGGGATGAGTTTCCATGGCTTCGGAGCCGTCTGCCATCTCTGTGGACGCATTCCTATTACTGCGAGTCCATCGGTCATATCTCCGACAAAGACAATCAGGGCAGCTACAGGTCCATAGACCGGTAACTGCCCTGATAATTTTATCGTACAATCCGTACAGGATCAATTACATTGCCTGAGCAACTGCAACGGCAACTGCAACGGTAGCTCCTACCATAGGGTTGTTGCCCATTCCGAGGAAGCCCATCATCTCTACGTGTGCAGGAACTGAAGATGAACCTGCGAACTGTGCGTCAGAGTGCATACGTCCGAGAGTATCGGTCATACCGTAAGATGCAGGACCGGCTGCCATATTGTCCGGGTGGAGAGTACGTCCGGTACCGCCACCTGAAGCCACTGAGAAGTAAGGCTTGCCGGCGAGAACGCGCTCTTTCTTGTAGGTACCTGCCACAGGGTGCTGGAAGCGGGTAGGGTTGGTTGAGTTACCGGTGATGGAAACGTCAACGTTTTCCTTCCACATAATTGCAACGCCCTCGCGAACGTCGTCTGCACCGTAGCAGTTTACACCGCCGCGAACTCCGTCAGAGTAGCGAGTTCTTGCAACTTCCTTAACCTCTCCGGTATAGTAGTCGAATTCGGTCTGCACATAGGTAAATCCGTTGATGCGGCTGATGATCTTGGCTGCATCCTTTCCAAGTCCGTTGAGGATGACGCGGAGCGGCTTTTTGCGCACCTTGTTAGCCATCTCGGCAATCTTGATTGCGCCTTCTGCTGCAGCGTAGGACTCGTGACCTGCAAGGAATGCGAAGCACTCGGTCTCCTCGCGGAGAAGTCTTGCGGCAAGGTTTCCGTGTCCGAGACCAACCTTGCGGTCGTCAGCGACTGAACCTGGAATGCAGAATGCCTGCAGACCCTCACCGATAGCCTCGGCAGCATCGGCGGCGTTGGTAACGCCCTTCTTGATTGCGATGGCTGCACCTACTACATAAGCCCACTTTGCATTTTCAAAGCAGATTTTCTGGGTATCCTCGCACATTTTGTAAGGATCCAGACCCTTTGCATCACAGATGGCCTTGGCCTCGTCGATATCCTTGATGCCATATTTGTTGAGAGCTGCATTAATCTGATTGATGCGACGCTCGTAGCTTTCGAAAAGTGCCATAGTCTCTTACTCTTTACGTGGGTCAATATACTTCACTGCATCAGCAAAACGGCCATAGGTGCCCTTTGCCTTCTCGATGGCCTCAGGTCCGGTTGCACCGCCCTTGAGAGCATCCATAAGTTTACCGAGGTTTACAAATTCGTAACCGATAACCTCGTTGTTTGCATCAAGAGCCATACGGGTGCAATAACCCTCGGTCATTTCAAGATAGCGGCTGCCCTTTTCCTTGGTGCCGAACATCGTGCCGACCTGGCTGCGGAGGTTCTTTCCGAGATCCTCGAGGGATGCGCCTACAGGAAGTCCGTTCTCGGAGAATGCAGACTGGGTGCGTCCGTAAACGATCTGAAGGAAGAGCTCACGCATTGCGGTATTGATGGCATCGCACACGAGGTCGGTGTTGAGCGCCTCAAGAAGAGTCTTGCCAGGAAGAATCTCAGATGCCATTGCAGCTGAATGGGTCATACCGGAGCATCCGAGGGTCTCGACGAGAGCCTCCTCGATGATACCGTCCTTAACGTTGAGGGTAAGCTTGCAGCAACCCTGCTGAGGAGCACACCAGCCGATACCGTGGGTAAGGCCGGAGATGTCCTTGATTTCTTTGGCGTGCACCCACTTTCCTTCTTCAGGAATAGGTGCATTGGCGTGATTTGCGCCCTTTGCAACGCAGCACATATGCTGCACTTCTTGTGTATAAATCATAATCTATAAAGAATTTGGATTTACAATATCGTACAAATATACAGAGTTATTCTGAAAGTTCATACCCAAAATAATTGCCTTTTCGACTTTGCGGTATCTCTTCCAGCATCCACATAGGAGCAGGGGCACCCTTGAGGTAGTGATTGAAGAATTGTTCCAGACGGATGGTCAGGTCACGACTGTTCTTACGACGCGTAAGGTTGTGTCCCTCACTGTTATACTGGAGCATCCAAGCCGGCTTGCCAAGGCGCCTCAAGCTCATGAACAGCTCGATGCCCTGATACCACGGAACTGCACCGTCGTTATCGTTATGCATGATGAGCAGCGGAGTATTGACCTTGTCCGCGTGGAAGACAGGAGAATTTTCAATGTAAAGCTCGAGGCCTCCTTCGTCCCAAAGAGTGCATCCTATGCGGCTCTGGCCGTGCTCGTACTGGCTGATTCGGCTGCGTCCGGTACCCCAGCGGATGCCGCCGTAGGCGCTGGTCATATTGCCTACCGGGGCGCCTGCGCCGCCGCAGACAAACATATCAGTGCGGGTAACGAGATACGCCACCTGATATCCGCCCCAGCTCTGGCCCTGGATTCCCATCCTGTTGCGGTCTATGAACTTGAACTGGTCGCACATAGCCTCGGCTCCCGAGCAGATGCAGTTGAATGCGCTTTCGCCCGGATGTCCGGTCTTGTAAACGATATCAGGTACAAAGACTACATATCCGTTGCTGACGTAATATGCGTAATTGATCACTGAACGGCTCGGCGCCGGACTGGAAGGAGAGAAAAGGTTCTGCGTGTTCTTCTCATAGAAGTAAACCACCATAGGATAGCTGCCGTTAGGGTCAAGATTCTCAGGGGTATAGAGTATGCCCTTGAGCGGGGTGCCATCGTATGCGGTCCAGGACACGAGATGGGCATCGCCCCAGAGATACTGCGACATCTGAGGATTGACCGCAGTCAACTTGTCCGAACTTGTAAAGAAGTCGCGGGTGATATAAACGTCGTAAGGATGTCGGAAGTCGCCCTTCTGGTATGCAATGAGGTCATTTCCTTCCACCTTGCTGACACCCTTGAACATAACGGGTTCGGTGAAATACTCAGGGACGGCAGGAGCGGCTGTGTTCATACGTCCGAATCCGTATTCCATGGTGTTTTCGTCAAATACGGATAGCCTGATGCTGCCCTTCAACGGACGGTGACGTATCTGCTGATACCAGTGGCTGTCCTCAAGGGCATCAAGACCCATTACCCTGAACTGCAAGCCCTTGCGGCGACCTTCCCCCTTTGTGAGACATACTGCGCTCTTGCCGTCAGGGTCCAGTTTCCAGATGTCGTAACGGTCAGGGATAAGCATACATTCATCCTCTCCGAGCCAGGTAGGACCTCCGTAGTGGTGCAGTCCGTTAGGGCTGTCAACGTCAGGATTATCAAACGAAACGCCGAGTTTAGCAGTAAGATTGACCGTGGTTCCTGCGCTTATGTTGTGGCAATACCAGTTGGTATCGAGCTGACTGAACCAGTAGATATACTTGCCGTCCGGGGAAATGCTGCGTGGAGTCTCGCGCGTTGCGACAGGCGTGCGGCTTCCGTCCTTGAGATTGACGAGGAAGTAGTCAAATACTGGTGGGTCATGCCACTGATTGTCAAGATGATACTTGGTCTGGTCAGAGGCAAAGGCAAGGTCTCCTTCCGCACCTTTTATGAAGCTTACGTGGTCGAAAGGTCCGCTTGTGAGCACTATGAGCCTGTTAGGGTCATCGTTGAGGTTGATGATTGCGGTGCGCTCGTACTTTACGGAATTGCGCCTTGCCGCAGGCGGAACCTCGTATGCATCCCACAGCCAGATATCGAGCTGGGCAGCCTCGGAACCGATGACTGTAGTATCCTTCGGAGGCATGCGGCGGCCAAGCTGGAGAATGAGCCTGTCGCTGTCGTTCGAGAAGGAAGCGCGGGTGCCCTCACCCACAATCCAGCCCTCTGGCAGGTCCGCATAATCTTCAGGAATCAATTCTCTTACAACGACTTCCTTGACTGCCGGGCGCTTGCGCGTGGCTTTCTTCACTATCTTCTGCTCCGCAAGGTACACGGACTGCGCTGGGCTGCCGACTTTTTTGGAATCCTGGTCCGAAGCAAGGAAAGTCAGTTTGTCGCCGTCGTGGTTGAATGTGATGTTTCTATAGGACTTGCGGTCCCTGGATAGAATCTCGGTCGAATGCGTTTCCAGATCGCAGAGCATCACCGAACTGAAGCTGGTGCTGTCCTTGTCATATTTCTTGGTGATTACTGCCATCCTGTCTCCGTACCTGCTGATGGTAAATCCGCCGTGATTGCGTATGGTATCGGCAGTGGCAAGCGCCTCACCGCTCTCTGGGTCGATGAAAAGTATCATCTTGCGGCCCTTCGCACCGGGGTCGTCAGCGTCCACAACTATGAGCGGAGAGCAAGCATTGGCAATGTTCAAAGAGTTGATTTTCACAGCCTTGGCCTCAGCGATGCTATCAGGAAGGTCAGTCCTTTTACCCGTCACCTTCACCAGCTTGAAGTCAGACATACGCACATAGGCAAGCGTGTCAGGCGGAAGGTTGAACTTCTTGTCCCTTTCCTTTGCCTTCTGGTCCTTGCGGAAAGACTTTATCTTGAGCGTTGCCACCTTCGAATCTTCAGTCATCTTGAAGTCGGTGCCGCGCGGAACCACAAGCTCTTCGCCGGTGCTTGTCCTGCGAATGTGCAATTCAGCATCGCCGTCCTGCTCGGAAATGGTATAGACAAGGATTGATGCATCCTTGGAAAGCTTGTTTATCTCCGATTTCTGCCAGGTGTCATAGACGCTGTGATCCAAAGGTTTCTTCTCCGCGTTCAAACGCGTGGAGACGGAAAGCAGGGGTAAAAGCAGACAGGCTGCCGAGAGTAATCTGTTCATTATAATTTGGTTGATTTGATGATTTCGCCGTTTTCTCCGACAACCCTGACAGAAATGCCCTTGGCATCGGCCTTTACGTCAACTCTGTCGGTATTGCTGTTGACAAGGATAGGGAAGGCATTGTCGAAGTCACCTTTTTCGTAGTAATGGAACGCGTGCATATGGGCGCAGAACATTATATCGATGCCGGCCTCGTTCAGCACAGGCAGGAACTTGTCATGAAGCTGCTTTTCCCCATACCAGGCGTCCTGACGGGCAAGCGGCGGGATATGGACAAACACAATCCTGTAAGGTGCGGAATTGAATTCGGGATCCTTTACGGCCTGCTTCAGCCACTCGAGTTCTTCGGCGCGGTAGCGGTCAAAATCGGCAGTGCCGGAGTATTCGACCGAATCGTCAGGCTTGTCCTCCGCCCCGTCGAGCACCAGAAATGCTACCGGGCCCTGGCGGAAGGTGTAGTAGTAGGTCCCGGTCGGAGTTCCGACAATGTTCGGAAGGAGGTGGAATTCGCTTCCCCTGGTCTCGTGGTTACCGTTCACATAGAACACCGGAAGTTCGGCAATATATTGTTTTACAACATCATAGGTGTACTTTATCACCGTGTCGATCTTATGTGAGCTGTTGACCATATCGCCGTTGAGAACAACGAAATCCGTCTCCTTGCGGTCGAGGGGAGCCAGCAGCTTGCGATAGCGTTCGGCATTTGCGTGGATGTCGTTGACAATGCTAAATTCGCAGCTCTCAGCCTTCTTGTCCAAAGTCCTTACCTTAAACTCTTTGCACAAGTCTCTCTCGCCCCCATAATTGAGTGCGTAGGAAGGGTCGATGCTCAGCTGTTCCTTGCCGAAAATGCGGTAGCGGTAATCCGTACCCGGCTGCAGTCCGTCAACGTGTATGCGGTGGTAATTGCGGGCAACCCTCCTTCCGACGACTGTTTCATAAAAACGAGGACGCACCTGGGCGTAGTAGCTGGTGCCGTCGTCAGGGAATACGGCAACCGCTGCGAGTGATACGTCCGGCGTTACCCAGACCACGTCAAAGCCGGTCTCCGATACGTTTGTTACCCAAGGACCATATTTTACTTCAAGGTAAACTCCGGCATTTGCAGCGATTCCGCAAAGCAACAGAGCAAGGACAATTGCAAATCTCTTCATACTTCAATAATAATTATGCAGTCTTACAAAGATAACAAAACTCCTTAAACTGACAAGCACGGAAGAAGCAAGTTTGTTCGATTCCCGACCCGATTCGGGCGTTAGTCCAGATGCTCGAGATAAACCGCTTCCACAGCCGTCAGCGCCGCGGTTTCGGTACGCAGCCGGCTCGCCCCGAGATGCACCGGAACAAAGCCGCATTCCAGCGCGAGCGCCGCCTCTTCGGGCGAGAAATCCCCTTCCGGCCCTATCAGGACCACATATTCCGGCATCTCTCCCGCCGGCAGCGACTGCCTGTAGCGGCAGATTGACTGCCGTATCGAATTCCTCGGATGTTCCTCATCCTCAAAGCAATAGGCTATCATCTTGAGCGCCCGGCTGTCGCGCTGCGAGCGCAGGTAGTCCGCGACCGGGGTCAATTCCTCCAGCACCGGCACCGCCGCCTTGAGGGACTGCTTGCTCGCGGACAGGAGAATTCGTCCCAGACGGTCAGACTTGAGCACCTTGCGTTCGGAATGATGCCCGAGCAGGGGGACGAGCTTGTCCAGACCGAGTTCCGTTGCCTTTTCTGCGAACCATTCGAAACGGTCGATGTTTTTGGTCGGACAGACGGCCATCGTGAGAGTGTAAGGGTGAGTCCCCCAGCCCTTTTGCAAGGAGTCAATCTGCAGGAGGACGGATTTGGGAGAATCGTCGATTATGGTGCAGGAGTAGAGGGTGCCGAGGCCGTCGATTACGTTGACGCGGTCTCCGTTGCGATGCCTGAGCACACGGATGCAGTGCCCCGACTCGTCGCTGTCGAGTCGGCAGTTTTGGCCGTCAAAGGAGTTGGAGTAGAATAGTTCCATTTTGCTGGATTGTCAGGCAACGACTGCGGAAAAGACCAGGTCCTCGTCAGAATTGTTTATCAGGCAATGGGTGTGGCCTTCCGGGCAATAGTGTACGTCTCCGGCGGAAAGCGCTATTTCCTGGCCGTCAAAGATTGCCTTTCCGGTGCCTGAAGTAATGAAAATCACTTCGCAGTTTCCTTCGTGTGTGTGGGTTCCTATCGAGGCTCCCGGTACGAGACGGCCCTTCATAATGCGCGCTTTACCGTCAAAGAAGATCTTGACGTTGTATTGTTTCTGTCCGCCCTTGAATGAAGGAATGGCGGTTTCTTCGATGGTGTCAAAAGGGATTTTCATCATTTGGTGGATTTTTGGAATCTTCTATTGGTGGAGGTGGTTGGTTTCCGGGCGGCGAGCTGGCCGTGAGGGGACTCAGGCGCGGGGCTGGCTGGGCTGGACGCTATAACTGGCTGAATGGGACAGAAAAAGTGTCGCCGGACGAAAGACTTCCGGTCTGATATCCCTTTTTGAGCCACCTGACGCGCTGCGCCGAAGTTCCGTGGTTGAACGAGTCGGGAACGGCATAGCCTCTGGCCTGTTTCTGCAAATAGTCATCGCCGATACGCGATGCTATGGCAAGGCCCTCCTCTATGTCGCCTTCTTCCAGCGAGTTGAACATACGGTTGTCGTGATGCGCCCATAATCCCGCGTAAAAATCGGCCTGAAGTTCAAGCCTGACACTCATTCGGTTAGATTCGCGTTCGTCCATACGGGACATTTGGGAATGCGCTTCGGAGAGGCTCCCGAGAAGATTCTGGACGTGATGCCCGACCTCGTGGGCAATGACATAGGCATAGGCAAAATCACCCGCGGTGCCGAATTGTTTCTTCATAGAAGTGAAGAAAGAGAGGTCGATATAGACCGAACGGTCGGCTGAGCAGTAGAACGGACCCGTCTGGGAGGTGGCGCCTCCGCAAGCGGATTGTACCGAGCCGGAGTAAAGGACAAGGGTTGGCGGTTCGTAGGTCCTGCCCATAGCCGCGAATTGTTCCGTCCAAACGTCTTCGGTTCCGGCAAGAATCTGCTTGGAAAAGCGTGCAAGGGCCTCCTCCTCTTCAGTCGGGACATATTCCGACTGACCGGCGGAAAATTCTGTCGAACCTACAAGTCGCAGTATATCAAGCGGATTGCCACCTAGAAGAAGAGTCACAATGCCTACCAGAACAAGGCCACCCAGTCCGATACCCACACCTTTGGTTCGCGAACCACGCACATCGCGGACATTGCCGCTTTCTCTTCTGCCATCTAGTCTCATAAAGATATTATTTTACAACAGAAAGCAAAAACGCTCCGTTCATTATTCATCAACACCGGAAACCGAACCCGTACATAGTGACTTGCGGTTCATAGTCTTCCTAGAATGCTACAAAGAACAAAAATAGCAAAAAAGGAGGGATAATGAAAAATAAACAGAGGTTTCTCGGCCATCATCGCCTAATGCTCCTCGAAGCACGAAATTACCTTAGATCTTACTATGATCTTTCATTGATCTTTCCTGCAAATCTAAGGTTTGCGGGAAAGCGTGGAATAGGTCACTGACGGCTGTGCGTGGCAGGTTGGGGGTCTTCCTGCGAATCATCGCGCGAGCGAATGTGCCTTGGAGCGATGCCAGGAGGGGTTTGCGGTGCTCGATGGACACAAATCGATGCCACCGCGCGAGCGAATGTGCCCTGCAGGCCCCTAGAAAGGCGATTGCCTTGTCAGATGAATTGCAGGAAAGCGTGGAATAGGGCACTGACGGCTGTGCGTGGCAGGTTGGGATTCTTCCTGCAAATCATCGCGCGAGCCGATGTGCCCTGGAGCGATGTCTAGAGGGGTTCGCGGTGCTCGATGGACACAAATCGATGCCATCTCGCGAGCGAATATGCCCTGGAGGCCCCTAGAATGGCGATTGCCATGCCAGATGAATTGCAGGAAAGCGAGGGACCAGACTGCAATCGAGATCTGAGGGCTGTGTGTGGCAGTTCGGCGAGCTTCCTGCAAAACATCGCGCGAGCCGATATGCCCTGGAGCGCTGTCTAGAGGGGTTCGCGACGCTCGATGGACACAAATCGATGCCACCGCGCGAGCGAATGTGCCCTGCAGGCCCGTAGAACGGCGATTGCCTTGTCAGATGAATTGCAGGAAAGGGGGATGCAGGGTCTGCACGGCCGTGTGTGGCAGGTCGGTGATCTTCCTGCAAATCACCGCGCGAGCGAGTGTGCCTTGGAGCGCTGTCTGGAGGGGTTTGCTGTGCTCGATGGACACAAATCGATGCCATCGCGCGAGCCGATGTGCCCTGAAGGCACGTAGAATGGCGATTGGCGTGCCAGATGAATTGCGGGAAAGCGCCGACGCTGGCTCCCCGGCGGCCTAGCCCCAATTAAAAAGTCCGCATCAGCGGACCGCCCGGGTCCGGGACTTTGCGGGGCGTGGATACTGTTATTTGGCGGAAGGATATTCGAACGGTCACTAGTCCGATGTAGTGGAAGCGCAATGTTGCCCTGCAAAGTCAAAGAGGACCTTGAGGGCGCAGGGGTTTGGGGCGGCCTAGCACCAATAATAGAAGTCCACTTCAGCGGACCGCCCGGGTCCGGGACTTTGCGGGGCGTGGATACCGTTA
>SFJA01000062.1 GCA_004556005.1 Bacteroidales bacterium | reverse complement strand
AATATATGACTCCAAGTCATTTTTCTGCGGCTGCAAATAATCGAGTAGGAGGAAAACGAAAGTTTTCTTCCTACTCTCGTTTTCCGACCTCTCACACCACCGTACGTGCCGTTCGGCATACGGCGGTTCCTTACACTCTGTGCAATTGAACGTAGTAGTCCATTAGGCAAGGATAGCCAGCACGGCGAAGTTTATCGTTCCCCGCAGCTTGGTGCATTATGCCTTCCGCATTGGCCCAATATCCTTTGCTACTGTTCCCACAGATTCGCGCCCAGTATGGCTTGATGCCACACTTGATTAGGTTCTTAACCCGTGTCCTCGGGCACTTCCACGACTTCCAGATACACATTCGGATACGCCTGCGCAACCATTTGTCTATGTCTTCAATGGCAGATTTCATATCCGCCAGTTTGAAGTAGCCCACCCAGCCGCGTATCGTCTCGTGGAGTTTCTGTTTGCGCCGCTCGTATCCCATTCCATTGCTTCGGCTTGTCAGCAGTTTCAATTTTGCTTTCAGCTTCGCAAGGCTCTTGGGGTGCGCCCGCAGCCTTCATAGGCCGTCAGTCTTTCGCTTGTAGAATGAGTAGCCAAGGAACTTCATCTCGCTTGCGATGCCCACTTCCGTCTTCTCGCGATTCACCTTCAAGTGAAGTTTCTTCTCGATGAACTTCGTGATGCCTTCACATACTCTTTCCGCTCCCCGCTTGCTCTTGCAAAAGATGAGACTATCATCCGCATAGCGCACAAACGGGTGACCGCGCCGTTCCAGTTCCTTGTCCAACTCGTTGAGTACAATGTTACTCAGCAGCGGACTCAGAGGACCGCCTTGCGGCGTCCCCTCCGGGGTCGGGTGGTACATTCCGTCTATCAGCACCCCGGCATACAGGTATTTGTGGATGAGGCTTATCACCCTGCCATCCTTTACCGTATGTGACAGGAGTTCTATCAAATAGCTCTGATTAACCGTATCACCGTATCGAAGAACTTCTCAAGGTCGATACCCACGGCATATTCATAGCCATCATTCAGTATCTCCTGCGCCCTTCTCAACGCATCGTGTGCGCTCCGTCCAGGTCGGAAGCCGAAGCTTCCCTCGCTGAACTGCGGTTCATACATCGGACCAAGCACCTGCGCTATGGCCTGTTGGATTACTCGGTCAACGGCAGTCGGGATGCCCAACTTGCGCGTCTTCCCGTTGTCTTTGGGGATTTCAACCCTGCGTACAGGCGCAGGCTTGTATTTCCCCGTCAAGATGAGTTCCTTCAACTCGCTGCCCCGGAGTTCCCAGTACTTCGGCAAGTCCTTTACCGACATCCCGTCGACACCTCCGCTCCCGCCGTTCGACATCACCTTCCTAATCGCTCGGCTGATGTTATAGGGAGACACGATGAGTTCAAGAAGGTGCTGCTCATCTATCTGCACCTCCACAAGCTTGTCTCCTGTTATCTCCATAAAAGTCTGCACCCCCGAAAGCCCTCCGGCTTCCAGCCTTGCTCCTTTCGGGTGGTCAGTGGCTTGTGCCATTGTTTTCTGCTCTCTTTCTTCCATAGAGTTCCTTTCTTCAAACTTGTTTCACAGTAAGGTTCGGTCCTTCCCTGCCGTGCCGATATTAAGCAGGTACTATGACCTCGGCTGACTTCTCGCAGTTCGTTGTTACTGCTCGGCTTCTTTATTTGAAGCCTCGCCTGCGAGACCTCCCCAGTTATGGACGCACTCTTTCCGGTTTATACCCGCTTGGTTTACTGTCGGCAGTTCGGATAGTAGTTCGGATAGTTATCGGGCTTTTGCTTCTTCTGCAGCATTACCCCTGCCTTCCAGCCTTCTACCAAGTTCTTGTTCATCGGGCCAACCGTTTGCCGCCGGCTTCCTTCAGATTCCGTCTCGCGGCGGACACCCTTGCCTTTGGCTGTAACCTTCCCACTATCTGGGCGGTTTGGGGACTTTCACCCGTTAGAGTACGTTCGTGCTGGGCGAACAAAAAAGAGCCCCTCACTTGCGTGAGAGGCTCTCTGCGGTGCGGACGAGACTCGAACTCGCGACCCCCGGCGTGACAGGCCGATATTCTAACCGACTGAACTACCGCACCAGTCCTGCGTCCCTTTTGGAAGGGATTGCAAAGATAGTTACTTTTTTTAATTCAACAAGAGTTGCATCGGATTTTTTCATATCTTTGTGTCATATGAAAATCATAGTGGCAGATTCGTCGGACCTTATCAGGACCGGCTTGATTCAATTGATCAGGACCGCTTCCACTCTGGAGGCGGAAGAGTTGGAGTTTTTCGAGGCGGACAGTCTTGAAAGGCTTCTATCTTTGGTAGAGCGCATCCCTGCCGATATGTGCTTTGTAGAGTCCTACATGGTTGAGGATGATATGACGGCTCACATGATTGAACTTGTCAGAAACAACAATATGACCCATTGGGTGATAATGGCAGAGAAACCGGCCAAGCTTGTTCTGCAGTTCGTCAAGGAACACTCAAACTTCAGCATATTCCTGAAAAAGAGTTGCAGAGAGGAGATACAATCCTGCATAAGGATGGCTGTACGCCACGAACAGTTCATCTGCAATGAATGTCTGCGTCTGATTTATGAGAATGAAAATGAGCAGAATAAGAGCGGAATCATCACTCCTGCGGAGTGCGTCGTGCTCGCTCTCTTGGCCCAGGGCGTAAAGGTAAAGGATATCGCCATCCTTCAGAATCGCAGCAAGCACACCATAAGAACCCACAAACGCGATATTTTTGCAAAACTTGGCGTAAGCACCACTGTCGAGGCCATTATGACCGCATATAAACTTGGGCTCATCAAGCCACCGGAGACACGCTGAGTCCATCGGCCGCTTCCACAGCGGCTTTTTATTTTTCGCATTAGGCAGGAGATATATCGGGGGAACCGTCGAAAGTTGTTTCATCCTGCTGCGTTGGAATCGAATGATTATCATCTGGGCAAATATTACCCACATTATGCCTATGAATTCGGCAATTATTTTGTGAGTCTTGCCTATTAATTTGGAAAGTTTTGTATATTTGTCTCTGTAACAGAAGCAATTATGTACAAACGTGAAATCATGGCCCAGCTCAGGGGATGGGCCGGGCGCAAGAAAAGAAAGCCGTTGGTTCTCAGAGGTGCCAGACAGGTCGGGAAGACCACCCTCGTAGAGGAGTTCGGGAAGGAATTCGACTCCTTCATCAGCCTTAACCTTGAGAAGGATGATGCCGAGGTGTTCCGCAGGTTCAAGACCGCTCCCGAAGTGTGGCAGTACGTGTGTCTCAAGCATCACATCACCCAGGACCGTGACAAGAGGACCCTGCTGTTCATTGATGAGATTCAGGAAGTGCCGGAAGCGGTGGCGATGCTCAGGTACTTCTATGAGGACCTTCCTTGGGTCTATGTGATAGCGGCCGGAAGCCGGTTGCAGGTGCTCACGAAGAAACGCATCTCCTTTCCGGTAGGCAGGGTGGAATATCTCACCCTGCGCCCGTTCTCTTTCGTGGAGTATCTCGACGCCAAGGGGTATGATGACTGGGCGGAGTCGGTACGGGGCCTCAATGCGCACACGCTTCTTCATGAAGACCTCACTTCGGAGTTCAACAGGTATGCGCTGATCGGAGGGATGCCGGAGGCAGTTTCGGAGTATGTGGAGACCGGTGACATAGAACGCCTTTCGCCTATCTTCAATTCCCTGGTCAAGGGCTATACGGAGGATGCGGGCAAGTTCGTCAGGAAGGAGGAGCAGTCACGCATTCTTCAGCATATACTCTCTACGGCATGGAAGAGTGCGGCACAGACTATCACCTTCGACAAGTTCGGTGAGAGCAGCTACTCTTCAAAGCAGATACACGGGGCGATGAACATACTCGAGAAGGCCTATCTGCTTTCCCTCGACTATCCTGTCACTTCCACTTCTTTGCCTGCCTTGCCTGCAAAGAGGAGAAGCCCCAAGCTCATCATGCTGGACAGCGGGCTGACCAACTATGTGGCCGGAATCCAGCTGGAGTATCTGCAGAACAAGGACCTGCAGGATACCTGGAGGGGGAGGGCTGCCGAGCAGATAGTGGCTCAGGAACTCAAGCCGGTACTCGACAGGCATTACAAGGAGGAACAGTGTTTCTGGATGCGAGACAAGGCAGGAACTACTGCGGAAGTGGACTTCATCTGGCCGTCAATGACCGGCATAGTTCCGATCGAGGTCAAGTCAGGCACGAATGCACATCTGAGGTCGATTCATTCTTTCGTGAACAACAGCGACCAGGATGTCGTTGCCGTCAGGGTGTGGAGCGGAGGCTTCTTTATCCAGGACCTGCATACTCCCGCCCCTGAGAACAAGCAGTTCAAGCTGATTAACCTGCCGTTCTATTATGTCGGTCAGCTGGACAGGGTTCTTGAGCATATTGAAATGATACCGGTCGAATAGAATATGGACTGCAGCGACGATTACATATACTCTTCCGGCGCCCGGATATGAGCAGCGATAAATATTCATGAAGACTGCCAGGATTACCAAAGCTCCTTCCGCATTATGTAATCGTTCATAAAGAAGCCGTCGCCTATGTCGAAATCCCCGCTTCTGTCGATGTGCATCCCCATCTGCCGATAGAAGCCCACGGCCTTGTTGTTGCGGTTTACATTCAGTTCGAAGGCTTCTGCGCCGCATTCCTTCATCTGCTCCTGAGCCGCGGTGAAGAGAATCTTTCCTCCGCCCTTGCCCTGAAATTCGGGAAGTATATATATTTTATGCAGATGATAGATCGCAGGAGTTTCCGGTGAAAAGGAAGTATATCCCACTGCCGTCCCGTCAGCCTCAAGGAGCAGATAGGTCACGTCACCCTCAAGCTCCTTCCTCAATGTCCCTTCCGAATACATCCACTCAAGCATATATTCAATCTGACTCTGTGTTATTATTGATGCGTATGTCGCACGGAAGGCCAAATCCGCTATCTCGCGTATTATGCCTACATCTGCCAGTCCCGCCTTTCTAATCCTGTATTCCATTATATATTCCTACTATGTTCCTACTGCCTCATTAAGATATATCCCACAGCGACAAGGGCGATGCCGAAAATGACACTCGTGGCGACATAGCCGGCAAAGCCCCAGGTGTTGCCGGATTGAAGCATGATCAATGCTTCCTTTGAGAAGGTAGAGAATGTCGTAAAGCCTCCGCAGAAACCGACTGTCAGAAAGAGAGCCCAGCTGCTGCCTTCATTGCCTCCACGGCTGAAGAGCCCCCAAAGGCATCCTATCAGGAGGCATCCCAGAAGGTTTGCTGCAAGAGTAGCCCATGGAAAACTCTTTCCAAGGTTTTTCATAAGCAATGATACCACATATCTGGCGGCGCCTCCGAGGAAGCTACCGCTTCCGACCATCAAAATATTTTTCAATATTTCAGAATTCATATCCAAATAAAATACTTATCGTCTAATAAGTCTGCGTACTGCCTTCTGGCAGCGCCTTGCATCTCTCTCTGTTATGGCAGGGCGATTTTTTGTTCCACCCCTCTGTATCGTACTGACTTTAAAACCGGCGGTTCCGATCACTTCCTTTATCGCCCTAACGGTTCCTCTCGTCTGGCCCATCAATATATTGAATGGCCAAGGGGTGCTTGACGTGCAGACTATCAACGCCTTCTTGCCCTTGTGTAGAGGCACCGGCATTGCAAGACCGTTTTCGTCCATCAGTCCATAAACGATGCGGTCAAACAGAAGTTTGAGAGTTCCCGGCATATTTCCCCAATAGCATGGGGAGCCGATTATCATCGCATCGCATTCCTGGATAAGGGCCAATACTCTCTGGGAGTCATCTTCCGGCAGTATGCAGTATTTGGAAGAACGGCATTTCATACATCCTATGCAAGGACGGATATTCCAATGCTGTGCATTTTCGACAAATACGCTTATGCCGGCCCGTTCGGCTTCTGCATGCATCAGCAGAAGTCGTTTGGATATATTGCCGTTCTTTCTTGGACTGGCATTGATTATCAGCAGTTTCATTGATTTATAGTTTTTTCGTCGGCTCATATATATTGAATTCGAGGCGTAAACATAATAAGTATTTTTCAAAAAATATATCCTCACTATTGCTAAACCGGAAAAAGTCACTATCTTTGCATTCCCTTTCAAGGGAATCAGGACTGGTGCGGTAGTTCAGTCGGTTAGAATATCGGCCTGTCACGCCGGGGGTCGCGAGTTCGAGTCTCGTCCGCACCGCAAAGAGCCTCTCACGCAAGTGAGGGGCTCTTTTTTTTTGCGGTGCAGAGACTCGGCGAGCTCTGGAAAACCCGCGGGAACCCCCTCCTGCGTGCATCGATTCTTGATTTCAGGCCCAAACTTGGGAATCGATGCAAGCTTTTCCCCGTTTACACCCTCCTGCGTGCATCGATTCTTGATTTCAAGCCCAGACTTGGGAATCGATGCAAGCTTTTCCCCGATTCCGCCCTCCTGCGTGCATCGATTCTTGATTTCAGGCTCAGACTTGCGAATCGATGCAAGCTTTTCCCCGATTCCGCCCTCCTGCGTGCATCGATTCTTAATTTCAAGCCCAGACTTGGGAATCAATGCAAGTTTTTCTCCGATTCCGCCCTCCTGCGTGCATCGATTCTTGAATTCAGGCCCAGACTTGCGAATCGATGCAAAGAAACCCTCAAGAACAGCCCAAAGGCTGCATCGATTCTTGATTTCAAGCCCAGACTTGCGAATCGATGCAAGCTTTTCCCCGAAAACAACCTTTTGCGTGCATCGATTCTTGATTTCAGGCCCAAACTTGGGAATCGATGCAAGGATTTCCCCGAAAACAACCTTTTGCGTGCATCGATTCTTGATTTCAGGCTCAGACTTGCGAATCGATGCAAGGATTTCCCCGAAAACAACCTTTTGCGTGCATCGATTCTTGATTTCAGGCCCAAACTTGGGAATCGATGCAGCGCCATCGTTGCTGAACAGAAGAATGACCCGCCTGCAGCGCAGTCGTGGGGTGCAGGCAGGGGCAGAGTGCCACGAAGGTGGCATAATCCTAAGTAAAAAGCCGCCGGAGTGGCACCTGTCCCTGCCGCGACAACGGCCCGCCCCCGATTCTAATCTTGGTTGCGGCAAAGAAGAATGGTTCCGCCTGCTACGGTCGTAGCGGCAACGATCTCCGCGTCCGATTCTAATTTCGTAGCGACAAAGAAGAATGGCCCGCCTGCAGCGCAGTCGTGGGGATGCAGGCAGGGGCAGAGTGCCACGAAGGCGGCATAATCCTAAGTAAAAAGCCGCCGGAGTGGCGCCTGTCCCTGCCGCGACAACGGCCCGCCCCCCGATTCTAATTTTCTTTGCGGCAACAGAGAATGGTTTCGCCTGCTACGGTCGTAGCGGCAACGAGGTCCGCGGCCGATTCTAATTTTCGTAGCGGCAAAGGGGAATGGGAAGGGAGTGGGCCAGGGCTAGGCCTTGACGACGGGATCGCAGGTGAGGCCGATGCCGAGCTTGTTGAAAATCTTGCGGTCAACCTCGCTCAGCATCACGGTGGAATGGACCTGACAGCCGCGGAGCTCAGGGAGTTTCTCAAGGGCGAGACGGCAGTTAGGATCCTGGGTGCTCAGCATAGCGAGGGCAACCAGCACCTCATCGGTGTGGAGACGCGGATTGCGGCCGCGGAGATAATCCACCTTCATGTGCTGGATAGGCTCGATCATGGATTGAGGGATGAGCTTGGTACTGTGGTCTATGCCGGCGAGATGCTTGGTGGCATTCAGAAGCAGAGCCGCGCTCGGGCCGAGCAGATCGGAGGTCTCGGCGCTGATGATGGTGCCGTCAGAAAGCTCGATAGCGGAAGATGGCACCTCGGAAAGCTCCTGACGGACCTTGGCGGCAACCGTACACTTGCGGTACTCGGTGCTGATCTTGGCCTGCTTGAGCAAAAGAGCGATCTTGTTCACCTCCGCCTCATTGCCTGCGCCCTCTGCCATCTTGTTGAGAGCGGTATAATAGCGGCGTATGATCTCATCGCGGGCTGCATCACAGCAGACATCCTCATTGCTCATACAGAAACCGACCATATTCACGCCCATATCGGTAGGCGACTTGTAAGGATTCTCACCGTAAATACCCTCGAAGAGAGCGTTCAGCACAGGGAAAATCTCAATGTCACGGTTATAGTTGACGGCAATCTTGTTATAGGCCTCGAGATGGAAAGGATCGATCATGTTCACATCGTTAAGGTCGGCAGTAGCGGCCTCGTAGGCGATGTTTACAGGATGCTTCAGAGGAAGGTTCCACACCGGGAAAGTCTCGAACTTGGCATATCCGGCCTTGATGCCGCGCTGATGCTCCTGATAGAGCTGGCTCAGACACACGGCCATCTTTCCGCTGCCCGGACCCGGAGCTGTGACAATCACCAAAGGGCGGGTGGTCTCGACATAGTCATTGCGGCCGAAGCCCTCTTCGGAATCTATCAGAGCCACATTGTTGGGATAGCCATCGATGGTATAGTGGAAATAGGACTTTATACCCAGGCGGTCCAGCTTGTCGCGGTAAGCGATGGCGCTGTTCTGGCCGCAATAGTGGGTTATGACAACGGAATTGACGAGAAAACCGGCGCCGACGAACTCATTGCGCAGACGAAGCACGTCCATATCGTAGGTAATGCCGAGGTCCTGACGGATCTTGTTCTTCTCGATGTCGAGAGCTGAAATGACTATGACTATTTCGGCCCGGTCACTGAGCTGCTGAAGCATTCTCAACTTGCTGTCCGGCTGGAATCCTGGCAGCACACGGCTGGCATGGAAATCGTCGAAAAGCTTGCCTCCAAGTTCAAGATAGAGTTTGTTGCCGAATTGAGCGATACGCTCATTGATGTGCTCGGACTGGATCCGAATGTACTTTGAGTTGTCGAAACCGTTTTTCATAACGGGTCGCAAATATACTCAAAATTCCTCAATGGCAGAAAATAAATCCGAAATAAATCCTCGGTCCGTCCGGCAGTCCCCAGGCCTTTCCAGGCATAAGCAGCCAGTCCAGCTTGGCAGTCAGATGTATGCGCTCGGTAAGCACGTATTCGCAACCGAGGAAAGGATCCAAGGCGAAAAAGACCTGCTTTCCATAGGAGGCATCCTGAAGTTCGCCCCATTCCTCCCCGGAGAACTCGTTGATAATCAGCCCGCTTGCCGAACCGCCGCCAATGGTGAGGCCGGCATAGGGAACGAAGCGTCCGATACGGTGGGAATAATCGGCCAGAAGACCGCCCCAGCCATACTTTACATAACTGCCGTTGCGCAACTGATGGAGTGTCGAGACATAGCCTTCTCCGCCGACGCGGAAATGAGAACCGAGGCAGAGCCGTGCGACGCCTCCAATGCCGAGCGGAGCTCCCTTTGCGCTGAAGCCGATCCCGGGGATTTTCCCGGAAAGGTATCCGGTGTGCAGCATCATACCTCCGTCAAATCCCCTCAGGACCTTCTTCTCCTGACCAATGGCCGAAAAGGTCAGAAATATCGTAAAAATCAGAATCAGAATTCGTTTCATCGGCTGCAAAGTTCGCAATTGCCAGAAAAAGGCACAACTCTCATTAGTGTCAGTTTATGAAAAATCATTAACTTCGCGACATGAATCCCTGCATCGCGATCATAGATTCCAACACCCTGGCAGTAATGGGTCTCAAGGAGATTCTCTGGGAGCTCTTTCCGGACACGGAAATCCTTTGCTACGGCAGTATGGACTCCTTTTTCCGCGACTGCAACCGCAACTATCTCTACTACTTCGTGAGCGCGCGTATGCTTTTCGAGAACAGCGACGAGTTTTCCATGCTGCGCGACAAGACCATCGCGACCTCGGCCGGCCCGCTCAGGTCCCTGGAGGAGGCGGGCTACCGCGTGCTGGACATATCCCTGCCGGAGACAGCCATAGCCGCAGAGATATTGCGTCTGCATCGCGAAAGCGGCAGCGAGCTGCGTCCAAGGCGTTGCGACGAACTGTCCGCAAGAGAGAAAGACGTGCTGGCGGAGATGGTCAAAGGGCTGATGAACAAAGAGATAGCCAACAAGCTGAACATATCCACGCCGACTGTAATCTTCCATCGCAACAACATCTGCGAGAAACTCGGTACGCGCGCAATCGGGAGGCTGACCATTTACGCGGTCCTCGAGCATATAGTCGAACTGGACGAAATTATGAATATTTAAATATATATGTATATATGAAAAAATTACTTTTGAAAGCGGGTCTGACCGTCGCAGTTGCGGCAATTTCGTTCGCAGCAACGGCGCAGACGACATCGAAAAGCAGCTGGATGCTGGAAAACAATGTATATGGGCACCGCTACAATGCGGCCTACATACCGGAGAAAAGCTACTTCGGCATAGGCGTCGGTTCCGTCAACCCGGCGATATACAGCGATATAGGCGTTGCAAACATCCTCTTCCCGACCGAGACCGGCCTGGTCAGCGGCTTCAACGATGCTGTCAGCGCCGAACAGTTCCTCAGCGGAATGAACGCACTCAACCGTATCCAGGTGGACCTCAACGAAAACATACTGTCCATAGGAACGCGAGGCAAGAAAGGCGGTTACTCGGTTTTCGAACTCAACGCCAGGGTCAATGTGTTCGGCGACCTGCCGCGCGACCTCTTCGCTATGCTCAAGGAGGACGGAGGAAGCGGCTACAACCTTTCCGGGATGGGATTGGGAGCATCGGCATACGCCGAACTGAGTTACGGATATGCCCGCAATCTGGGCGACAAGGTGAAATTCGGCTTCAAGATCAAGGGGCTCTGCGGCCTCGGCAGCCTTCAGGGCGAAGCGCGTTCCGTAACAGCCACATCCGACAGCGAATCCATCTATGTGAATGCGGACGCATCGTTACGCGCAGCGGCACCCTTCCTTGAACTAGGCACCAAGGCAGCCGAATACGGCGGCAGCGAGGTCATCGACTTCGAGAATATCGCATTCAATGCCAAGGCGATACGTCCTTGCGGCGCCGGAGTGGCTCTGGACCTCGGAGTCATCATCGAGCCGGTGGAAGGCCTCGAGATAGGAGTGAGCGTGAATGATCTGGGCGCCATGGGATGGAAATACGGCATCAAGGGCGACACCGACGCCGACGTGACCTATATTGGCGAAAGGAAAAAGCCGGAGGAAGGCAGCGAAAGCTCGTTCGGAGCGGAAATGGGTGCAGCTTTCGGGACTCTGGGCGAACTCGGAGAGTTCCACTACAGCGAAGGCAAGAAGTGGGAATGGGATATGCTGCCATTCAACGTGAACGCAGCCATAAAATGGCGTATGCCTTTCTACAGGAGACTGTCCTTCGGAGCGATGGGAAACTATTCGAACGTATGGAAGCACAACTCATACGATGTGCGGGCCGGTGCGGCAATCACGCCTATCGACTGGTTCAGTCTCACCGGAAACGCAGGAATATCGGACTTCGGACCTGTATGGGGAGCAGGAACCTCCATCAGCCTTACCGTAGTCAACATCTGGCTCAGTATGGACGGTTATATGGGCAAGCTCGGCCACTTCACTCCGGAGGGCAAGAGCGTTTCAATCCCTTATCCTGCAAAGCAGTTCGGCTATTGCGTAAATGTCGGAGTCAACTTCCAGTTCGGCAAGAGAGTACCGCCGGTTCACGACCGTCTGAACCTCCCAAAGGCCGAGAAAAAAGCCCTCAGGGCCGAGAAGAAAGCGCTGAAGGCTGAGAAAAAAGCCGGGATAGAAAGCTTATAGTAATCTTCAAAGATTACTTAGCTATTCCTCTCCACCGTCAACAGAGATATCTCCGCCTTCTCCAACATTGACCTGGAAGACAGACATGT
>SFJA01000061.1 GCA_004556005.1 Bacteroidales bacterium | reverse complement strand
AAAACTATTGCTTTGCGGATATACAAATTATTTTAATATGTTGTATGATTGAAAATATTCATTACATTTGCAAAACAAACTTCGAGTATGACCTTTGATTTGATAACAGAAAACGAAAAACTATGGGCGGTCAGATATGATGACTGCTTGGACAATGTGCTTGATTCAATCCTTGGACAATGGAACGATGTCGTGTGGTTGAGAAATTTCTTCAAGGCAAATCTTGAAGATTTGACATCGTACTTCAAAATCACGGATGTGAATCAGGCAATATATGATACGATTGATGACAGTGAGAGGCTACAGTGCCTTATTATGGATATTTCCCCAGAAGCCGACCTGGACAAGTTGTTCCGTCCGCTGGACAATAGCCGTACTTCGGAAATGATTCTCGGCAAAGAGAAGGCACGACTGCATAACACGCCAAAGCACGCATCGTGGCTGCGCATTTATGCCATCAAGTTGGAACCGGGCATTTATGTGATTACCGGCGGGGCGATTAAACTGACCCGTACAATGCAGGAACGTGAGCATACACTGGTAGAGTTGGCAAGGATGGAGAAGGTTCGTCGCTTCATGCTTGATAACAATATTATGGACAAAGATTCTTTCGATGATTATCGGAAAGAGCTTTAATAAAAAGAGGAGGTCACAATGGGAACTTCAGCAGCAACAATCTCAAGACTGAGAGAACACCAATCCGCAACTCCATCAAGGTGGCGCGAGAATGCAGAGTGGCGAATGAAGAATAGATCTTGGCTCCGCTACTCGCAGCGCATCGCTATGATGATGCTGGACAAAATGGAAGAAATGAATATGTCGCAGAAGCAGCTCTCGGAGTTGATGGGTTGCAGCCAACAGTATGTTTCCAAGGTCCTCAAGGGACAGGAGAACCTCTCCCTTGAGACCATGTCAAAGATTGAAGCATGCCTTGGCATTCAGATTTTACCCACATCCGAGATGTAGGGCTATACACCGATATATTCCCACTGAAAATGCCTCTCAGCAATGCTGGGAGGCATTTTTTAAATCGTACCCTGACTTGTCCTGGTTTAGGTACATTATCGGCTCTCCGATTGTAAACCCAGGTCAGGACAAGTCAAGCTGCGGTCTGCAGGCGGAACCATTTTCCTTTGCCGCATCGAGGAATTGAATCGGACGTGGAAAATTATCGTCGCAACAGACGCTGCAGGTGGAACCACTTTCTTTGCAGCAACAAATATTAGAATCGGATGCAGCCGACCGTCGCAGCAACAAAAATTAGAATCTGCTGCGGAAATCGTTGCCGCCACGGCCGCTGCAGGCGGGCCATTCTTCTTTGACGCGACGAAAATTAGTATCGGACGCGGCAGGTCGATGCCGCTACGGCCGTAGCAGGCGGGCCATTCTCCCCCGCCATGACGATTGTGCTGCATCGATTCGCAAGTCTGGCCTTGAAATCAAGAATCGATGCACGAAAGAGGGTGAAAACGGGGAAAAGCTTACATCGATTCGCAAGTCTGGCCCTGAAATCAAGAATCGCTGCACGCAATAGGGCCAATCCGGGGCATTCTCTGCAGTGATTCCCAAGTTTGGCCTTGAAATCAAGAATCGATGCACGAAAGAGGGTGAAAACGGGGAAAAGCTTACATCGATTCTCAAGTTTGGCCCTGAAATCAAGAATCGATGCACGAAAGAGGGTGAAAGAGGGTGAAAACTTGCAGTGATTCCCAAGTTTGGGCCTGAAATCAAGAATCGATGCACGAAAGAGGGTGTAAACGGGGAAAACTTACATCGATTCGCAAGTTTGGCCCTGAAATCAAGAATCGATGCAGTCTTTGGGCTGTTTCCTGGGAAAAACTTGCAGTGATTCCCAAATTGACCCCCTGAAATCCGGAATCGCTGCAGCGGTGGGGGTGTCCTAGAGGGTTTCCTTGCAGCGATTGCCAAATTGACCCCCTGAAATCAAGAATCACTGCACGCAATAGGGCCAATCCGGGGCATTCTCTGCAGCGATTGCCAATTTTACCCCATGAAATCAAGAATCACTGCACGCAATAGGGCCAATCCCGGGCATTCTCTGCAGCGATTCCCAAATTGACCCCATGAAATCCGGAATCGCTGCAGGAAAGGAAGTCCGAACTATGTGCTGAGAGAATCTGCCGGGGGGTGTTCCCACATACACAAAGAAAATACCCGGGGATTGTGGCCCACGGGTACGTCCTTATATATTATAATGTATGTGTCGGGGTTATTTCAGGCTGCGGAGAGCCTTGATGATCTCCTCCTCGGCGCCGGGGTTGTATCCGGTCTGGGAGTGGATGACCTTGCCTTCGGGCGAGATAACAAAGGTCTGAGGGGTGTAAACCACGTTCATAGCACGCTTGAAATCGTTGTTCACATCGTAAAGGCAGGTGAACGAGGACCAGCCGCGGGTCTCGGCGAAGGCACGGGCCTGTGCGGTGAAACGGATATCGTCAGTGGAAACGACTACGAATTGAAAGTCGATCTCCTCCTGCCAGTCGTCGTATGCCTCATTAATTGCATCAATCTCCTGAATACAAGGGTCACAGGAAATGGACCAGAATGAGATTACAAGCGGTGTCTTACCATTTGTAAGGTTTTTGGTGTCAAACTTCTTGTTGTTGGAAAGCTGGACTTTTACTGAGGGGAGTTGTGCGTATGATACACTTTGTATCATAAAGAGGCACAGAAGAACTGGAATTAACTTTTTCATCGAAGAAAAAATGCTTTTATACAAATATTCGTGATTAAATTACTTTTAAATCTTGTCGGAAAAAATTTTAATATCTACTTTTGCCGCTGCAAATGTAACGATTTTATATCACTTGCAAAACCCCGGCTCAAGCCCGCGGCAAAACCCTCGGCTCAAGCCCCCGGCCCAAACCTTGAACTGAAAATGAACAAAACGAACTTAAGAATCTGCAATTGAAATCCCTGAAGAATAATTGAAATTCCTAATATATCTGTACATGAAAAGAACAATCAATTGCCTGCTTGCGGCAGGCGTAATCGTGCTTGCAGCTTTGATGACAAGCTGTAGGCCAGGACGCGAGGACGTTCCGAGTGCACGCGCTGAAGTTCTTTCAGCAGCTGTCACCTCGGCTAACGTAAAGCTCGAAACGAACTTGCTCATCAGTTATTCCTATCTGGTTGTAGAGTCGGGCGCAGAAGTGACTGACGATCCTGTACTCATCTTCAAAGAAGGAACCAACGGAACTCTCGTGAACGGTAGCAACGAAGTCCTCATCGAGGGACTCGACGGAGAATGCGACTACACGGCAGTATTCGCGTTCAAGCAGAGCGAAACCAGCTACTATCCCGAGATACTCAGGGTTGACCTCACTACAGGTGTGTATTCCGATCCTGTAACCCTGATTGCCACCTATCCGGACGGCTTCAAGGTACACTTCAAGATACCTGCTGAGGTCAAGGAAAAAGGAAACGCCCTCCGCTTCGCAATGGGTAACCAGGTGATGTACAATATGAACAAGGTCGGCTGGTTCGCATCCCTCGACACCGACCTCCTGCTCATGAACGGCCAGATGTGCGCTGTCAACGACACCACCATACTCTGGAACAGCGACAATGTATATGCCCTTGACGAGAACGGCGAATTTATCCCTGACGAATGGACCGGCGAGCCTGTCCAGATCCACAACATCTTCACTCCTGGTGAGCCAATGGTGCTGATGCTCGGCGAGTTCGCCTGGGACGAAAGCGACTCCATGGGCTGGGGCATGAACGGCTACTACACCTCCACCTTCGACATCAACGGTTACTACGAATACCTCGATCAGAACGTCGGTGGCGGCGGATGGGGCCCTATGTCCGCAGAAATAGTGGATGACGAGGCCAACGAAGAGGATCCGTTCTGGAAAGGCTACTTCTGCCGCAAACTCTTCAGACTCCCTGAACCTGCACCTCTCGATTGCGAAGTGAAGATCGAGGCCGACATCAAGGCCACCACCGGCACCCTCAAGATCACTCCTGACGAGAACGTATGGCAGTACTGCATGCTCTTCCTCCCGGATGATGAATACCAGCAGCTGCTTCCTTTTGTGGGTGGCGACGAGAGCCTTCTCCAGTGGTTCACAGCTTCCTTCCTTGCTGCAATGCAGTTCGGCGCACAGACCCTTGAAGGTCCTGTCGAGTTCGCCCTTGAGGACAGCTACTATCTCCAGGAGGACACCGACTACCACGTGCTCTTGACCGCCCTCGGCAACGAGAACGGTACTGCCCAGAAGTTCTATCACGAAATCTTCCACAGCGGATCCAAGAGTCTGCCTGCTCCTGAGGTAAGCGTCACCGCCATCGCCAACCCATCCGGCACCGAGTCGCCTTACGAGGTATGGTTCAATGTGAAATGTACCAGCCAGAACGCTGTAGGCGGCATATACGCAGCCAACTACGACTCCGAGTGGGGCAAGTATCTGGGCTACGGCTACAGCCTTACCGACATCACCTCTATGGGTAATGCGCTCACCGTCAGTGAGATCGCAGAAATCAACAGCGCCAAGGGTCTGGATATGATGTTCACCACCATCCCTGGCAGGGTTACCTCCCTGGGTGTAATCCTCACTAACGAGGAGGAAACCGGAAACGAGGTGGTTGAAGGCGTAAGCTTCGCAAGCGTAACCGCCATCAATGAGCCGGCCAAGACTCCGGTAAGCTCAAGCCTCTTCTCCGACCTGCTCGGCGACTGGACGATGAGCGCACAGGTTGACACCATCGACTTCTACGACAATAACAAGTGGAAACATGCTGGTTCCCAGAGCTGCAATATAAGCATCGTGGAAGGCTTCACAATGCCGGAAACCCTCGCAGACTCCGTATATACCATCTACCAGGACCTCGTAGGTATGGGCAAGGACGCAGTTGACGCCCTGTACGCCGACCTCAAGAAAGAAGTTGCCGAATTCAACGCCAACGTCAAGTCTCAGAACCGTCTGCTCTGCGTAGGCTTCGGCTTCGACAAGGCAAACAGCTACGACCCTCTCTTCACTCTCCGCACCCCTTACGACCTCTTCGTAAGCAAGACCTACAACGGCTACGACAACTACAGCATAGTATATGACTGCGGTCCTAAGTGGTATCTCGAAGTGCTCGCTGACGGCAGCCTCGTAGTGCCTTGCAACGCCGCCAGACAGATGCCTATGGCCCTTGCCAGCTCCTACCTCTACCTCGGCACCCTCAGCGAAAGCGGCTACCTCGTGAACTGGACTGACAACACCGACCTGCAGGTACCTTGCACCGTTGCCAGCGACAAGAACAGCTTCACCATCGATGCATTCAAGTTCACCAACAAAAACAACGTCGAAGAAAGCGCTTACCTGAACGGTCTGCTCAACTACTACGGACAGATATATGGAGCCGACTACATCAACGTATCGCCTCTGACCCTTACCAAGAACTCCGGCGTCGCAGCAACGGCAGCAAAATCAGCAGCCGCAGCGAAGTCCGCAGCCGCAGTGAAGTCCGCCGCAGCACCGGCCCTCAAGCCAATGCTCGTACAGTCCGTAAGGACCGGCAGCACCATCCCTGCAGTACGCGCTTACCGCAAGACCGGCTTCCACGCCGATCCTGAAGCCAAGCCTGTTTACAAGCAGATCAAGCTCAAACCTGTCACTATGGAAGAGGTGAAGGCAAAGCTTCAGAAGCAGAACGAGTCAAGGCTCCAGCAGTATGAGTCAAGGCGTTAGTAAGCTCATCCTCACTCTTACCGGTCTGTTGTGCTGGACTTTGTCCGGCGCGCAGGCCGGTTTGGGCGTTGAAGGGACCGTCAAGGACTTCCTCAGCAGGACAGACCTCGGCCACTTCTCGGCGAGTCTCGAGACCAACAACGTCGCGTATGTGAAAGACCAGAAGCTCGGCTTCAGCGGCCCGGAGGACAGCTTCGGCAGCAACAGCTACCTCAAGATGGACTACGTCAACGGACGCTTCTCCGCCGGCATGCAGCTTGAGAGCTATCTGCCCGCCCTCTACGGCTTCGAACTCGGCCAGCAGCCGGACGTAAAGAAATTCTGGCTCGCATCGAAGTATATACGCTGGAACAGCGACTGGTTCACCATACACGTAGGAGACATATACGACCAGATGGGCAACGGCCTTATCTTCCGCAGCTACGAAGACCGCAACCTCGGCTTCAACAACTCGCTCGAAGGCATACAGCTCAGCTTCAATCTCAACGACTGGTTCAGCATCAAAGGCCTCTACGGCCGTCCGCGACTTTACACCGCCTACGCGGGCTCCTGGGTGCGCGGCGCCTCCGCGACTGTATCCTTCAATGATATATTCGGCTGGGACTCAGTGCTTTTCAACATAGAAGGCAACTATCTCAACCGCTACGAAAGTCTCGGCAAAGACAGTCTCATCGACTTCGGAACGCTAGGCCTCGAAGACCCGAACCTGCACTCCTACAGCGCAGCGCTCAACTTCGCATGGAACGGCCTCTCGCTCAAAGCGGAATATGCCGGCAAGACAAAGGACCTCTACGCTGCCACCGCCCCCAAAGCGAAAAAAGGAGCGGCCATATATGCTGAGGCCATCTACGGCATAGGCGGCTTCAGCGCCTCCGCCAACTTCCGCATCATCGACCATCTGGGCACGATGCTCTCGCTCTACGGCAACGGCACGGGCAACACGCTCAACTACCTGCCGTCCCTGACGCGACAGTATCACTACCTTCTCGCCAACCTGAACCCTTATCAGGTCAACGTGGAAGGGGAGTGCGCCGCCCAGCTCGACCTCTTCTACACCCTGCGCAGCCGCAACGACCGCAACCGCTACTGGATCTTCCGCGTCAACGGCTCCACCGCATGGACCATAGACAAGGGTCAGACCGACGACGGCAGCCAGCGCATGCTATGGCTCGACGTCAGCGCAGATGCCGAATGTCACTGGATGAAGCAGCTCAAGACCACCTTCCTCTACTCGCGCCAGCAGTGGAGTCCGTCGCACGGCTACGAAGCCGAAAGCTACGCCTCCAACATCTTCGTCGCCGACGTACAGTACAAATTCAACAGGAAATATGCCCTCCGCGGCGAGCTTCAGTACCTCTACTCGAAGAGCTACGAACGCGACTGGATAGCCGCCCTCGTCGAATTCACCTTCGCCCCGCAGTGGAGCATATACGCAAGTGAAATGTACAATCTCGGCGAGACGAAAAAACACTACTACAACGCCGGCGTCAGCTGGTCCAAAGGCAAGACGCGCGTCCAGCTCAGCTACGGCCGCAACCGTGCCGGCTACATCTGCTCCGGAGGCGTATGCCGCTACTGTCCCGCCTACACCGGCGTCAACCTCCTGCTCACCGCAGTCTTTTAGGAACACGGAAATATATGAATATATATAAAGATATGATTTACAGATATTTAAAGACACTCGCAGCGACGGCCCTCGCCCTCTGCGCCTGCGCCTGCAGCCTCACCGGAGGCGACGATGACGAAGACGCAGTGCAGACGCTCACCCTCGAAGCCGACACCTACGTCATCACTGCAGACGGCAACTCCGCCGCGCAGCTCATCGTCAGATACGGCGACGAGGAGGTCAGCGAAGGCATACGCTTCTACCTCGTCGGAAAAGACGGCAAAAACACGCCTCTCGACGTTCCGGCGCTGCTCTTCTTCACCGAAAAGCCGGGCAGCTACACCATCTGGTGCAGCTACAAGGCCCAGCTCTCCAACAAAATCACCATCAACGCCCTCTCCAAGGCCCTTCCGCTCCCGGGACTGCCTGAGGACAGCGACCCGATGAACATCAACTTCCATCGCCGCATCTTCATCACCCAGTTCACCGGCACCGGCTGTCCTAACTGCCCGAATATGATTTCGATGCTAAGGAACTTTGCTCAGAACGAGACCTACAAAGACCTCTACGTGCTCGCGGCAGTGCACAGCTACAACTCCGACGACCCAATGTACATACGGGATCTCGCCAATTTGCTGATAACTTTAGGCGGCAATGGATTTCCGAGCGTATGCTTCGATATGAATCCTTCGACCCTCATTCCTAATAACACCTTAAGTGTTTTAGCCACCATCTTCGAAAGCACTTTTGTGAACGAGTACAACAGCATCAGCACCAAAGCCGGCCTCAGCGCCTCACTCGTAACCGATGCGGGACAGGCGGCACTTAAGGTGGGTGTTAAGGCAGGAGCGAACGGCAATTACCGCGTAGGCGCCTGGCTGCTTGAAGACGGCATTGAGGCCAAACAGTCGAACAATGGCACAGCCGGCAACTTCAGCACACACAACAACGCCGTACGAGCTATAGCCGGTTGTAATGCAGCCAAAAACGATTTCTCCGGCACCGAGGTAAGTCTCAGTGCCGGCGCCACCGCCAGCTTCGACTTCGCTTTCGCCTTCGATAGCGATGTCAAGCCGGAGAACTGTCACGCAGCCGTCTATGTCAGCGAAAAGATAGGCGCGAAGTGGATAGTCACCAACGTCATCGACGTCCATCCGGGCGAAAGCAAAGGCTTCGAATACGACGCTGACTAGCTAAACCCTTTTCCTATATGCCGGGCTGCAAAACTTGCTTTTGTGGTCCGGTATATTTATTTTTGCCCCTCCTTGGCAATAGGAGAAAAACAAAAAAGGGATTGAAAGATGGAAAGTGAAGCCAAACACTGGTACGCATTGAACGTTCGTTACGTCAAGGCCGGGAAATTCGAGCCCGCCCTTGCCGAATCGAATCTGGAGCACTTCATCCCTTCCCTGATCAGCAATATGCTGTTCATACGCTCCTCCATCGAGACTATCGACAAATTCCGTGAGCGCTGTCCCGGCGGCTCGCGTCTAAGGTATATGCGTTCCCGCGACGCCTCGCCCATCTACGTCTCCGACCCTGCGATGCAGACCTTCATAACCATCTGCCGCGTCTGCGAGCAGCCCGTAGTCCTGAACTCCGCGCCCCTCGTCCGTCTGGGCGCCCGTGTCCGCGTCAAAGAAGGCCCTCTCGCCGGCCTCGAAGGACACGTCGTACGCATACGCAAGCAGAAGCGTGTCCTCGTCAATATCGAAAACGTAATCTGGGCCGCCACCGGCTATCTTTCCCCCGACCAGCTCGAAATTCTCGACTGAAATCCCGTAATAATTCCTGGCGGAAACTTTGTTAATCTGCCCCGCCCTTGTTATCTTTGTGGGACATATTAGCCAATCTCTCTAACTTAACAATGCTATGAAAGCTATACCGTTGAGAGAAAATTACCTGGCGCCAGGGACACCGGTGCTGTAGAGTCAAGGCCCCTCACGTCCTCATCCACCCCGAAAGCCATTTTCGCGGGTGAGATTTATTGTGATTACCGGAAAATCATATATAAAGATATGAAGCGCTACTGTCAGACACTTAGCTTGAAGGACGACCCTCAGCTGGTTGAGAAATACATCGAGGTACATTCTCACGTATGGCCTGAGATAATCGAAGGCCAGCACGAGGTGGGCATACTCTCGATGGAGCTCTACGCCAAGGGCCGCAATCTATTCATGATAGTGGACACAGTGGACGACTTCGACTGGGAAAGAGATATGGCAAGACTCGCCACCCTTCCGAGGCAGGCCGAGTGGGAAGCCTATGTCAGTCAGTTCCAGGGCTGCTCACCCGAGGCGAAATCGACTGAGAAATGGCACTTGATGGAGAAGATATTCGATTCAGAGAAATGAAAGCACTGGAGAAAAAATATATTCTGCCGTTCGCGCTGGTAACATCACTCTTTCTGCTGTGGGGCCTGGCCAACAATATGACAGACACCCTGCTGGCAGCCTTCAAGCGGATAATGGATATGAGCGACGCCCAGACCAGCCTCATCCAGTTCGCCTTCTACGGAAGCTACTTCTGCTTTGCGCTGCCGGCTGCAATATTCATCAGCCGTCGCAGTTTCAAGTCCGGAATCATACTCGGATTGCTGCTCTATGCGGCCGGGGCGATACTCTTCCTTCCGGCAGCCTACGCAGCCAGTTACGGATTCTACCTTGTGGCTATATACATAATGGCCGGAGGCTGCAGCGTGCTCGAGACCACCGCCAACCCGTATAT
>SFJA01000006.1 GCA_004556005.1 Bacteroidales bacterium | reverse complement strand
GAACTCGTAATAGCCCTGTCCCACCTCGGATACAACAAAGACGTCACAAACCCATATCAGGACAGCGGAGTCGCCAGTCATACAGAAAACATTGACCTCATCATAGGAGGCCACAGCCATACTTTCCTGACCAGTGCACAATTCGTAGAGAATCCTTCAGGCAAAATGGTACCGATAGTACAGACAGGCTCAAAAGGCATATATCTCGGATATATGAAGATCGATTTGAGCAAAACCGGCACGGACCGCTTCACATATCGCCTGATTCCGGTCGATTCAAGGCTCGACAAACGCATTGACGGAGCCTTTGCAAGCAAGCTCAGATATTACTCCGAACAGCTGGAACTATCGATGAATGAAGTACTTGGATATTGCCCTAAAACTATGAGAAAGGGCAAGCCACAAGGCGAGCTCGGCAACTGGGCATCAGACGCGATGGTCGAAATGTGCGAAGACGAATTTGGCGTGACGCCCGACCTCGCAGTCTGCAACAACGGCGGCCTGCGCACCGAGATTACGACGGGAGACGTAACAAGGGCAGACATCTATGCAGTATTCCCTTTCGACAACAAGATGACATTGCTCGAACTCACAGGCAAATCACTACTCAAGTTCTTTGACTATATGGCAAGTTATAATGAACCAATGAGTTCAGGAGTGCGCCTGACAATAAAGGACGGAGCTGTCAGCAGCGTAACACTAAACGGCAAGACCATAGACCCCGATGCAATATACAAGGTTTGCACAATCGACTATCTGGTAGAAAGCGGACGATATGCCTTTGACGAAAACATATACAGGCTGGACAGCGTAGATTATATCTATGATCTATTCTGCAACCAGGTAAAGAAGGCAGCTGCACGGGGCGAACAGGTGCAGGCAAGCATCGACGACAGGGTAAGCGAAATATAGGATACGTATCAATTCCGCACTGCAGCGCCCTTGCTTCGGTTAACCATCACCACTCCGCCAAAAACCATAACTGCAGAAAGAACCTTCTGCCAGTCAAGCATATCCATACCTATGACAATGCTGATCAGAGTTGCCACTATGGGTTGCACGTAACTGTACATACTTACAAGTGTCGGCCTCAGGTGCTTCTGGCCGTAGGGTATGAGATAATAGCTGAGAACGGTAGCAAATACCACGAGGAAGGATAGTTCCAGCCAGAATGAAGACGGGAAAGAACCCCATCCGGCTGAAAGGAGTTCCCTGGCAGAGAAAGGCAGGGACATTAATATGGAAAAGGTGAAAATCCATTTCATAAAATCCACTACCGGATATTTGCTGATAAGCGGCTTGAAGACTCCCAGATAGAGTGAAAAGGCAATTCCGTTGGCCAGCATCAGCATAATGCCCTGAACACTGTTCGCAACAGTTCCGGAAGCTGATGGATGAGCGCTGCTTACGATCAGGAACAGTATTCCCGCAAAACTTACCGCAACTCCGATCGCCTTTTTCCAGGTAAGCGGTTCCTTTATGGCCACGGCAGCTATGAACATAGTGTAAACAGGTGACAGTGAACTGATTATCGAACAAGTCATAGGTGTCACCTGAGGTATCGCCATAAGAAAGGTCAGCTGAGTGACGAAAAAGCCGAGAAAGGAAGCGCACAGAATCTTCGGCAGGTCCCGGAGTTCAATTCCGGCAAACCTGCGGACTCCCGGAGTTTCCGGGCGACCGGACCCGGAATCTGAATCCTTGCGTCTGCCGGGTATGGAGAGCAGCCAGAACACCGCCGCTGCACACAATGCCCTGACAGTGAAGATTGCAAGCGGAGAGATATAGCGGCCCGAAGTCAGGTCCTTGCATATCACTATGTTGAATCCGAAAATCGCGTATGCGGCAAAGCAGGCGCAGTGGGCTTGGAATTGGATTGAGCGTTGAGTTTTCATCACCTTTCCGGTTCAGACTGTGAGCATATCTCACCTTCGAGGGACTTGGCAGCCGAACGTCCGGCCAAAGCGCCGGTACTGAATGCGCACTGAAGATTAAAACCTCCCGTATCGGCATCGACGTCAAGCACTTCACCGCAGAAATAAAGACCCGGACAGATGCGCGACTCCATCTTCTTGGCTATCATATCATCTGTCGAAACGCCTCCCGCAGTCACCACTGCCCTTTCATATCCGACGTGCCCTTCTATCTCCATTTCCCAATTCTTCAGGGCTTTGGCTATGCTCACGAGATTGACCCATACCTTGGTTGCAGCGCGCCCCCTGCGCTCAAGAGTCATAATGCTGGGATTGCAGGCAACAAAGGCGGGAATCAGCTCCCACGGCATCAGTTTTCCGAGAAGTATCCTGCACTTTTCCTTTTCCCTGAGCCTTGCGCTGCGGCTATCCTTGTCGATGTCAGACCATAACTGCTTCACTCTCAGGGTAAGTTCAGTGAGCTCAACACCACTTTTGAGATCCAGAACCACGCTGACCCGCGAACCGTTGCTCAAGGCCTTGACTGCCTTGCGGCTGATCTGGAACCCTACCGGGCCTTCAAGCCCGCCATCGGTAAAATCCACGTCACCGAATTCGTAACCGGCATCGCAGCCCTCGACAAGCAGACGGACTCCGACGTTTTTGAGATGAATTCCGCAAAGTTTCTCGCCCAGTTCGGACAAAGGGGTTTCTCGGGCGACACGCTTAGGAAGCGAATAGTAAGGGTCCGAAGCAAGTTCATCAGGAATGCCGGGGATTCCGCCTTGCTGACCTGCGGCCTTATATCCGCGCGGAACGAGGGCAGTCAGGGATGGGAAGGTAGGCACGATTGTGTGTCCCAGATTACCGGCAATACGGTAACCGTCTCCCGTAGATCCCGTATTTGGATAGCTGAGACCTCCGGTTGCAACGATGACCTTCGAAGCCAACCAGGACTCACCGTTGGCAAGCTCCAGCCTGTATCCTGATTCTCTGCGTTCAAGAAGCTTTGCCTCACATTCGGTAAGAATCTTGACACCCTTTGACAGACAGGCATTTACAAGTGTATCCACAACATCTGATGCCCTGTAGGAAGATGGAAAGGCTCTGTCTCCCCTTTCCACGACACTGTCCATACCGTAGGAACTGAAAAAGTCAAGGACAGCTTCAGGGCTGAGGTTGAAAAAGGCAGATTTGACAAAATTGCCTTTGGAGCGTATGTGCTGCGAAAAGTCGTTCCACCCCTTGACATTGGAAAAATTGCACCTGCCCTTTCCGGTAATCATAATCTTGCGGCCGGGACGGGGCATTTTTTCCAGGACTGTAACCTGTGCGCAAACACCGTCATCGTTCAATGTCGAAGCGGCCGCGTAAGCCGCCATAAGACCCGAGGCGCCTCCGCCTATTACTACTATGTCAGACTTCATATCAGACTGTGGACAACAAAAAAGGGAAAGCTTAGCACATCGCACCGCTACAACCTCATACCCTTGCTTCCTTCCGGCCCTGGGGGAGTTTTGAGGGAGCTGGTCGTGTACGACTTTCCCGTTGCAAATTTAAGAAGAATATTTGAAATAACAATATTACCTGCACCTGTATCCGTCATAAGCGTCAAGCCAGCCGTAAGCAAAGCCGAAGGCGCTCTCCGATGCAGGAGTGCGAATACAGTATTTTTCAAGGATTTGCTTGACGCTTAGCGAGTCACGGACAAAGCTGTCCAGCATAACGCTGCTGTGCATGCTTCGGAAAAGACGAGGCGAACCCATTCCAAGCAGGACTGTAGAGTCGGACGGATAGAGACTGCGCAGACCGTTCACGTCCCTACCCTGGAGAACATAATAGATATCACCGGCAGCATTGGCCGACGAGAGATCATATCCAAGCACATCTCGCTGATATAAAGCGGTTTCCGCTAACAGGGCGCCTCCGTCCGTAACATCCAGTTCCGCACGGTTGAACAGAACGGCAAGCTTGAGCGAAGCAAATTCGGTCATAAAGTTGAAGTCCCCGGACGAGTCGCCGAATGCAGCCAGAGGGCCTCTGCCCTCATATCTTGGCCTAAGGCAGCGCTCTATAGCAGTCACCTTGCCCGGCCCCTTGGTCTGAACTCCCGTAGCAATGTCACATTCAGTCCAGCTTCCATCAGCACCGGCAAGCCTTGCATATCCCGTTTGATAGTCGTAACCTCCGTCAAACAAGCCGTTTTCATCCTTGGAGAGGGTCATTCCTATAGCACCCGTACAGTACTGATGCAGACCATATTCATCGATGGACGCCATCACTGCCTCAATCGAAGAAGCCGAGCAAACCCATACGTCAATGCCGGATTGATCAAGCGCTTTCCAGAGTTCTCTTATATTGTCGGTCACCCGGAGACCGTCTGTCCAGGAGAATTGTCCCCAACTCCTTTCGCGGGTCGGGACGGCGGCGTAGTAGCGGTCGCTGCGGACGAAAAGCTCGTACAACTCGCTGCTGCTCATTCCGGCGAACCAGCCCATTGCCCACATATAAGGGTTTTCGATGGCGTGCTCCCGGGCGAGCAGATGGTAGGTTCCTCCCATAAGGTCGGCGAATTGCTGCCACTCGCTGTCGTTGTGCAGAGCCTCGAGCATCCCGTCCGGAAGGCCTTCGTAAGTGAAAGGTCCGTATCTGTCGTAGAGAGAAGCATATAGCAGCGCCGCCCTTTCGGTGCGCTCCTCGGTCAGGGGCCGGCAGCCTTCGAGACCGACGCGAACCGCATCGTAGAACTGTTCCGGTCCGAGGGCAAAGCTCATTGTTTCAAGCTGATATACAACGAGTTGTTCAGACACATCGTATATGCAGCAGGTATTGTCGAAGTCAAAGACAACGTATTCCGGCTGCTCAGGATTGCCGTAGATTCCGATAAAGTCATTGAGCGCAGTCCTGACCTCGTCTGACCAGCCGTATTGGCTTATCGGAGAAGAATTGCGGCAGCAGGAGAGAAGAAGCGTTGCCGCCAGCAGAACCGCAGCATTGAGGATCAGTGATTTGAAAGTGTTGGTATTCATATCGTTGCCGGTCTGTTCCGGGCCGGTGACGGGATAATTGTCAGTGGATAGGGCCTGGTTCTATTCAATGGTCTGGTCCGGGTCTTTTTGCGCAGCAGATTCCGAAACAGCGGAAGGGATACTTTCAGGAGCAGTTCCGGCAGCGGCGAGTGCGCAGGCGATGCCATCGAGCGCGCTGGAAACAATCCCGCCCGCGTATCCGGCACCTTCGCCGCAAGGGTAAAGACCCGGAATCGACACATACTCAAGGGTTTCGGGATCCCGTGGAATGCGCACGGGCGAAGAAGTACGGGACTCGATGCCCAGCAGCAGGGCAGCATTTGTGTAGTAATTGCGCATCTTGACACGCGGAAAGGCCTTTTGCAGCCGAGTGGCGATGAGCGGTGGCAGCAGTTCGTGCAGTGGAGCGCTGACAACGCCCGGATGATATGAAGTCTCCGGCATCTTCTTGCTCAACTTGCCGAGACAAAAGTCTTCCATTCTCTGGGCTGGCGCAGCCGCAGGATTCTGCGGAACTTCCTGTTCATCCTTGTCCCTGCGACGGCCCTTGGAGGATTTTGAAGTGGCCTCGCAGCGCGCCTGTTCGCACCACTGGAACATACGGCGTTCGCAATCCCTCTGGAAGTCCATAAGTTTCAACGGGTTGTCTCCCGGCACGTCTTCGGGTTCTATCTGGACCACGACCCCGGCATTGGCAAACTTGCCGTTGCGGCTGGAGTTGGACATCCCGTTGAGAACCACTGTCCCGGCTTCGGTAGCGGAAGGGACCAGAATCCCCCCGGGACACATACAGAAGGAAAAGACACCCCTGCCGTCAACCTGTTCCACGAATGAATACTCCGCCGCCGGCACCCCGGGTTTCCACTGTCCGTGGTACTGGCACCAGTTGATCTTTTCCTGGGGATGCTCAACGCGCACACCCATAGCAAAGCCCTTTGCCTCAAGCTTGCCGCCCTCGGAGAGCAACATTTCATATATGTCACGGGCGGAATGACCGGTGGCAAGTATGACTTTTCCGGCACTGAAACTGCGTCCGTCTGCACATTTCACGATGAAGCCTCCCTCATCGGTGCGCTCGAGTGACACTACCCTGGCACCGAAATGGTATTCGCCTCCGTGCCCGGTAACCGTCTTGCGTATGTTTTCCACAATGGCGGGCAACTTGTCCGAGCCTATGTGCGGGTGGGCGTCAACCAGTATATCCTTGGAAGCGCCGTGCTCCACGAGCCTGTAAAGGACCTCGCGCAGGTCTCCCCTCTTGGTGCTTCTGGTGTAGAGCTTGCCGTCGGAAAAGGCTCCCGCTCCCCCTTCACCGTAGCAGTAGTTCGAGTCGGGATTGACCTCCCCGGTGCGAGAAAGCGCCGCCATATCGAACTTGCGCGCGTGCACATCCTTTCCCCTCTCGAGCACTACAGGCTTGAGGCCGAGAGTAAGCAATTTGAGGGCGGCGAACATTCCTGCCGGACCGGAGCCGACGACAATTACGGAAGGCGCCTCGTGCACATCAAGATAAGGTGCAAGTGTATAAGGCTCAAAGGATTCGCCCGCTTCACACACAGCGTAGCGATAGCGCCACACCGGTTCCTTGCGGGCATCTATGGAGCGTTTGCGGAGCTCGTACGGGCGTCCGCAGGCCTTGGCTTCAATCTCCTTGAGCCGCGGCTCCCTGCTCAGGGGACAGACTATTTCAAATTCTTTCATATAATTCTCCTATATCACACCGCTGCCCAGCATTTCGCCCGAACTGTCGTACCAGACGGCGAACTGCCCCGGGGTAATGCTGCGCTGCGCTTCGTCAAAAAGTATGTACAGACCAGTCGGACGCATAAGCAGTGTCGCTTCCTGCAATGGCTGGCGGTAGCGAATGCGCACACGGTAGCGGCGGCATTCGCCCGGGCGCATCTCAAGGTCTGGCCTGATCCAGTGAATCTCCCCGCAGTCTATGTGCAGACAGCTGCGGAAAAGGCCCTTGTGGCTTGCGCCTTCGCCGACGTAAACCCTGTTGGAATCCATATCGGTAGCTATGACGAACAAAGGTTCGGTATGTCCGCCTATCGAAAGCCCCTTGCGCTGGCCAAGTGTATAGAACTGGGCGCCCTCGTGCCTCCCGGCAGAATTCCCCCACGGATGAGGCTTGTTGCGGGTCTTGCGTACATGGTGCTTGCCGGAGCGGTAGCTTTCGCTCTCAAAAACAATCCGGGAGTAGTCCTGCTGGCGGCAGAGAAGAAGAAGTTCCTCGTCCGAAAGCGTATCCCCGGGCACGAGCATAGCCTCGTCAAATGCCTTTCGCAGAAGTTTCTGCTGTTCCTGCCACAGGTCGGAGTCTTGATAGAAGCGGTCAAAGACCTCGACCACCTCGCCTTCGACTGACTTGAGCTTCTGCTGAAGGAAAACGGGCAGGTCAACCTTGCCAACAAAGCATATTCCCTGCGAATCCTTCTTTTCGGCAGAAGGCAGGTCGGCCTCGCGGGCAAGTGCGCGGACCTGGGGCTTGGCTATGTCACCAATAGGAAAAAGAGCTGCATCAAGCTGATCCTGAGTCAATTGGCAAAGGAAGTAACTCTGGTCCTTGTTCGGGTCCGAACCCTCGAGTATGCGCCACAGCGGCTTCCCGTCCGAGTCCGTAAGCTGCTTTCCATCAGGTCCGAGCGCAGGCTCCTTGCGGCAGTAGTGCCCCGTTGCTACCTTGTCGGCACCCATCCTTCGGGCCGCCTCGAGGAAGGCATCGAACTTGATTTCGCGGTTACAGAGCACGTCAGGGTTGGGCGTACGGCCGCGGGAGTATTCGTCAAACATATAATCGACCACCCTCTGCCTGTACTGTTCGCTGAGATCAACGAAATAAAAGGGTATGCCTATCTTGCGGGCGACAAGTTCGGCGACGAAACGGTCTTCCTCCCATTCGCAGTCGCCGTGAAGGGTACCCTCGGTATCGTGCCAGTTCTGCATAAACATTGCAAAGACATCATATCCCTGCCTTTTGAGAAGCAGGGCGGCAACGGAGGAATCGACACCTCCAGACAGTCCGACGCAGATTTTCATACCATCAGAGATAACAATTGTTTGACAGCCATCGTCAGGTCGCGCCCAAGAGACACAGACCTGCAATATATTTGCAAAGGTACCGAATTTTAGCTAAATTCGGGCAAAATAACACTAATAAGCACGGTATGACAGAAAAAGAAATTAAGATCAGCTATGAAGAGTACCGTTGTCCCGAAGAAATGCTTCCCGAAGACCGTGAACTTGTCTGCGAGGCAATGGAAGCGATGAACGGTGCATATGCGCCATATTCAAGGTATCACGTCGGAGCCGCCGTCAGGATGTCCAACGGTCAGATAGTCCGGGGTGCAAACCAGGAAAACGCGGCGTTTCCTTCAGGACTGTGCGCTGAAAGGACCGCAATGTTTGCCGCAAGCGCCAGGTATCCCGACAAGGAAATGCTCTCGATAGCGATAGCCGGTGGAGTCTATGGCCGACTGGGAAAGGAGCCATGCACACCGTGCGGAGCCTGCAGACAGGTAATGGCCCAGTACCAGGCCAAGTCGGGCAAGCCTATGAGCGTGATTATGATTGGAAGTTCGCGCATCTGGAAATTCCGCTGCGTGGACGACATCCTGCCTTTGATTTTTGACGGAATATAGCATGTACAAAAACGTAATCTTTGACATCGACGGCACCCTGATAGATACCGAGGGGACAGGAGTACATTCCCTGATCAGAACAGTCAAGGAGCTGATGCACAGGGAGATGTCTTACGATGAGGCATATACTTATTTCGGCATTCCGAGCGTAAACGTACCCAAGTTGCTTGAGTATCCCGAGCCTGAGGAATTTGCGGATCTGTGGGAAAGGTATTTCGTGGAACTGAGGTATCTTATGAAAATATTTCCCGGCATTTCGGAGATGATGCCCGTGCTCTCCGAAGCGGGCTGCAAAATTGGCTGCGTTACTTCCAGGACCAGGCAGGAGTTTGAAAATGACCCGGTCGTGCAGCCTTTGAGAGCCTATTTTGAAGTTGAGATATGTGCCGAAGACAGCCTTAGGCACAAACCAGACCCGGAGCCGGCTCTGGAATATCTCAAAAGGAGCGGAGCGGAAGCCTCGTCGACGATCTATGTCGGAGATACGATTTTTGACTGCCGGTGCGCAAAAGGTGCGGGAACAGAATTCATGCTTGCCGACTGGGCAGACCGCAATCCGTCCGGCTTTCCATCTCATCTGAGAGCAAGAAACGCAGAAGAAATGCTAAAGGGAATCCTGGGTCAGCCTTGACAGCGGGGCGGCATCCAGAGCAGCCCTGGCCCCGGCCAGGTAACGGTGATAACCGGCCACGGCTATCATTGCGGCATTGTCGGTCGTGAACTTAAATTCCGGCAGGAAGGTTCGCCAGCCCCGATTTTTCCCCTCGAGGATTATCCTTTCACGCAGGCCGCTGTTGGCTGAGACTCCCCCGCCTATCGTGATGTCCTTGATTCCTGTCCGGGCTGCCGCCTTGACAAGTTTGTCAAGCAGTATGTCGATGAGGCATTTCTGGAAGGAGGCGCAGATGTCCTCCTTGTTTTTTTCCATAAAATCCGGATCTTTCTGCATCTCATCCCTGACAAAGTACAGAAGCGAAGTCTTGATGCCGCTGAAAGAGTAGTCCAGCCCTGGAACATGCGGTTTTGCAAACTTGAAACGCGTCGGATCGCCCTGCCTGGCAAGTCGGTCTATGACCGGTCCTCCCGGATAGCCAAGGCCCATCATCTTCGAGCATTTGTCGAAAGCCTCGCCTACGGCATCGTCTATGGTCTGTCCCAGTATCTCAAAGTCCAAAGGACTGTTTACCTTGACTATCTGAGAGTTGCCTCCGCTGACAAGCAGACAGAGATATGGGAAGCGAGGTTCACATACGGGAACGCCCTCCTGCCTTATGAAGCAGGCAAGTATGTGTCCCTGAAGATGGTTCACGTCAACTACAGGAATGCCGAGCGAAACGGAAAGTGTCTTGGCAAAGGAAGTTCCGACCAGCAATGAACCGAGCAGTCCCGGGCCTCTTGTAAAGGCGATCGCACTAAGGTCCGAGAGCTCTATTCCAGCCCTTTTCACAGCTTCGGAGACCACGGGTACTATGTTCAGTTCGTGGGCTCTTGAAGCAAGTTCCGGAACGACTCCCCCGTATGCCTTATGCACCTCCTGTGAGGCAATTACGTTGGACAGGAGATATCCGTCCCTTATCACTGCGGCAGAAGTGTCGTCGCAAGAAGATTCTATGCCAAGAATAATATCAGCCATCTATTTTTCCATCGCGTATATATTAGCGAGCAAGTGCAAATTTAGCAATAATTTCGTTATATTTGTAGGTTTAGAGTATGAAGGAACGCACATACGGCATACTGAGGCGCATAGCCGGTCTTATCCTGCTAGCCTTGGCCTCCCTGATTCTGGTACTTCAAGTGCCGGCAGTGCAGACCCGTATCGCATCCTCGCTCATATCACGCTTCCTTGACAAGTTTGACGGAAAGGTCAGCGTATCGGAAGTCAACATATTGGCTCTCAATGCATTCCTTCTTAAGGACATCACCATTACCGACAACGACCCTATGGTCACCCGCTCCGGACTCCACCGTTCGGACCTCGAGGCAAACCCGCTGACGGACAGCCTGGAGGGCGACTGGGAGCCGGAAGACACCCTTTTCCACGCCGGAAGCATTTCCGCCACCTTTACCCTGAAAGGTCTGCTCGACGGTGGCGGCCTGCATCTGGGCAGAGTCGATATCGACGACGCCGTCTTTAATTACATCGTGGAGCCCGACAGCATCTTCAGCAGCAATCTCACAAGGATTTTCCGCATCGTAAGCGATGACGAAGAAATGGAACTCGGCAACTTATTTGACCTCAAGACTCTGAATGCACGCAATATTCGATACACGATGCGCTCGCCCGAAGATTCTTCCTCATTCAGCGGAGGCATCAATTACTTCGATATGGACGTCACCGTCAGCAGCCTCAAGGGACGCGACCTGCGTTTTACGGGAGGAAAGATGTATGCCGTCTGCGAGAGTTGCAGCGCGAAGGAAAAAAGCGGATACGAACTCCTGTCCCTGACCGGAAGCTGCGTGGTCGGTCAGGGCAAGACCATAATCGACGACATACATCTGGTTGACGCCTGGTCCGACCTGCGGCTAGACTGCTACACGATGAGCTATCTCAATGCCGATCAGTTCTCGGACTACATACACAGCGTCAGAATGGGAGTGGAAGGACTTCACGGCACTCTCGGAATGCAGACCATCAACGCATTCTCCGGAGGGGCTCTGCCTGACAACCGCTTGATACTGAACATCAAGGACTCAGACGCCGAGGGCTATGTCGATGACCTGGACATCAATGCCCTGCATTTCACGGCAAGCACACCGGAGAGCGACAGCATCCTCGTCGGCACCCTTCGCGGAAGAATCACCGGCCTGCCTGAGATCGAAGAAATGGCGCTGGACGCACGCGCCGAAGGTCTGCGATTCGCGGTGCAGGGGCTGGGACAATTCGTCTCCAACTGGACAGGCAGCGCACTGCCTGCAACTGTTTCCGGGATAGCCCCGGGGCAGGTGCTGGAGCTTGACGCAGAGGTAAAAGGCCTGCTCAACAGGGCTCAGATCAAGGGAACTTTAGGCAATTCCGCTACGGGAAGGGTGGAGATTGATGCCCTCGTAAGCAATCTTCTCAAGCCGGACAGGCTCTCCGCCGAGGCCAGCGTAAGCACAAAAGGGCTGGATGTCAGCAAGATAATGGCCTCAATCCCCGTTCACGGGCTGGATCTTCACACGAAGGCGGGGCTGGAGATGAAAAACGGCAGTCCTTGCATAAGACTCGACTCGCTCGGCATCGGCAGCGTGAGTTCAGGATCATTTACCCTCGCCGGGATCAGCGCAAGCGGCTATTACGACACGGAGGGATTTGAGCTGCTGCTTGACAGCCGCGACCCCGATGCACAGCTCAGCCTTGCGGCCAGCGGAAAGACCCCGTCTGACGGAGAGTCGTTTTTCCGCATCAGCTCCCATATCGGAAGGCTTGACATAAGCGCTCCCGGGGGCACTGACCCTGACGGCAAGGTGCACCTGTCCGCCTATGTCGATGGCAGCCTGAGGCATTCAGCATCGGCAGCGACCAACGGGCTTGTACAGATCAGCGGTATAGAACTCAACAACTGCAGCGACACGCTACATCTCGGCAGCATAAGGGCGAGACTTGACGTATTGCAGGATAATGCGCGTATAAGCCTGGAGTCAGACTATCTCAACGCGAGCTACGAGGGTTCTTCTTCTCCGGCACAAGCCTTGAGGGACATTCAGGCCCTCACCACGAGGAAACAGCTGCCGGTACTGTACAAGGATGCAGTAGAGGATACCAGGACCTCGGGAACGACCTACGCGATTCACCTTGACCTTCACAATCCGTACGACATTGTTTCGATGCTGAAACCTTCGCTCTATGTCAGCGACAGCACCTATGCGGACATAAACGTGGATGCCAACGGGCTTCTAAGCGGAAAGATCAGTTCGCCGCGAATCGCATTCAACGGCAACTATCTCAAGAACGCCAGGATAGACTTTGACAACTACGACTGCCTCAATGCCGGAATCAGCGGAGAATCGCTGTATCTCGGAGGCATCGTGATGAGCAGTCCGGCGCTCACCGCCTATGTGCAGAACAACGGATTCAACATCCAACTGCATTACGACACGCTGGAAGGCATAGGAGGATACGGCGAGCTCTACGTTGACGGAGAATTGTCCCGCGACAAGACGGGGCAACTAGTGGTCAAGGCCAACCCGCTGGACTCCTACGTGAGCATCGACAACAACGTCTGGGAGTTCAACGAATCGGAAATAATTGTCGCCGGCAAGGATATCAAGATAGACAACTTCGTGGTCAGCAGCGGGTTCCAGCGACTGATGATAGACGGCGGCCTCTCCGTGAACAAGACCGACACCCTGGACATCTACGTCGATGACCTCGAGCTTTCGCTTTTGGACGAATTCTTCCAGGACAAGGTCCGCTTCAGCGGGCTTGCGACCGGACACGGATACCTGATTTCGCCGGTTGACGACCACCTCGGCTTTATGGTCCGTATGGGATGCGAGGACGTGATGGTCGATGACAACCCGATCGGAAACATCAGCCTTGCAGGTACCTGGGAAGACGAAACGCGCAAGATACGCGCATTCCTGGGCACCTATGTCAACGACAAGGCAACGCTTTCGTTCTCATCAACCTGGGGCGTAGATGACAAGGTACTTGACGCTCACCTGTTTATGGATCAGTTTGAAATAGGATTCATACAGCCTCTCACAGCGGGGACTTTCAGCAGGCTGGACGGGTCACTGAGCGGAAACATAGCGGTCAAGGGTTCAGGCAACAAGCTTGAAATGAGTTCCACCGCAACACGTCTCAATAAGATACACGTTGCCCCGGCATTTACCGGCGTGGATTATCTCATTGACGGTCCTTTCAGCGTAAACAACGACGGTTTGCAGCTCAACTCCCTGTCAGTCAGCGACAATGCCGGAGGACGCGCCACGATAGAAGGGGCTTTGGGCTACAACGAAAAGACCGGACCTACACTCGATGCCCTGCTGAGGATGAGCAATCTTCTTGTTCTTGACACGGACAATGCCACGCAGGTTGTTTACGGCGACCTGAGGGCGTCCGGAGAAGGAAGACTCAAGGGTCCTCTCTCTGCCCTGTCCATAGACGCCGACATCAGGACAGCCGGAGACGGCAACGTATATGCTTCGCTCAACTCTTCCATGATAGGCAATACCAGCGACCTGCTCACTTTCGTGGAAAAGGAGAAACATCTCGACCACTACGAGATGATGATGCAGAAGGAGGAACAGCAGAAAAGGAAGTCCAAGAATGACATTTCGATACACGCCCGTCTGGGTGTTAGTCCGGGAGTCAATGCAAGCGTCGAAATCGACAAGACCACCGGCAGCATGGCTTCGGTATATGGAAACGGCAACGTCATTCTCGACATAAGGCCGTCCAAGAACCTGTTCAACGTCAACGGAGACTACATTGTCAGCGGCGGCTCGGCAAAGATTTCCGCAGCCGGAATCGTTGACAGGATGTTCACCATCAAGGAGGGCGGTTCGGTCAAATTCGGCGGAGACATACTGCACAGCGAACTTGACCTGACGGCGCTCTACACCCTCAAGACATCCCTTGCCACCCTGCTTGCAGATACCTCTGCGGTCGCTACCCGGCGCACTGTCGAATGCGGGATAACGGTCAGCGACAAGATACTCAACCCTAACATATCCTTCTCCGTCAATGTCCCGGACCTCGACCCTGCCACCAAATCCCAGGTGGAAAGCGCTCTCAATACGGAAGACAAGGTTCAACGCCAGTTCGTTTCGCTGCTTCTTTTCGGCAGCTTCATGCCTGACGAATACTCCGGCGTGCAGAACAATAGCAACGTGCTTCTCTCAAACATAGGCGAGTTTATGGCAGGGCAGATCAGTTCCATCCTGCAGAAACTCGACATCCCGCTGGACCTCGGTTTCGGATATCAGCAGAACGAGCTCGGAACAGACATATTCGATGTCGCGCTGAGCACCCAGCTGTTCAATAACCGGGTGATAATCAACGGTTCCTTCGGCAACAGGCAATACAAGATGAACAGCAGCGGATCCGATGTGGTCGGAGACGTCGATGTCGCCATCAAGGTCGGCCGCCAGGGCAATTTCCGCGTCAACCTATTCTCCCACTCTGCCGACGACTACACCAGCTACCTCGACTACTCGCAGCGCAGCGGCGCCGGCGTCAGCTACCAGAAGGAGTACAACAGTTGGAAAGAATTCTTCCGTGGTCTTTTCCCGAAAAAGCAGCGTCGCAACCCTCAGCAGGACTCCAGGGAAACCGGAGAGTCGGGCGGCAGACGCAGAGAGGAGCAGAATGGGGCGAAGGAAGGAACGGTCGTAATAAATATCGAATAATGAGCAAGATAGCATTTCTCACTCTGGGTTGTAAACTGAATTATGCTGAAACCTCGACCTACGAAAGGGGCTTTGTCAAGGCAGGCCTCGAGGTCGTTCCCTGGAGGGAAAAGGCTGACGTTTATCTGATAAATACCTGCTCGGTTACGGCAATGGCTGATACAAAGTCACGCAATCTCATACGCAAGTGTCACAGGGTAAATCCCGAAGCCCTTGTCATAGTCACCGGATGCAGCGCTCAGTTAAGGGAAAAGGAAATCACTGCAATTGAAGGAGTTACAAGGATATTCGGAGCTTCCGAAAAGGGCAGCGTAGTAGGCGCTACCCTCGAATTGCTCGGGCTGCAGCAAAGCGGTTCAACTTGTGGAAGCGAGATTAACGATATGTTCGGCGCCTACAGCAGCGGAGAGCGCACAAGGTCTTTCCTCAAGGTTCAGGACGGGTGCAACAATTACTGCAATTACTGCACTGTGCCCTATGCAAGAGGTGAAAGCAGGAACATTCCCATTGCGGAATGCGTAAAATATGCCAATGAGATCGCTGCGGAAGGAATAAGGGAAATCGTGCTGACCGGTGTCAATACAGGAGACTTTGGCAGGAGTACCGGGGAGAGTTTTCTTGATCTGCTCAAAGCTCTGAACGAAGTGCCGGGGATAGAAAGATTCAGGATTTCTTCAATAGAGCCCAACCTGCTTACCGATGATATAATTAATTGGATAGCAAGCGGAAAGACCAAATTTCAGCCTCATTTCCACATACCGCTTCAGAGCGGAAGCGACTCTCTTCTCAAGGCTATGGGCAGGCATTATGACACCCAATTCTTTGCGGAGAAGATCAGGTCTATAAGAGAAGCTTTGGAATCTCCTGGAAAGGCTCGTGTGTTTTTTGGAATAGACCTGATGGCGGGATTACCTGGAGAAAGCGAGGAACTTTTCAGGGAGAGTTACGAGTTTGTGGAGAAACTCCACCCGGCTTTCATACACGTATTCCCCTACTCCCGAAGGCCCGGTACCCCTGCGGCTGAAATGCCCGGCCAGGTACCCGAAGCTGTCAAAGCGGAACGGGTCGCCAAACTGGAAGAGTTGTGCGAAAGGCTGCACGATGAATTTGTCAGTGCAAACAAGGGACTGACAGAGAGAGTGTTGTGGGAAAGCACCAACAGGAAGGGAATGATGGAAGGCTATACCGGCAACTACATCAGGCTCACCAGACCGTTTGACTCGGACAAGGTCGGAAATCTGGAAGATATCATCATCTGAGCCGGACAGGCTTTCCGGAGCGGCACGTCATTCCGGAAGAGGCAGTTTTTCAATCAGGAAGCTAACCGGTCGGAAGCCGTCATTGCAACTTATCATCGCGCTGTAAGGGTTCTTCATCCATCCGTCAAAGAAATTCCCTTCGCCCCTCGAAAGGGCCTCGACAAACTCCCTCATACATTTCCATGCTTCCGGGCACAAACCATCGGGACACTGGCCGTCAACGCTTATCCACTGCATACCCTCCACGACATCGCAGGCGTGCTGTATAGGATTCTCATACTTGGCCACGAGGTCGCCGTGAAGGACCTTTTTTACTGCCGTTATTTTTACCTTATTCATAATCAAGCATTTTATCATACTTACTTCCATCATACTTCCCGTCGTTCAGACTATTTCCACATATGAATTTGCAGAGATGCTTTGACTGACTTTATAATCAAGAGCAGACAGGAACAGTGACTGCCTCTGTTGTTTATCTACTTCAAAATGAGATATCCGGAAGTCTATTTCAGAGATGTTGTCTTCAAGGTTGCAGGCATAGAAGTCTGTAACCGCAGACAAGTACATACGGTCATACTTGACTTCTATATCTTTTTGTATATCAAGAATATATCGAACTGCCGAATACGCATTTCCAAGCGAAAGCCTCTCATTGGAGAATACGAAAAGACCGAATTGGCAGAAACTGCCGTAAAAGCCTGAAGACACCTTGCCAACCTTGCTTGCAATAATATCTTTCATAGGCCTCGCACCCATCCAATAATCAAGCTCAAGTCCTCCGATATACTCGCCCTCATTGAGACCATACCCATAACCGCTGGAGCGCATTATGTCGATGTCGGCAGAGTTGTCGGCATCGGATGAGATTCCGGAAATGTCCTTGAGCATCTTGATTGCCGATTTTCGTTTTCCATCCAGTGCACGTGTCACCTCAATGCCCAATGAATGTGAATCAGCTGATTGCAGATCAGGACGGTCAAGATTGACGAGATTATCAAACTTGTGTCCGAGCAGGGTTTGGAGCTGAAGCATCGCGTAACGTTCAAAGAAATTTGTGTCGTATTTCCGGTATGCCATTACAAGCTATGTATTTATATCAAACAACCTCGCAATATAATAAGTAATTTGGAAAAAACGAAGTCCACACATCAGCCAAGGCAGTCCGTAATAGCGGACAGACCGCACCAGCGAACCGCCCGGAATAATTTCGCAACAGACCGACAAGTCCGCACCAGCTGCCGCACAGTCAGAACCAGCTCACCCGGTCGCATCAGCTGACCGACCGGAATGATTCTGCAACAGACCGACAGAGTCAGGGACTTTGCGACGGGTAGTTGACTCTCTCGTGCAATTCACCTGACACCGCAATCGCCATTCTACGGCACTCCAGGGCACATCGCCTCGCGCGGTGATTTGCACGAATACCACCGATGTGCCACCCACGGCCCTCAGTGGCAGGTGCCGCCCTCTCGTGCAATTCATCTGACACCGCAATCGCCATTCTACGGCACTCCAGGGCACATCGGCTCGCGCGGTGGAACCAATTTGTTTCCATTGAGCGCCGGTACCCCCTCCAGACACGCCTCCAGGGCACATTGCCTCGCGCGGTGATTTGCACGAATACCACCGATGTGCCACCCACGGCCCTCAGTGGCAGGTGCCGCCCTCTCGTGCAATTCACCTGACAGAGTAATCGCCGTTCTAGGGCACTCCAGGGCACAATAGAGTCGCAGGTGTAACCGAATTGTGCTCACCTGGAACCGGGAACCGCCTTGGAAGGCGTTCTATTGACTATGGTGGATGCAGGTGTTTTTCACGAAGGACCAAGAGTCTCAATTCAAGTAGGTCGGAACCTTGCAGCGGCCTCTTTTGTCCACACCCCCGTTTTTGTGGATAAACCGGGTCAACCTGAAGCAGGTTAAGATTTCAAAAATCTCCTGATCCGACAATAGGACTCAGGGATCACCGGCGGCATTGCCACAATAATAAACGCCTGGCCCCAAATAAGGTTCGGCGTGGGTCCGACTCCTACCACCTCAAAAAAATAATAAAGGCCAAGACCCAATAAAAGGCTCAGCCTCAATAATAAAACGCCTGATCCTAAAAATTCAAGTCATAGCCCACAATAATAAAAGCCCTGGCCTCAATAAAAAAAAAGAACGGCTCTTGCGAACCGTTCCATTAATATATGGTAACTCAAGACTAGAGCTTCGGACCAGCTGCTACGAGTGCCTTGCCGGCCTCGTTTCCTTCGTACTTCTTGAAGTTCTTGATGAAGCGCTCTGCAAGATCCTTTGCCTTTGCCTCCCACTCTGCAGGATTTGCATAAGTGTCACGAGGATCGAGGATCTCGGTAGCTACACCAGGAAGAGAGGTAGGAACCTTGAAGTCAAAGAACGGAATCTGCTTGGTCTCGGCCTTGTCGATTGATCCGTCAAGGATTGCATCGATGATGCCGCGGGTGTCACGGATGGAAATACGCTTTCCTGTTCCGTTCCAGCCGGTGTTTACGAGGTATGCCTTGGCACCGCTCTTTTCCATCTTCTTTACGAGCTCCTCAGCATACTTGGTAGGATGAAGCTCGAGGAAAGCCTGTCCGAAGCAGGCAGAGAAGGTAGGAGTAGGCTCCTTGATTCCGCGCTCGGTACCAGCGAGTTTAGCGGTAAATCCTGAAAGGAAGTAGTACTTGGTCTGCTCAGGAGTAAGGATGCTTACTGGAGGAAGCACGCCGAATGCATCAGCTGAGAGGAAGATAACCTGCTTTGCTGCAGGACCCTGAGAGAGAGGACGTACGATCTTCTCGATGTGGTCGATAGGATAAGAAACACGGGTATTTTCGGTTACGCTCTTGTCAGCGAAGTCGATCTTTCCGTTCTCGTCAACGGTAACGTTTTCGAGGAGGGCGTCGCGACGGATTGCATTGTAGATGTCCGGTTCAGACTCCTTGTCGAGGTTGATAACCTTTGCGTAGCATCCGCCCTCGAGGTTAAACACACCTTCGTCGTCCCAGCCGTGCTCGTCGTCACCGATGAGCAGACGCTTAGGGTCGGTGGAAAGGGTGGTCTTGCCGGTTCCTGAAAGGCCGAAGAAGATGGCGGTGTTTTCGCCGTTCATATCGGTGTTTGCAGAGCAGTGCATTGAAGCGATGCCCTTGAGAGGGAGGAAGTAGTTCTGCATTGAGAACAGACCCTTCTTCATCTCACCACCGTACCAGGTGTTGAGGATAACCTGCTCCTTGCTGGTAACGTTAAATGCAACTGCGGTCTCAGAGTTGAGTCCGAGTTCCTTGTAGTTGTCAACCTTTGCCTTTGCAGCGCAGTAAACAACGAAGTCAGGCTCGAGGTCAAGCTCCTCCTGAGAGGTAGGACGGATAAACATATTGGTTACGAAGTGAGCCTGCCAAGCAACCTCCATAATGAAGCGAACCTTCATCCTGGTGTCCTTGTGAGTACCGCAGAATCCGTCAACAACGTAAAGCTTCTTGCCTGAAAGCTGCTTGATGGCGAGATCCTTGAGAACAGCCCAGTTGGCCTCTGAAAGAGGATGGTTGTCATTCTTGTACTCCTCACTGGTCCACCATACGGTGTCCTTGGAGTTCTCATCCATTACAATGTACTTGTCCTTAGGAGAACGTCCGGTATAGATACCGGTCATGACGTTGACAGCACCAAGTTCGGTTACCTGACCTTTTTCGTAGCCCTCAAGGCCCGGCTTGGTCTCTTCGTTGAAAAGAACTTCGTAAGAAGGGTTGTAGAGTACCTCGGTTGAACCGGTGATACCATACTTGCTCAAATCGATATTTGCCATAATATTAATAGAAAATGTTTTGTATTTCCAATCGCTCAAAAATCATGCAAATTTACGATTTATTTGCGAATATTCCTCACAAATAGCATAAAAACGACAAAGAAACTAAAGCCTGTCCAGCGGATGACCCAAAGGTTCAGGAATTTCGCCCTCGTCGAGCATGCGTCGGACCAGGACCGCCGTATTTTCAGGCATTCCGTTACGGGGATCGGAAGCCCAGTCCCCCAGCATCCGCGCGTCATAATCCGGATGCAAACGGACAAATTCCCTTATCTTCTCCCTCGCGTCACCTTCCCGTCCCGCACCCTTGCGTCCGCGACAGACGTCGCAGGTTCCGCAATCCTCGGTTTCGCTCTGTCCGAAATAGTTCAGCAGGAAGCGCGAGCGGCACACGTCATTCTCCGTAACGAATTGCGCCATAGCGTCAATACGCGATGAAGCGGTACCACGAAGCATCCTGTAACGCTCCGGCTGAAGGTTCAGGTTGCCGGGACGCAACCTGTCGTGCCTGAGTGTGACAAGCGAACTGCAAACCGCAGGAATGTAGCGTATGACGTGTTCAGTGGAAAGCCTATATAGCAGCTGACGCAGTATCGGCACCGTAACTCCCATCCTGCGGGACAGGTCCTCCTCGTCAATCGTGACGGCATAGCTGAAAATTCCAGGATACAGACGCATCAGGAGCTCCAGAAGTTCGGCCATGGACCTTTCCGGAAGATCTATGTCGTACAGGCCCTGCCTGTCGGAGAGAATCTTGACCTGCGCAGGAACGGCAACGTCTTCTGAATAAATAATATGCTCCGACTGCTCAAGGTAATGTATGGCATAATGGGTCTTGGCACGCTGGAGGGAATAATTGCGGCAAAATGCCTCCAGATCGAAACGCAGGCGTGCTCCGGCCCCGGTCTCATACGGGATGGAGCCGAACACGTGGATTTTCTGATAAACGTCCTCGATATAGTCAAGCGGAGGAAAGGACAGGTCCAGGAGCTGTCTCATGTTGCGAAGGTCCTTCTCCGTCCACAGCAGAAGAGTCCACGAACGCTTGCCGTCACGCCCGGCCCGCCCTGCTTCCTGGAAGTAGGCCTCTATGCTGTCCGGAGGACTCGCGTGAGCGACAAACCTTACGTCCGGCTTATCTATGCCCATACCGAATGCATTGGTACAGACCATAATGCGAATTTTTCCGGACTTCCACGCCTCCTGCCTCATTTCCCTTTCCGACGCGCTCAGACCGGCGTGATAATACGAAACGTTCTCGCCCGCAGAAGCCAGAAAAGACGAAATCTCCTCGCAAAGACGCCTGTTCCTCATATATATTATGCCGGAGCCATCAACTTTGCGGCACACGTTCAGCAACTGACCGTATTTATCCTCGGTATGCCTGACCAGATATGAAAGGTTGGGACGCTCGAACCCGCCCCTGATTAGTTTGAATTGTTCCCCGCGGACCGAAAGCCTTTCCATAATGTCTTCCGCGACCTCCGGGGTGGCAGTGGCGGTCAGGGCAATGACCGGGGCGTCCACGATTGCACGAAGCTCCCCTATTCGCAGATAGTCGGGTCTGAAGTCATAGCCCCATTGGGATATGCAATGCGCCTCATCAACCACTATGTAATTGACATTAAGCACATCGACATAGGAGAGGAAGAGTTGGGTCGCTATGCGTTCCGGTGAAACGTATAGGAATTTGCAATCACCCCAGGCGGCATTGTTGAGTGCAAGGTCAAGCTCCCTTCTGGTCATTCCGGTATGGATGGCAATGGCCTTGATACCGCGCGCCTTGAGGTTTTGTACCTGGTCCTTCATCAGTGCGATGAGCGGAGTCACGACCAGAGCAAGACCATCCTTCATCATCGCCGGTACCTGGAAACAGATGGACTTGCCACCTCCTGTCGGAAGTATCGCAAGGGTATCACGGCCCGACAGGGCGGACTCCACCACTTCCTTCTGTACGGGACGGAAGGAGTCGTAGCCCCAGTATCGTTTCAATATGTCCAGAGCATTTGCCATATCTTGCAAATATACTCAATCAGCATCAAAGAAGATGCGTCCGACAAACAAGGATTCGTAAAATTTAGTTAAATTTGTACGATTTATGAAAGGCAGACTATATCTTATTCCGTCACCTCTCGGTGACAATGACCCCGCAGAGGTTCTTCCGGCAAGCACACTTGCCAAGGCAAGGGAACTCAAGTGCTTCGTAGTGGAAGAGATACGCACCGCAAGGCGTTTCCTCTCACGTGCCGGGCTCAAAGGACACATAGAAGAACTGGAATTTCACGAACTCAACGAACACACGGACGTCGCTGAAGTCGAAGCCATGTCGGAACTGTTCGAAAAAGGAGACGTGGGACTCATTTCCGAGGCGGGGCTTCCTGCCGTTGCCGACCCTGGGGCTGCACTGGTTGACTTGTGCCACAGAAAAGGCTTGGAGGTAGTGCCTATGGTAGGTCCTTCCAGCCTGATGCTCGCGCTTATGGCAAGCGGGCTCAACGGACAGTCATTTGCATTCTGCGGCTATCTTCCCGCAAAGACAGACGAGAGGCGCAACGCCCTGAAGGAGTGCGAAAAAAGGTCTCGCAGCCTGCATCAGAGCCAGATAATAATCGAAACGCCCTATCGCAACGATGCCTTTTTCGCAGACCTGCTGCAATGCCTTTCGCCTCACACAAGGCTCACTGTCGCCGCGGACATAACCCTGCCTTCGCAGTACATAGTTACCAAAAGCATTGAAGAGTGGCGCAGAAAGCCTGCAAGCATAGGCAAAAGGCCTTGCGTATTTATAGTGCTTGCATAATAGAACGACAATATTACTAGGATATGAAAGGAAAACTGGAACTGTGCGGGATGGAATTCCACGCCTACCACGGATGCCTGCCGGAAGAAAAAATGTACGGCAAGCGATATCTGGTTGACTTCAGTGCGGACTATGACATCAGCGCCGCAGCGGAAAGCGACAATCTTTCGGATGCACAGGACGTCGCACGCATCTACGATGTCATCGCCCGGGAAATGGCGCAGCCGTCCGAACTAATCGAGACCGTAGCCGCCAGGATGCTCAGGGCGGTCGAGGAAGAATTCTCCTGTCTGGAAAATGTCCGGATAACGCTCAGCAAATGCAGTCCTGCCCTTGCGGGACCGGCAGAGTATTCGCGCATCAGCGTGCAGGGTGGCAGGAGGAACAGCGGCAGGACGGCAGAAGAAGAGGAGGAACTGTACAATGGAGAATAGCATTACCTTTCTGGGGACGGGAACCTCGCAGGGACAGCCGATGATAGGTTGCGACTGCGCAAGATGCACTTCGCAGGACCCGCGGGACAAGCGCCTGAGGGCATCGGCATTCGTGCAGTACGGAGGACTTTCCATTCTCGTGGACGCAGGTCCGGACTTCAGGTATCAGATGCTCAGGGCGCGAATCAGGCATATCGATGCCATCCTCCTGACACACAATCACAAGGATCACACGGGAGGCCTGGATGACGTAAGGGCATTCAATCTGGTGGACCATCACCCGGTCAGCATTTTCTGCGAAAAATACGTCGAGGACACCCTCAAGGGCGAATACCCTTATGCATTTGCCGAGGTAAAGTACCAGGGCTCCCCGGAATTTGACGTGCATATCATTGACGGAGAACACCCTTTCACCGTACACTCCAACTCCCTGTCGGACTGGCTGGAGTGGAAACGGGGATACGGATACGTGCATCTGCCGCCGCGCGAGCCCGTTGACAGGAGCGTGGAGATTGTCCCGATACAGGGATGGCATCTCAAGCAAAGGGCACTTTCGGTGCTGGGATACCGTTTCGGCAAGATTGCCTACCTGACAGACATTTCAGTCATAGATGACGACCAGTTCGAGAAACTCCGTGACCTTGACGTAGTTACCCTCGGTTGCGTCAAGATGGGGCCGCACCACTCCCACCCTTCCCTGCAACAATGTCTTGCTTTTTTTGAAAGGGTCGGGGCAAAGCAGTCCTACATCACTCACATTTCGCATCTATTGCCGGCTCACGAGGAATTTGACCGCATCCTTCCGGCAAACGTACATCCTGCCTATGACGGTCTGAAACTGGTTTGCGAATAGCAGCCTGAGGCCGGTGGTCATTAATAGAAAGCAATCAGGCATTTCGGGACAGACATTATATTGCATATCAATTTAGAAAAATTTAAATTTGCAAAAACAATTAAAACAATAATAGAAATGAGCAAATACGAAGGAACCCAGACAGCCAAGAATCTGGAGACTGCTTTTGCAGGAGAATCAATGGCCCGCAACAAGTATACATATTTTGCATCAAAGGCCAAGAAGGATGGCTTTCAGCAGATAGCCGCCCTGTTTGAAGAAACCGCCAACAACGAAAAGGAGCACGCAAAGCTCTGGTTCAAGGAGCTTGAAGGCATTGGCGACACCGCAGCAAACCTTGCAGCTGCTGCTCAGGGAGAGAACTACGAGTGGACCGATATGTATGCCGGATTTGCCGAGACCGCAGAAAAAGAAGGATTTCCGGAGCTTGCCGCAAAGTTCAGGATGGTGGCAGAGATCGAAAAGACCCACGAGGAGCGTTACCGTGCACTTCTCAAGAACGTGGAGACCGCAAGCGTCTTTGCAAAGTCAGAGGTAAAGGTTTGGGAGTGCCGCAACTGCGGACATATCGTTGTCGGTACCGAAGCTCCTGAGCTGTGCCCTGTATGCGCACACCCTCAGGCATATTTCGAGCTTCACAAGGAAAACTATTAATCTTATCTGATATGTACGATTACGACGTTGAACTCAAAAAGTACAAGTGCTCCGTTTGCGGATACGTATATGATCCTGAAAAGGGCGATCCTTCACAGGGCATTTATCCGGGAACTGCATTTGAGGAACTCCCTGCATCGTGGAAATGTCCACGCTGCAAGGTAGGAAAGGACAAATTCGTTCCTGTTGACTGATACCGTTTAACTAGCGGTTAAGATTGACGATTACAGCCTCCAGGTCGGCAAAACTGCCTATAACGGCATCAGGGCTGACCGAGGAGAGCATTTCAGCAGAATGGTTGCCGTAGCTGACTCCACAGGTGCGGCAACCTGCTTTTTGTCCCATAAGCAGGTCATATACGGTATCTCCGACAACGAGAGTCTCATCAGCTTCAAGGCCGAGCCTGTCAAGCAGATAGAGTACAGTATCGGGAGCCGGTTTGCAATGTGCGGCGTTTTCTACGGTTGACAGTCCGTCAAAGAAAGAAGCTATCCCGAGCATATCAATAAGGCTAAGAAGCGAATGCCTGCCCCTGGACGTTACTATTCCAAGTTTGAATCCGCGTGAATCAAGCCGGGAAAGCACATCGGCAACATCAGGGTACAGTTTGACATTGCTGTGTGCAAACAGTTCAAACAGAGCGTGGTACGATTCTTCAAAACTGCCATATGTTTCGGGAGTCATACCCGGATACTGCATTGCAGCGTCCTTGAGTGACAATCCTATGCATTTCTGTATCTGTTCCTCGCCGGGAGCCTGGAGACCGATTCTTGCAAATGCAGCCTGAGTGGTACGGACAATTGCATCCCTGGTATCGGCGAGAGTTCCGTCAAAATCAAATAATACATTCTTTATCATATCTCTTGTGAATCTTGTCAACTATCAGTGACAGCGCGCCGTCACCGGTTACATTTCCTGCAGTGCCGAAGCAGTCAAGCGCAATGTATATTGAAATGATAAGCCCCTGCATCGATGCATCGAAGCCAAATACCGAAGAAATCACTCCGAGCGCTGCCATTATGGCGCCGCCAGGGACTCCGGGAGCTGCAACCATTGTAACGGAAAGCATAAGGATAAAACCGGCAAAGACGCCGAGATCAACATTCATTCCAGTGGTAAACGCCACCGCATAGGTACAGGCGACTATCTTGAGTATGCTGCACGGCATATGCATCGTGGCACAGAGAGGTACCGTAAATGATGCAACCTGGTCTTGAACGCCCAGATTCTTTGTACAGCGAAGAGTTACCGGAATGGTGGCTGCGGAGGACTGGGTTCCCAAAGCCGTTGCATAGGCAGGCATCATAGTCCAGAGCGCAAGGAACGGGTTTTTGCGGGTAATGGCTCCTGCAAAAAGGAATTGCAGCAGCAGAGTAGCCACATGGAGGGCAATTATCACCGCAACTATCTTGACAAATACCGAAAGGACCGAAACGACAGTGCCTTCCGCTCCCATTTTCAGAAAGAGTCCATATATGTAAACCGGCAGGCAAGGAATGATCACCCTGTCGATTACGAAGCTGACTATGGCGGAAAATCCGTCCAAAGCCCCCTTCAGCGGCCTGCCATCCACGGCAGCGCATCCCAGACCAACCAGGACGGCGAGAACAAGCGCCGTAACTACGTTGATGAACGGAGGCATTTCAAGCGTGAAGTATGGTTTGATTGTCTTTCCTTCAGCCAGGGAATCAAAGGCTCCCATATTGCCTGAAATAAGGTGCGGAAAAGTGAGATCGCATACGAAATAGGACACAAAACCTGAAAGTATGGTCGATGCAAAAGCCAGCAGCACCGTGATTCCCAGCAATTTGCCGGCACTTCCGCCCAGATCCGCAATGGCAGGCGCAACCAGACCCAGTATCAGCAGAGGGATGAACATCCCGAGGAAATTGCTGAACAGAGAGTTGAATGTTTCGAAGATTCGCACGGCCCATACGGGAAAGAACAATGAGCACAAAATGCCAAGAAGGATGGCAACTGCTATCTTTGCAAGCAGGGGGATACGTTTCATTTTTGTCATACTCAACTGATTTTGCTATAGTCCTTGATATTGTATTTGTCTTTCCTCAGTTCACGCACGAGGACGGCATTTCGCGGCTGTTCAAGGGCAGGGTCCGCATCAAGCACCTTTGACGCAACTTCCCTCGCCTGTTCAAGCAGCCTGCCGTCCTTGGACAGGGACGCTATCGACAGCTCGAACGGCAATCCGCTCTGCTGGGTTCCTTCCAGGTCGCCCGGGCCCCTGAGCTTCATATCCGCCTCGGCTATTTCAAAGCCGTTTTCGGTCGAACACATCAGGTCAAGTCTTTCCTGAGCGTCCTTTCCTGTCTTGACATCCTTTACAAGAATGCAATACGCCGCGTCGCTTCCCCTTCCTACACGCCCGCGCAGCTGATGCAGCTGGCTAAGGCCGAAACGCTGTGCGCTCTCGATAACCATAACGCTGGCATTAGGCACGTCCACCCCTACTTCAATTACCGTAGTGGCTACAAGGATATTTGCCCTGCCTGCCGCAAAAGCGGACATATTGAACTGCTTTTCCTCCGCACTCTGCTTGCCGTGAACTATGGCCACCTTGTATCCGTCCTTGAGAGGGAAAGCATCGCATATCTCGTCATAGCCCCTTTCCAGGTTCTGCATATCCACCTTTTCATTGTCGAATATCATTGGAAATACGACAAAGACCTGATGCCCGGCGGCTATTTCCTTTTTCATGAAATTGTACAGAGCCTTCTTGCGGTTCTGCCCTATGCACATGGTCTGAACCGGCTTGCGGCCAGGAGGCATCTCGTCTATTACAGAAACGTCAAGGTCACCGTACAGGGTCATCGCAAGGGTTCTCGGAATAGGAGTAGCCGTCATCACCAGCACGTGAGGAGCATACTGCACGCCGTTCAGCACGGGACCCTTGCGCCAGAGCCTGGACCTCTGGTCCACGCCGAAACGATGCTGCTCGTCGATGACGGCAAGCCCGAGACGTTTAAAAACCACGGGGTCTTCCAGCAGGGCATGGGTACCCACCACTATTGAAATGCTCCCGTCGGCTAAGCCCTCGTGAATGGGACGCCTCTCCTTTGCGGTAGTGCTGCCCATAAGCAGCGCACATTTCACTCCTGTAGGCGCCAGATAGCGGCTGATATTGTCAAAATGCTGTCTTGCAAGCACTTCCGTAGGTGCCATAATACAGGACTGACAGCCGTTTCCGTGAGCAATCAGGCAGCAGAGCACCGCCACCATAGTCTTGCCTGAGCCCACGTCTCCTTGAAGCAGACGGTTCATCTGGCGGCCGCTCTTCATATCGGCGAACATTTCCTTGACAACCCTCTGCTGAGCCCCCGTAAGCTTGTATGGCAAAGCGTCATAGCACTTGCGGAACGCATCCCCGACAAGAGGCATCGCAATGCCGCATTCCGAACGCGAGCGTATGTATTTCGCCTTGAGCAAACTGAGCTGAAGGAAAAAGAGTTCTTCAAACTTGAGCCGGTACTGCGCCATCTCAAGCGAGCGCGCATCTTTCGGAAAATGTATGTTGCGAAGGGCCGACTGCAGCGAGCAAAGTCCCAGAGAATCAATCAGATACTGCGGCAGGCTCTCCCTGACAAGCGGCAGGCAGGCCTCGAGCGCAGCAGCCTGCAGGCGACACATCACCTTGCCCGTCACCCCACCGGTCTTGAGTTTCTCGGTACTCGGATAAACGCCGGTAAGTCCCCCGGCAGCAGCTGCCGTACCCTGGGGCCGGTCAACTTCCGGATGCACTATGGAGTAGTTCCCGTTAAACTGCTGAGGCTTACCGAAAAAGACAAATTCGCCACCACCCGAGAGCTGCGTCCAGCTCCATTTGATGCCCTTGAAAAAGACCATCTCGATCCGTCCGCTGCCGTCATCGACCAGCACTGCAAGCCTTTTGACCAGATTGAACTTGATGACCGCCCCATCGGGCCCCTGCTGCCGGGGAACGCCGTTTACCGTCTCGCGGGCCAGCGTCCGGCTGACGAGGGAGCCGTCGGGGGAGAATTCGTTCCTGGCGATGACTGCGCTCCCCTGCCCGTAGAGGGTCGCCCGAACTACTCTGGCTCGTATCTGGATGGCGGCGGCGCAGGAGTCGATGGCGGCGATGGGAGTGATGCGGCTGCGGTCAACATAACGGAAAGGATAGATGCGGATAAGTTCGCCCAAGGTGCCCACGCCCAGTTCACGGGCAATGAGTTCCGCACGCTTGGGGCCCACTCCGGGCAGGAACTGAATGCTGCTTTCCAAATCCGTCATAATGCAAATATAACAATTTTTCGTACCTTTGTGTGCTTGTTCACGCAGCGTGGACACAAAAAGGAATTGATTATGAAAAATTGGAAAATCTGGCTTTCAGCCCTTTTGATTATGGCAATGGGATGTTGCAGAACTGATGAGACCGGCTATGTGGGTCCTTCGTCCATCGTTGTTTCTGACGGGGTTATGACACCCGAAGTGCTGCTTTCTTTCGGAAGGCTCAGCGACCCTCAGCTTTCGCCTGACGGGCAGAAAATCCTTTATGGAGTATCTTACACGAGCATCGAGCAGAACCGCAGCTGCCGCAATCTCTTTATGTGCAATGCGGACGGAAGCGGAAAGGTTCAGCTTACCCGCTATGCAAAAAGCGTTCAGGCTGCGCGCTGGAGCAGCGACGGCAAGTCAATCTATTTCCTTCAGGGAGGCCAGCTCTGGAGCGCTCCGCTAAAGGGAAACAAGCTCGGCAAAAAGACCTGCCTGAGCGACGTCAAGAACGGCATCAGCGACTACAAGATTTCGCCCGACGGCTGCAACATACTCTATGTCAGCAGTATAAAGAATCAGAAAGTACAGACTCCGTCCGATATCGACTCTCGTCTGGACAAGGCGGACGCATACATTACCGATGACCTGATGTACAGACATTGGGACCACTGGGTTACCGAAACACCGCGCACTTATGTGGCTCCTTTCGGCTCAGCAACGATAAGCGAAAAGAACAGTTTCGACATACTCGGGGACGAGCCATACGAACTTCCTACCGAACCGTTCGGAGGCGCAGAGCAGCTCGACTGGGCGCCTGACGGAAGGCACATTGCATATTCCTGCCGCAAGCATATGGGCAAGGAGTATGCATTCAGCACAAACACAGGCATTTACGTCTATGACATACTCAGCGGCGAAACGCTCGCCCTCTATCCGGAAGGAGGATACGATACCGACCCGGTATGGAATGCCGACGGCAGCCGTCTTGCTTGGATCTCAATGGAGAGGGACGGATATGAAGCTGACAAACAGAGACTTATGGTCGCCGATATCAGTTACGGCGAGGACGGAAGGATATGCGCCGGGGAAATCAGGGAACTTACGGGCGGATTTGCATACGACGTAAACTCCCCGGTATGGAACGGAGATGAAATTGTCTTCTCTTCACTTGCACAAGGCATAGGAAGGCTCTATTCCATAGCCCTTGACGGAAGCGTCAGGGAACTTTCCGCCGATGACTGGCATTTCGATTTTGACAGTCCTTTCGCAATATGCAGCGATGAGGGCGGTCTTACCCTTCTCACAACTTACAAATGCCTCAACTTCCCTACCGAGATGGTCAAACTAAGGGTCGAAGGCGAGTCCAGGAACTACTCCCAGATCTCGGACGAAAACGCCCACATCCTTTCTCAGCTCTCCGAGCCGACCTGCGAAAGCGTTATGATCGAGACAGTTGACCATAAGCAGATGCAGTGCTGGATCATGTACCCTCCTGAGTTTGACCCTCAGAAGAAATATCCTGCAGTGGAAATAGTTCTCGGCGGACCTCAGGGTACCAACAGCCAGGGCTGGAGTTACAGATGGAACTACAGGCTTATGGCTCAGCAGGGGTATATAGTGATAATGCCTAACCGAAGGGGGACCACGGCATTCGGCCAGGAATGGAAGGAACAGATCAGCGGAGACTACTGCGGACTCAATATGCAGGATTACCTCAGCGCCGGACGCTATATCAAGGGCAAGGACTACGTAAGCAAGCTTGCCTGCGCCGGAGCCAGCTACGGCGGATACTCCGCATATATGCTCGAAGGCCTGCACGGCGACCTCTACGACTGCTTCATAGCCCACGCCGGAATCTTCGACGAAAAGGCTCTCTGGTACACTACGGAAGAGATGTGGTTCGCAAACTGGGACAACGGAGGCTTGAGCGAATTCTCTTATACCGAGGGCGAGACCGGTCCTGCCGGGGACGGCATCACCTTCGGCGGCATGCAGCAGGCCGGCGCGCCTTATGCCAGCACTCCTAAGGCCGTAAGGCATTATGCCAACTCACCTTGCGAGATGGTAACGAAATGGCATACCCCTATACTCTGCATACACGGAATGATGGACTTCCGCATTCCTTACGAGCAGGGTATGGCAGCATTCAATGCCGCCCAGATGATGGGAGTTCCCAGCCGGCTTGTCATCTTCCCGGAAGAGAACCACTGGATACTCCAGCCACAAAATTCCCTGCTTTGGCACAAGGAGGTTTACGCCTGGCTCGGCAAATGGATAAAGGAATAAAGCATGGAGAAGAAACTCATTGAGAGCGTTTCGGTGCCCTGTTTTATGGTAGACAGGCACTACAGGCTCAGGCCTGCCGCATTTTTTGACCTCGCGCAGAATATGGCCGTTCTCGGCAGCATTCAGCTCGGATTCGGCGAAGAGCAGCTTGCCCCACTGGGAATCGCCTGGGTGCTTGCGAGGATGGAGGTACAGTTCATAAAGGACATCAGGCAGCACGAAAAGATTGAAATGCAGACCTGGCACAAGGGTATGAAGGGACCTTTCTTTGTCAGGGACTACAAGTTCATCGGAGAAGACGGCAACACTTCCGCCGTAAGCTCAAGCAGCTGGATACTTATGGACATTGCAAGCCGCAGGGCTGTGCGGCCCGATTCATTTCCGGAATGCGTCAGCACCGTGGCCCAGTGTACAGAAGACGCTATCGAGCACATCCCGGGAAAGGTGGTTCCTCCGCGAGGAGAGATTATGACCAAGGTCGGCGAAAAGAGGGTGGACTACTCCGATGTGGACACGAACCAGCACGCCAACAATGCCAAATACATTGTCTGGGCAATGGACTGCCTGCCCGATTCCATTACAAGCAGCCGTAAAGTCCTTGACGTATCGATCAATTTCAACAAGGAAGCAAGACCTGGCGAGACAGTGGAACTGTATCACATAGTCTCCGGTGACATTCACTTCGTAGAAGGCCGCATCGCAGACACTCAGGTTTTCATCGTCCGTTTCACTTTTGCTCCGGACGAAGCTTAGCGTATTTTAGCAGAAGCAGTTTTTCGCCAAGCTCGTCAAATCTGACCTTGGCTCTCAATTCAGGTACGGTGCCGGTAATCTCCAGAATGATGCCTGCACCGAATGTATTGTGCTCAATGCGCTCACCCACATAGAGTTCCGTCATAGGCACAGGGACAAAGTCCGCATAACGGGCGGCCTTTGCAGCAGTTGTGGACGGCTTTCGCTGGACAGCAGAATCTGAGCTGCGGGACGGAAATGCTGCAATGCGGTCTGAGGAAGAAGAACGATCGGCAGCGGCAGAACGGCTCGAAAAGGCAGTACCGCCCGATGCAGAATTGCGCAAATAAGCGTTGCGTCCGCTGCCTGCCTCAGACCGGAAGCCCCGTGAACCGAAACCGCCCCAGGAGGCAGGAGAGAATTGGTCCTCGTCGAGCGGGTTGGCGATATATCGGCTGTCTATCTCCCTGACGAAGCGGGAAGGCGGGTTGCTGCTGGTGCGGCCGTTGCGCATTCGGCTGTCGGCGAAGGCTATCCAGACCTCGCGTTCTGCTCGGGTCAGCGCGACGTAGAAAAGACGGCGCTCTTCCTCGAGGTCTTCGGGTGAGATTGCCATTTCCTCGGAGTAGGACGGGAAAAGGTGCTCTTCCATACCGGCGATGAAGACATAGGGGAATTCGAGTCCCTTGGCTGTGTGCACCGTCATCAGCGCGACCTTGTTGCCGGACTCGTCCGGGTCGGAGGTATCTACGTTTGACAGCAGCGAGACGTCCTCGAGGAAGATGTCGAGGGTGAAGAGCGCCTCTTCGTCTTCCGCCTGCTCCCTCTGCTCGTTGACAAAGAGCATCACGGAGTTTACGAGTTCCTCTATGTTGCTTACCCTGGACTGGCCTTCTATGCTGTTGTCGGCCTTGAAGGATGCGTAGAGTCCGCTCTCGTCGGCAATCTTTGTCGCGAGTTCGTATGCATCGGTCTGCGGCACGAGGGTGTGGAAGGAGTCGATCATCGAGCAGAATGACTTGAGCTTGGCAACAGCAGCCGGCTTGACCCCGAAAGACTCTATGTCGTCGAGATAAACTGCGCGGAAGAGCGTGGTCTGACGTACCTGCGCAGCCGTCGCAAGGCCGGCAAGCGTGGTGTCCCCTATTCCGCGGGCAGGCTTGTTCACGATGCGCTTGAAAGACTCGTCATCGAGCGGATTGACGGCTAGCTTGAAGTATGCCATCAGGTCCTTGACTTCGGCCCTTTCAAAAAAGGAGTTGCCCGAGTATATGAGATACGGTATGTTGCGGCGGCGCAGCTGTTCCTCTATTGCACGGGACTGGGCATTGGTACGGTAGAGCACGGCAAAGTCCTCATAGCTGGCGGAAGTCTTCCTTATGCAGGAAAGAATCTCGCTGACTATGCTCATTGCTTCGTCCCTCTCGTCGTTGCAGGAAAGGAGCTTGATGAGTTCGCCTTTGTTTCCGGTTGCGGAACGGCATTCCTTGGGTATGCGTCCGGAGTTGTGGGCGATGAGGGAATTGGCCGCATTGACTATGTTGGCGGTAGAACGGTAGTTCAGTTCCAGCCGGAATGTCCTGGCATTGGGAAAATCCCTCTGGAAATTGAGTATGTTCTGGATCTGGGCTCCGCGGAAGCCGTAGATCGACTGCGAATCGTCACCAACGACACAGATGTTTCCGCTGCGACGGGCAAGCTTGAGTATGATCTTGTACTGGGCCACGTTGGTGTCCTGATACTCATCCACCATAATATGGCTGAAGCGTGATGAAATCTCTTCGAGGGCCTCCCTGTTGTCTCGCAGCAATATGTTCATATTGAGCAGGATGTCGTCAAAGTCCATTGCTCCCGAAGCCTTGAGCTTCTTTTGGTAGAGAGTATAGACTTCCGAGAAGCGCGGTATGCGCGAGGCCCTGTCCTGGGCAAGCGCCTCTTCGTTGGATGCGTATCCGGAACAGGTGTGCAGGCTGTTCTTGGCCGATGAGATACGGGACAGGATGCGGCGGGGAGCATATTCCTTGTCGCTGAGCCCAAGTTCCTTGATGCACGCCTTGACTGCAGACAGCTGGTCTGAACTGTCATAAATGGTGAATGCTGCCGGATAACCGAGAAATTCCGCATAGTCCCTCAGGAATCGAATGAACACAGAGTGGAAAGTTCCCATTACAACACGGCGCGCCTCCCCCGGTCCCACCATTACGGATATCCTCTCCTTCATCTCGGCCGCCGCCTTTTTGGTAAAGGTCAGCGCAAGTATTCCGGAAGGATCGACTCCGTTTGCCAGAAGATACGCGACACGGCTGGTCAGAACCCTTGTCTTGCCGGAACCTGCACCCGCCACTATCAACACCGGTCCGTCAGTTGCGCGGACCGCATTTCCCTGCTCTTCATTCAGACCCGCAAGGATTGCCTGTATTTTGTTTTCCATTTCAGCGCGAAAATAGCAATATTTTTGCTAACTTCGCGCAGCGAATTGTAGATTCAATCAACGTTACATCTATATGTCACAGAACATCGTTTTGAAAAAGGGTCTCAACATTCCTATAGCGGGTGCTGCAGACCTCCGCGTAAGCAAATCTGCGACTCCAGGCGTTGTGGCCATCCAACCTTCTGACTTCAAAGGGTTTATCCCTCGTCTTCTGGTCAAGGAAGGAGACCGCGTGCTTGCTGGTTCGCCGGTTCTCGCGGACAAGATGCACTCTGAGATCATCTTTGCCAGTCCGGTAAGCGGAACGGTGAAGGAGGTTGTCAGAGGTGAAAAGCGAAAGCTTCTCGCCGTCCTCATCGAGGATGACAGGAAGAATGAGTATGTGGATTTTGGAAAAATCAAGGCCGGCGACGCTGCACAGGTCAAGGAAAGCCTCCTTGCAAGCGGTTTGTGGCCTTTCTTCGTTCAGAGGCCTTACGGCATACTTGCCAACCCTGAACTCACTCCGAAAGCCATTTTCGTCTCAGCGTTCGATACGGCACCTCTTGCCGCCGACGCTCAGTTCTGCTTTGCAGATGCTGTAGCCGACATCCAGGCGGGCATCAATGTCCTCTCAAAAATCGCCGAGGTGCACGTCAGTCTCAATGCGGGCATCAGTGGCGACATTTTCTCAAATCTTTCATCCTGCACCCTCCACAGTTTCAAGGCGGACAAGCATCCTGCCGGAAACGTGGGCGTACAGATAAGCCACGTCAGCCCTATCCGCAAGGACGAGACCGTATGGACCATTTCCCTGCTTGGACTTGCCGCCATCGGCAAACTTGCAAGGACAGGCCGCTATGATGTCAGCCGCAAGGTTGCCGTCTGCGGACCCGCAAGCAAGGATGCGTCTTATATTCAGACCGTTCCGGGTATGCCTATGTCCGAAGTGATCCCATTCTGCAACATTCCTGTGGAGGAGGTCCGTTTCATCAGCGGAAGCGTACTCTGCGGAGCAAATGCCGGAAAAGACGGTTATCTCGGATTCCGCGACAACCAGATTACCCTTATCCGCGAAGGATACGACAAGGAACTTCTCGGATGGATCAGGCCGGTGCGCTGCAAGCAGTACAGTCAAGACCACAGCTACTTCAGCTGGCTTATGCCTAAACGCAAGTACAATATGGACACCAACCTGCACGGCGGTCCGAGAGCATTCCTTATGAATGACGGCTACTATGCAAAGGTGCTTCCTATGGATATCTATCCGGTATTCCTCGCCAAGGCCTGCCTTGCAGGAGACATCGACAAGATGGAACAGTTCGGCATTTATGAAGTGCTTCCGGAGGACCTCGCCACCTGCGAGTTCGTAGATCCAAGCAAAAACAACATCCAGGATATGATAGCACAGGGTATCGACCTTATGCTCAAAGAAATGGCTTAAAAGTATGAATCCTATTTTCGAAAAAGGTGGCAAGCTCTACTGGCTCCACTCAACAGTTGACGCTTTTGAGACATTCCTGCACGTTCCGGGCACCGTTACCCTCAAGGGCAGCCACGTACGTGACGCTATCGATCTCAAGCGTATCCTTATTCTTGTAGTATTCGCCGCAGTTCCGGCAGCACTCTTCGGAATGTGGAACGTCGGCTATCAGCACAGCCTTGCAATGGGCGTATCGGGAGTCAACCTCTGGTCCAACTTCTGGTTCGGTTTCCTCAAGGTTCTGCCTCTCTTCGTAGTATCTTATGTGGTGGGACTCGCCATCGAGTTCGCCGCCTGCCAGATACGCGGTGAAGAAGTGAGCGAGGGATACCTCGTTTCTGGTTTCTTCATTCCTCTCATCGTTCCTGTTGACATTCCGCTCTGGATGCTCGCGATTGCAGTTGCATTTGCAGTCATCTTCGGCAAGGAAGTGTTTGGCGGTACCGGTATGAACATCTGGAACCCGGCTCTCCTTACGCGTGCGTTCCTCTTCTTCGCATACCCTAACTATATGTCCGGCTCAAACTGCTGGATCGCATTCAACAAGGGCGAAACTCCTGTAGCTGACGCATTTACAGGCGCAACTCCTCTCGCACTCGATGGAGCTTCCGCACAGTACGGAACTTCATTCTGGGATCTCTTCCTCGGTACCGTTCCGGGATCCGTGGGTGAGACTTCGACCATCGCCATCCTTCTTGGAGCAGTGCTTCTCATCTGGACCGGCATCGCAAGCTGGAAGATTATGGTCGGCAGCGTAGCGGGAGCTCTCGCAATCGCCGGACTCGCCCAGCTTACCGGCGTCAGTGACATCCCTTGCTACATGCACCTCGTAATGGGAGGATTCGCATTCGGTACCGTATTTATGGCAACTGACCCTGTGACTTCCTGCCAGACTGAAACCGGCAAGTGGATATACGGTCTGCTCATCGGTATGCTCTGCGTCATCGTGCGACTGTTCAACCCTGGATATGCCGAGGGTATGATGCTCGCTATCCTGCTCTGCAATACCCTTGCACCGCTGATCGACCACTGTGTAGTCAACGTTCACAATTCCCGCAAGGCAAAGAAATTCAAAGTCGCTTAAGTTATGAATACAAACAGTAACGTTTACACCGTAGTGTACACTACAATAGTTGTAGTGGTCGTAGCAGCTGTATTGGCTTTCGCGGCTATGCAGTTCAAACCGAGACAGATAGCCAACGTCAAGGCAGAGACTCTCTCCCAGATGATGGCGGCTGCCCAGCTCGGCCAGAAGGAAGAGCTTTCCGCAATGGGAAATGACGCGGTTCTCGCAAAATATGCCGAGAACATCGACAAGGCCTTTACAGTGGATCTCTCCGGAAAGAAGGTAAGGGACCTTTCCACCGATGTCAACGACATCGAGGTAATCGACAACCTCAAGCCTCAGGACAAGAACATCAAGGCGGCTTCAGCAAATGCCGAACTCCCTGTATATGTGTTTAAGAGCGGTGTTACCGTGATTCCTATCTACGGTGCCGGACTCTGGGGTCCTGTTTGGGGCTATGCGGCTTTCAATGCCGACGGATGCACCCTTGCCGGAGCATACTTCGACCACGCTTCCGAGACTCCGGGCCTCGGTGCCAAGATAAAGGACGAGCCTTGGTTCCGCGAGAAATTCATCGGAAAGAAGGCTGACTTTGAAGGAGAGCATATCTTCAATCTGTCAAAGAATGCCGAAGAGAGCGGTGCTGACAATGCCATTGATGCAATCAGCGGCGCCACAATGACCTCAAAGGGTCTCAATGAGGCAATCAACGTATGGTTCGCAGCATACAAGCCTTATTTCAAGGCCGCCGCTGCTGCAGCCGTTGCAGTTGAGCAAACAGTAAATGAACAGGAGGATTAATTATGGACAACAAACTCAAAGAAACAATCCTCAACCCGATATTCAAGGGTAACCCTATCACCGTTCTGGTTCTCGGTATCTGTTCGTCACTTGCAGTGACCGTGCAGCTCAAGGGAGCCTGCGTGATGGCACTTTCCGTCATCGTGGTTACAGGTCTTTCAAGTCTTCTGGTATCACTGCTCCGCAACACCATCCCTAACCGTGTGCGCATCATCGTGCAGCTTGTGGTTGTCGCTCTCATGGTGATTCTCGTGGACCAGTTCCTCAAGGCTTACGCCTATTCCGTAGGCAAGCAGCTGTCGGTTTACATCGGACTCATCATCACCAACTGTATCGTGATGGGACGAATCGAGGCATTTGCTCTCGGCAACAAGCCTCTGCCTTCGCTTCTTGACGGTCTGGCAAACGGATTCGGATACGGAATGATCCTGGTAATCGTTGCCTTTTTCCGCGAGCTTCTCGGAAGCGGCACCCTTTTCGGATTCCGCGTACTCCCTGAAGCATACGTTCCAAACAACCTTGTAATCCTTCCTCCTTTCGCGCTCATCCTGCTCGGATGCATAATCTGGGTTCAGAGGGCTGTTGACAAGGATCTGCAGGAAAACTAAAAGCGTAGTGCCTTATGGAATACATCAGCTTATTCGTAAAGTCAATATTCGTTGACAATATGATCTTTGCATACTTCCTCGGTATGTGTTCATACCTGGCAGTATCAAAGAACGTAAAGACAGCCAACGGCCTGGGCCTCGCTGTTATTTTCGTGCTTCTCTGCACGCTTCCGCTCAACTACCTCCTCAACACCTACGTGCTTCAGCCGGGCGCACTTTCCTGGCTCGGAGAGGGTTTCAAGGACGTTGACCTGAGCTTCCTGAGCTTCATCGTGTTCATTGCCGTGATTGCGGCGTTCACCCAGCTCGTGGAAATGATCGTGGAGAAATTCCTTCCTTCGCTCTATTCATCCCTCGGTATATACCTTCCGCTGATTGCAGTAAACTGCGCCATCCTCGGAGGATCGCTGTTTATGCAGCAGAGAGACTTTGTAAACGTAGGTGAATCTGCAGTTTACGCTCTCGGTTCAGGTCTCGGCTGGTATCTTGCAATCGTAGCACTTGCCGCAATACGCGAAAAGATGAGCTACTGCAACGTTCCAAAGCCTCTCAAGGGCATAGGAATCACCTTCATCACCGTAGGTCTGATGGGTATGGCATTTATGATCTTTATGGGCATTCAGATATAGGAGGACGGCCATATGTTTGCAACAATACTTTCAGCTATAGTGGTGATTGTCATCGTGACCATCATCCTCGTGGCTCTTCTCCTTTTCGTGAAGGCCAAAATCACCCCGAAGGGAACTGTCAAGATCGATATCAACAACGGAAAGAAGGAACTCAACGTCACTCCGGGAGGCAACCTTATGGGAACCCTCGCAGAGGAAAAGATTTTCCTCCCTTCTGCCTGCGGCGGAAAGGCCAACTGCGGCCAGTGCAAGGTGCAGGTATTTGAAGGCGGCGGAGAGATTCTTCCTACCGAGGTAGGATTCTTCAACCGCAAGCAGATCAAGGAAGGCTGGCGTCTCGGATGCCAGGTCAAGGTCAAGGACAACCTCAAGATTCAGGTTGCAGAGAGCGCACTCTCCGTGAAGAAGCTCGAATGCGAAGTCATCTCCAATGACAACGTTGCAACCTTCATCAAGGAGTTTACTGTCAAACTTCCTGAAGGAGAGCATCTTGAGTTCAAGAGCGGCGAATACATCCAGATCGACATCCCTGCATACGAACTCGACTTCAAGGATATCGATGTTGCCGAGGAATACCGTGCCGACTGGGAGAAATTCGGATTCTTCAACCTCCACTCTTCCAACCCGACACCGACCATTCGTGCGTACTCAATGGCCTCTTATCCTGGTGAGAAGGGCATCATCAAGCTCAACGTTCGTATTGCAACGCCTCCGTTCGACCGCAGCGTGCCACGCGAGCAGGGTCCTAAGCTCCTGCCTGTCAACCCGGGTATCGCATCATCTTACGTCTTTACCCGCAAGCCGGGCGACAAGGTAACCATCAGCGGACCTTACGGCGAATTCCTCCTTCCGAAGAACGATCCGGAGAACATCGAATACATCTTTGTCGGCGGCGGCGCCGGTATGGCACCTCTCCGCAGCCACATTATGGAACTCTTCAAGACCATCAAGACCGGACGCACCGTTCACTTCTTCTACGGAGCCCGTGCCCTTGTGGAGGCATTCTACCTTGACGACTTTGCAGCCATCGAGAAAGAATTCCCTAACTTCAAGTTCCATCTTGCTCTCGAGATGCAGCAGGCGTTCCTTACACCGCAGGCTTTGTACACAACGTGATGTACGAAACCTACCTCAAGGATCACGATGCACCGGAGGACATCAAGTACTTTATGTGCGGACCTCCTATGATGGTTGCTTCCGTAAACAAGCTGCTCGATTCTCTCGGAGTGGCTCCTGAGAACATACTCTACGACAACTTCGGAGGTTAACAGAGAACACGGTTTCTAATAAATCGTAAATAATGCAAAGATTCGTAAATTTCCCGTTTACGAATCTTTGTTTTTGTTTGCAGTAAGCCGGCAGCCGCTTAGCTTTGCACGTAAATCTGAAATGAGACTATGGAAAAGCTCAGGACACGCAACACACGGTATTTCTATTTCCGGCGCTCGCCGGAGAGCGGTCTGCTCGTATTCTTGCTTACTATTCAATTCATCTGTTTACAGTGCGTGGCGTGTTCCGGTATTACGGGAGAGTCTGACGTAGTGGACAAGGGATATGTAAGACTCTCCTTCAATACCGGAGAGATTGAGACGGGATGGGTTGACATACTGGTTTACGGACTTGATGGTACGAGGGAACTGCTGCAATATGAAAGAGTGGAAAAAGGAGGATTGTCAATGATCGATACGGGAAAGGTCAGGCAAGGAGTAGTGGTGGGGGCGGTGGTAAACTTCCCGTTCAGCTTCAATCTGGAAGCAGCCGCGCGGCTCGAATCTTTTGAAAAGTTGAGGATAAGGGCTTCGGATGACAATCCGCAGATGCCTGTGATGTCCGCTTTGGCAAGCATCGACAGGGACGACATAAGGGACAGCTGCATATGCCTGCAGAGGCTTTGGTGCTGCATATGCGTTGATGAAATAATCAACGGCAGCGGCACAAGGCTGGAAAGCCCTCAGCTGTACCTGAGTTACTGCAATCCCGAAGCTGAAGTGTTCAGGACAAAGGGATTCAGACGCGAGGATATACAGACGGATACGGTAAGGGTGGCTCTCCCCTGCGACTTGGGATACTATGCGCAATACCCTATGAGCAAGTTGTGGTGTTATCCAAATGACAACGGGGCTGATGAACCGGGATGCGAAAGAACCGTTATCAATATGGAATTTGTAACACCGGAAGGCAAGATGACAGCTAGCGCTCCCCTGCCGGCAATTACAAGAGGCTGCGAACTGCACTGTTGTCTCAGCATAAGGGAGGACTTTTCTCTTGAGGCAAGCTTTTACTGACAGGGCGAGAAAGTGACTATATAAAGGAATTGTCTTGTCCGTGAGTCATTAAGTTTGTATATTTGCGGCGATGAAAAAACTTGGATCAATAGTGCTGAAAGGACTGATGAAAATACTTGCTGCGATACCTCTCGGTGCCGCATACAGGCTGTCGTCCTTTATCAAATGGTTAATGAAGGATCTGCTGCACTACCGCAGGGACGTGGTTATGACCAATCTTGCACGCAGTTTCCCCGAGAAGCGATACAACGAGATAAGCAACATCTGTGATGAGTTTTACAATCACCTCGCCGAACTCATTGTCGAGGCGATCTGGTACGGCGGATGTGACAGCAAAAGGTTCAACAACGCCGGCATACTCAAAGTGATCAACCCTGAACTGACTGCAGAACTGATTGAAAAGAGTCCAAGCGTCATGGTGATGTTTGCCCATACAGGCAACTGGGAACTCATAGGCGGCTTTGAGGCGTGCAACAACGCAGGCGACAACGGAGGATACAACTCCGACAATATGACGGTGGTTTACAGGCGGCTATCCAGCAAGATATGGGATGACTTCATGAGGGTCAACCGCTTTGCCACGGTGGAAAAAAAGAACTATGACATCGCCTATGTCGAGTCAAAGAACATAATGCGCTTCGTTCTCAGGCACAGGAACGAAAAGCGTTTCTACTTTATGAATACCGACCAGCGTCCATATTTCAAGGGCTCGGACAACATCAACGTCAACTTCATGGGCCAGCGTTGCAGAACAATGTCCGGTGCTGCCACTCTTGCACACAAACTTGGTATGGCGGTCTGCTATATGAGTATGAAAAGAGAGGCAAGAGGACACTACAATGCAGAATTTGTCCCTATCTGCGACAACGCGGCGGAAATGGAGCCGCAGCAGATAATGGACCGCTACTACGCTATGGTAGAGTCGGACATCAGGCAGGAGCCGGAAAATTACCTCTGGTCACACAAGCGCTGGCAATAGGGCGCAGATCAGATTCCTGACTCGGGACGGCAGAATCGGGCAGTATAGGTGTCGGCCTCGGCAAGTTGCTGCGGAGTGCCCTCAAAGACCACCTGGCCGCCGTTGTCGCCCGCATCGGGACCGAGATCGATTATCCAGTCGGCAGCCCTGATGACGTCGGGATTATGCTCCACCACAACCAGACTGTGTCCGGCCTGAAGCAGGGCATCGAAACTCTTGAGCAGTTTCTCTACATCATAAAAATGCAATCCCGTGGTCGGCTCGTCAAAAATAAAGAGAATACTTTCCTGCTTACGGCTCAACCTGCTCAATGACAGGAAGTAAGCAAGTTTGATTCTCTGGCTTTCGCCTCCCGATAACGTGCTACTGCTCTGGCCGAGCTTGATGTAGCCCAGACCTACTTCCTGCAGGGACTTTAGTTTTTCGACAACCGAGGCCGCCTCAGGCTCAGTACCGGCGGAGAAGAATTGTATCGCCTCATCCACGCTCAGGTTGAGCATATCGTCAATGTTCAGGCCATTGTACCGGATATCAAGCACCTCCGGCTTGAATCGCTTGCCGCCGCATTCTTCGCAGACCATTGTAACGTCTGCCATAAACTGCATTTCAATGCGTACGACGCCGTCACCCTTGCACTCCGGGCAGCGCCCTCCCTCGGCATTGAAGCTGAAATAGGACGGACCGAAATGATTGAGCTTGGCCGCCTTCTGTTTTGAAAGCAGGACCCTAATATCGTCAAAAGCCTTGAGATAGGTAGCGGCATTGGAACGGGAACTGCGTCCTATAGGGTTCTGGTCTATGTATTCGACCCTCTGTATGCGGTCGAGATTGCCGGAAAGGCCCTTGAATACGCCCGGAGCATCTCCGCTGTCAGTCAGGTGCCGCTGCAGTGCAGGATAGAGTATGTCACCGACAAGCGAAGACTTGCCGCTGCCGCTGACGCCCGTAACAACGGTCAGCACACCCAAAGGGAAGCATACGTCCATTCCTTTGAGATTATGCTCGTGAGCCCCGCGTACGGTAATGCCATAGGTCCACGGCCTCGTAGTCCTCTCGTAACGCTGGCGCTTGCCGGAAAGATACTGTAGCGTCAGCGAATCGGGATTGTCCTGCCCCACCGGAGGGCCCACATACACTATCTGACCGCCAAAACGACCGGCACGAGGGCCAACATCCACAAGAAGATCGGCAGAGCGTATGATTTCCTCATCGTGTTCAACGACAATAACAGAATTGCCCAAATCACGAAGGCGTTTCAACACAGATATAAGTCTTTCTGTATCACGAGGATGCAATCCAATGCTCGGCTCATCCAGTATATACATGGAGCCCACCAGCGAACTTCCGAGTGCAGTCACCAGGTTAATGCGCTGGCTCTCACCTCCGGAAAGCGTGTTTACCGCGCGGCTTAGAGTCAGGTAGCCAAGGCCCACGTCGTCAATGAAATGCAGACGCGAAAGCACTTCAGCAAGCGGTTTCTCGACAATGGTCCTCTCGCGTGGAGAAAGGTCCAGACCCTCAAAGAAAGGAATGAGCTCGGAAACGCTCATATCAAGCAGCTGGGCGATGTTCTTGTCCGCAATTCTGACCCAGAGAGCTTCCTTACGCAGCCTGCTTCCCCTGCAGGAAGGACAAACCGCCCTGCCGCTGAAGCGGTTGAGCATAAACTTGTACTGAATCTTGTACCTTTGCGTCTCCACCCACTCGAAAAATTCGTCAATGCAGATATATGAGTCCGGGTCGGAAGCATCACTTCGTTTATGCCATATAATATCGCGCTGATTCTCAGGTAGTTCGCAATAAGGGGCAAAGATATCCAGACCCAGTTTGGAAGAATTGGCAACCAGGCGGTCCTTGAAGAAGGACATCTTCTCGCCCCTCCAGCAGGCAATCGCACCGTCATACAGGCTCATGCTCTTGTCCGGGACAACCAGGTCCTCGCTGATGCCGCTGACCCTGCCCAGACCACCGCAGACCGGACAGGCACCCAGCGGACTGTTGAAACTGAACAGGTAGTCGTCGCTCTTACGGAAGACTATGCCGTCCAGCTCAAGGCGATTGCTGAACTCTCTCAATTCCCCGCCGTCCACCGCAACCGCCATTCGTCCGTTACCCCGAGAAAATGCTTCCCCGACGCTTGACAGCAACCTCGCCCACGTATCCTCGTCCATAACGGAGGACTGCGCACACTTTTCGCCCGCTGCGGAGCCGGTCCTTAAGCGGTCGAGCAGCAGAAAAGCTTTTTCCGGATAGCATTCGCTCGAAAGCACGTCATCTATGCGCTGCGGTCTTCCGTCTCCGAGAATTCGGTTGAAACCATCTTCTTTAAGTTTGAGAAGCAGTGCCGTACGGTCTTCTGCAGTATCGTAGCCAACATCGGACAGGATGAAGAAAGTAGCCGGAGAGGAGGCCTCTATCCACGCACATACGTCCTTAATGCCCTCTTCCTTAACCTCACGGCCCGAAACAGGGCTGTAGATTCTGCCGATGCGGGCAAACACTAGACGGAGAAAATCATATATTTCCGTAGTTGTAGCAACCGTAGAACGCGGATTGAGACTGGTCACCTTCTGCTCAATGGCAACAGCAGGAGGGATGCCATCTATCATATCGACATCGGGCTTGCGCATACGGCCAAGGAACTGGCGGGCATACGAACTCATACTCTCGGCAAAACGGCGCTGGCCTTCGGCATACAGCGTATCAAATGCGAGGCTTGACTTGCCGCTGCCGCTAATTCCTGTCACTACGACAAGTTTCCCCCGGGGAATCTCCAGACTGATATTCTTGAGATTGTTAACCCTGGCACCCTTGATTATGATGTTTCCTTCAGACATAGACCACAAATTTACGAAAAAAGTGAAAAAAATTTAATCACGCTATTGCAGATTCAGAAAAAATACTTAACTTTGCATCCGCATTCAAGAAACAACCAATGCTGGTGCGGTAGTTCAGCTGGTTAGAATGCCGGCCTGTCACGCCGGAGGTCGAGGGTTCGAGTCCCTTCCGCACCGCAAAAATGCCTCTCACGATTGTGAGGGGCATTTATTTTTATTACTTCCGACATCGGAGTGCATTTGGGACCAAGTCCAAACAAAGGATGACCCCTGGTCCCCTTGGGACACGGAGGTCATCCGGATTGACATATGAAATTTACCTTGGAAAAATCCTTGTTCAAGCAAGTCAGGGCCTATACCATCATCAGTATCATCAGCTGGGCGCAGAGGACGCGCAGGAACATTGTGAGCGGATATACGGTTGCATAACCTACGGCCGCCTCGTCACTGTTCTTGTCCTGTTCGCCGGCAAAGGCAAGCGCTGGCGGGTTGGTACTGGCACCTGCAAGCACTCCGATAAGGGTATTGTATCCCAGTTTCATGAAGAATCTGCCGATGAGTCCGCAGATAAGTAGAGGGACTATGGTAATGATTGCTCCGTAGGCTATCCAGATAAGGCCGCCCTTATTCACAATGGTATCGACAAAACCGGTTCCGGCTTCAAGTCCGACACAGGCAAGGAACAGTGATATTCCTATTTCCCTTATCATCAGGTTGGCACTGGTGGTCGTATAGGTAACGACCTTAAAGCGCGGTCCGAAGTAGCCCAGCAGAATGGCGACAATCAGCGGTCCTCCTGCAAGACCAAGCTTGACCGGCTGGGGTATGCCGGGGAAATGGATAGGAATGCTTCCCAGGGCACATCCCGCAGCAATACCGGCAAAAAAGGCTATGAGGTTGGGCTCATCCAGCTTTTTGACTGAGTTTCCGAGTATCTTCTCCATCGCGGCGACTGACTGCTCGGCGCCTACCACGGTTACGACGTCTCCCATCTGAAGTATGGTATCTGCATTGGCCATAATCTCGATGCCGGACCTGCGGATGCGGGTGATGGATGCACCGATGATTTTTTCAAACTCCAGCGACCCCAGTCTCTTTCCGTTCAACTTGCGTTTGGAAATGATTATCTTGCGATGCACGAACTTCCTTCCGTGAGCAAGGGCATCCTGCTCTATCCTTTCGGTTAGAGCATCGACCGACTCGGCAGAAGATGGAGCCGAGTGGTTTGAAAGTGAAGACTTGCTGAACAGGAATTTCAGCAGAATGAACGAAAGGATGGCTCCGACCACTCCCAAAGGATAGGCAACGGCATATCCGAGGGCGATACCGGAAGGGTCCCCGCCCGTAGCGTCGGCATAAGACTGCTGGGCAGCTCCCAGGCCGGGCGTATTGGTTACGGCACCCGACATCACGCCCACCATTACAGGTGCCTCGATACCGGTAAGCTTTATCAGCAGCGCAGTTACGCCGACCCCGCACAAAACCAGAAGCACAGCAAGGAGGTTCAGCGTGACGCCACCCTTGCGGAAACTTGAAAAAAAGCTTGGACCGACCTGCATACCGATGCTATAGACAAAGAAAATCAGCCCTAGTTCCTTGACGAAATGAAGCAAGCCCGGATCAAGGACATAGCCGAAATGGGAAAAAACTATTCCGACAAAAAGAATCCAGGTAACACCTAACGAGATGCCGAAAATCTTGCACCGGCCCAGCAGTTTTCCAAGGGCGATTACGGTGCAGAGAATGATGATAGAAAGTGCTATTGTCATTTTAACCAACCGTTTGCCCGCTCCCGTACGGCGTCCGTCGCCCTCAGGATACGGATAAATTCTTCAGCAGCACGCTTCCTGTAAACCTTCTTGAGCGTGTGCACACACCCCTCGAGCTGGGTGTCAGGCGCATCTATCGGTATGGCAACAAGGCCGTTGTTCTGGTAGAGTGTCGCCTCGGAGAGGAATGTTACCATCTGCGTGGTACGGACCAGGTCGAGAATGACATGGACCTCATTGCTCTCAACAACGACTTTCAGCTTTTCCGTCGTACCCGGAAAGAAGAGCTCGAATGCTTTCCTGGCCTGAGTCTCGCGCGCAGGCATCACCACACGGTACGGAAGAATGTCCCCAATGCCGATAGAGGACCTCTCCGCAAGCGGATGAGTACGGCTGACTATGACGGAAAGCTGATTGTCGAAAAGTATGTGAGACTCTATTTCATTGTCAGTAATGTGTGGCTTGAAACAGAGTACAAAGTCAACTTCGCGCTTCTTAAGCAGTTCCAGCAGTTCCTCCATTGTGCGACAGATGATATTGAGCCGCACTCCGGGATACTGCGCGGTAAATTCCTTCACCGCTTCCATCAAAACAGGCGCAAAGGTATAAGAAATGCCTATGTTAAGAACTCCGGACAGCATCTGCTTGAGGTCACTGATCTGCGTAAAGCACTGATCGGCGTCCTCAAGCGTACGCCTGGCTATAGGCAGGAGGCGTTCCCCGTTTTCCGTGAGCATAACTCCGTGCGAGTCACGCTGGAAAAGGTCCACGCCCAATTCCTGCTCCAGACAGCGCACCTGCTGCGAAAGCGTGCTTTGAGTGATGAACAACTCCCTGGCAGCCTCGGAGAAATTGAGGGTTTCCGCAGTCTTTACGAAATATTTCAGCTGTCTGAGTTCCATAAGTTTCAATTAGTCTTCGAGATCCTTGTAGTAAGCAATGCCCGCCTTGATGCTCTCAGGATCATTTATGTCGATGCGGGGCATATTTCTGGAGAGACTGTTGGACTTTGCTCCAACGCTGTTGATACGACCGGAGGTAAGAGCGTCAAGAACCTTGAGTACAACTACGAGAACAAGCATTGCAGCGATGATGATAAGTGCTTTCATAATATTGATATTTATAATGTTAAATGTCTGCCGTATCATTACGACGCTGCAAAGTTATATCCTTGGTAGTGTTTTGCAAAGCTTTTGTCCGTGTTTGTTTCTATCGCCGCTATCGGCTGCAACGATAAGCTCCGCGCACGAGGTTCCTTCCGACATAATCGGCGATATATGCCTCGAACTCCTGACTGTCCACGATGCTTATTTCGCTTGCAAGACCCAGATAGAAGCGGCCTATGCCCACAAAGCTGTACACCTCGGTATCGAGCAGCCAGGCTTCCCCGTCAGGACTGAGGTCCCGGATTGCAAGGGGGAATTCTTCCACGAGCAGGTTCTTTGCCATAGTGGACAGGCGCAGACGCACCCGCTGCGCGGTATCGCCGGAGAAGCGGAAAACGTCCATACCCTTGCGTCGGTGTTCGCCCTCCCTTGTCCATTCCTCATCCAGCATACGAACCTCCCCTATCCTGGAAATCTTGAATATCTTGTTGCGGCCGTCCTCAAGGTCCAGCGCGCAAACGTCAACATAGTCAGAGGTAAAGTCATAAGGTTCTATCAGTCTGTCTCTTGTACTGTGAGAACTGGCCGACTGATAGTTGACCAGTACTGCCTTGCACCTGTTCTTGATGGCTTCGCCAAGCAGTTCCACGTGGGCCGCATTGCTTTTCCGGTCAACAAAATCCGCAATGGATGTCTGGCTGTATATTGCCGAGAGCTTCTCTTTGAGATTAGCCTTGAGAGAGTTGGTCGGAGCAAGGTTTTCTATCAGTGTATTGACAAGATACGCTTCCTCTTCGGAGAAATAAATCAGTTTGTCGAGATCCACAGATTCCTTCGGCATACTCAACAGCTTATACACGTCCGAGTAGAGCTTGACAACGGAAAAACCCGCCGACTTGAAAGTATCTATGTACCTGTAAACGGTTCGCGGAGACATATCGAGCTTGCGGCTCAACTCCCCTATCGAATAATTGACGTTTGACGAAAGATACTTCATCAAACGCAGAAGCCGTTCTATCTTGGGCTGGTCCATATCAATAAATTCCCCATCTTCTTATTAGCTTGAGCGCCCAAGTCGGAACAAACCTTATAAGCAGATCAAGCAACTTTGTATAAAGTCCCGGAGTCAGGCAGGAGCGTCCGCGAAACATCGCATCAAGTCCCCTTTTCGCAAGCCGTTCAGGCGTAGTTATATAGCCCAGGGCAAGTCCCAGACGGCGGGCCGCACTGCTGAGATTGTACAGGTCGGTAGCCACGGCCCCCGGTCTGACGCAGGTCACGACCACTCCCCTGCCGGAAAGTTCGACGTGCGCCGAACGCGAAATTCGCTGCAGATAGGCTTTTGTCGAACAGTAAATGCCTATCCTCTGAACGGAGAAAGCGGAGGTTACCGAACTCATATTCAATATGTAACCGTAGCCACGCGCTGCCATATCCTTTCCGAAAAGATACATCAGCATAGTCGGAGTATAGACGTGCAGCAGCATTATCGCGGAGTTGAACCTCCAGCTGTCATCCAGAAAATCACAGTTGTGATAGATTCCGGCGTTGTTCACCAGCACCTCGACCTGAAGCCCGTTCTCAGCGCAGTACGAGTGCAGACTCTCAGCCGCCCCGGTCTCGGCAAGGTCCAGCACCAATCCGCGTACAGACACTTTCGCAAAGCCGGATGCAATGTCACGAGCTCTTTCATGGACAGAGTCTTCATTGCTGACCATCAGCAGGTTATAGCCTCGCTGCGCGAGCTGGCGGGCATATTGCAGGCCAATCCCGGAACTCGCCCCGGTCACCAGCGCATAAGCGCCCTCGCCCTTTTTCACCTTTTTCATAGGGAGGAATTCTTCTCGAAAGCGGCATCCGGCCGGCCTACCCAGCGGTAAAGACGGGCGCGGCAGAATTCGCCTTCAGCGTTTTTGCCGTTTTCGGAGATGTACCAGAGGCCGCCGCCGAGCGGACAGAGACCCGTGGAGCCGTAAGGGAAGCGCCAGCCGGAGGTGCCGCTGTCGCTGTCGGTGAGAGCCCCGTCGGAACGGAGGGGAAACTGCAGTTTGAGAGTGGCGTCGCCGCCCTTCAGAGGGGCCTTGAAAGCTTTGTTTTCCAGACTTACAGCGAAAAGCTTGTAATTGGGATACTGCGGTTTGCGGCCTGGATAGACGGCAAGGAAGAGGCAGCGGGTATGCGGGTCGTAGGCAAGATTCTGCACTCCGTAAGAAGTGTTGCCGGTGTGGACAAAGTACTCCTTTCCCGGCTTTGCAGGTCCGCTCGAGTGCAGTTCGCCGAAGCGCACTGTTCGGGCGAGTCGGTCAAGCTCAGGCAAAGAATAGCGGTGAAGTATCTGATAATCATTATCTTCGCGGGAATTGTCGGAATAGATGCCGTATGCAACGTAAAGATAGTCCTTTCCGGACTTTCCAGCCTTTCCGGCAGCGGGAGCGATTGCAACGCCGTCAATGCCCGAACAACCGTAGCGGTGCTCGCGGGGACCGTCAGCGGTCTGTACCGTTGCTGAATAATCTTCCATAACCTTGTTGAGACAGACTGTCCTGAACACGTCGTTGTCCTCGGGATCGACTCCCGGACGGTCAAGTTTGTCAACGTCGATAATGGCTATGTAGAAATGCGAGTCTGAACGGCCAACGGCTTGTGTACCAAGGGTTTTTGCTATGCCGGCGCCTATCTCGTCATCCTTGCATTCGAGCGAGGCATAGACCCTGCGGCTGCCCTGATCGAAGGTCATGGCGCCAAGATGGCCCTGGATGCGGTCTATCGAGGCTATCAGATTGCCCTGCATATCGACTTTGACAAAGCGGCTGGTGAAGGACATATACATACAGTCCTCACTGCTGTCATAGGCAATTCCCTGCACATGTTGGCGCTGCCCGCCGAAAAATACTTCTGACGGAAGAGCCTGAAGGAGGGAAAGCATACAGATAAACAATAACTTCAACATAATCCTTTGTTTTGCGACTAACAAATATAAGAAGATATTCCCGGTTATACGGAAAAATCCTTACATTTGTAAAACAAATAGCTTTGGAATTATGGATCGCAAGGATTTTCTAAAAAGTCTCGGTGCCCTGACCGTGGGTGCAACTTTCATTGGCAGTGAACAACGGCTCAAGGCCGTTGAAAGAGCGGTTTCATCATCTTCTGACAAGTATGCAGAAGGGCCTGCAGATGCAGTCTCAGGGGCTTCGGAAACCGACCCGGAACTGGATTTCGCGGTAAAGGGGCTCAGGGCCGATGTGAACGGCAAGCCTATTCGCGCAATAATCGTAGGCGCCGGAAGCAGGGGAAGGACTTATGCTTCATATGCAAAGAGATATCCTGAGTGCCTGCAGATTGTGGGCGTTTCGGATATCAGGGAAAGTCGCAAGGACTCCATGGGCGACAAGTTCGGCATAGACGAAGAGCACCGTTTCGGCGACTGGAGCGAAGTGTTCAAGGTTCCAAAATTTGCTGACGCCGTGTTTGTAACCACTCCTGACGACCTGCATTACGGGCCGTGCATGAAGGCACTGGAGATGGGTTACGACGTCCTGCTCGAAAAGCCGGTTGCCCAGAGCGAAAAGGAGTGCAAGGACATCAGGGACCAGGCACACAAGTACGGCGGTATAGTCGCTGTCTGCCACGTTCTCCGCTACAGCCCGTATTTCAGGGCCCTTTATCAGGCAATCCATTCCGGTATGATAGGCAAGCTCATCAGCATACAGCACATGGAGCCTATCGAGTGCCGCCATATGGCACACTCCTATGTCAGGGGCAACTGGCGAGATTCAAAAAAGACTACCCCTATCATTCTTGCAAAAAGCTGCCACGACCTTGATATACTGCGATGGATCGTAGGCAAGCCTTGCAAGACCATAGTTGCAGACGGTTCTCTCACCTGGTTCAAGGCCGAGAACGCCCCCGAGGGTGCACCGCTGCGCTGCACCGACGGATGCCCGCACGAGGCCAGCTGCCCATACAGCGCAATCGACATTTATGTAAAGAGAAAGCAGCATCTCGGAGTATTTGACCTCAAGAACAGCCGCGACGAGGCGGAAATAATGGGCAAGATTTCGGACCCGAACAACGAATGGGGACGCTGCGTATATCACTGCGACAACGACCAGCCTGACCACTTCGTCAGCGAAATGGTGTTTGAGGACGGAACCACGGCATCATTCTCAATGGAAGCATTTACTCCGTTCGGAGGCAGGCGCACGCGCGTAATGGGAACGACAGGATACATAGAAGGAGACGGCAAGAAGTTTACCCTTTACGAGTTCCGCAGCAACCGCAAGCTCGTTTGGCACAAGGACGTTTCCGACATTCCTGAGTACAAGGGCGCAGGACACGGGGGCGGCGACATGGCTCTCGTCTGCGACTTCCTTGAAGCGGTCGCCCACAAGGACGAGAGCATGCTTACAAGCAACATCGACGCATCCATTGAAAGCCACGTTATGGGCTTCCGTGCCGAAAAGAGCAGATTGTCCAGGAAGAAGGTAAAAGTTGATTAAGCAAGTATGTGTGGAATAACCGGTTACGTGGGCCCCAGGCAGGCAGCCGAGGTCCTTTTGGAAGGATTGTCAAAACTCGAATACCGTGGCTACGACTCTGCAGGCATTGCCGTAAGGGGTCTTGACGGAAAGGTCCGGGTTGTAAAGGCAAAGGGGCGGCTCAGGATGCTGTCCGAGAAGATTGACGGGGGCAAGGCACTGACCGGGAACATTGGCATAGGTCATACACGCTGGGCGACTCACGGAGAGCCGAGCGAGACCAATGCACACCCGCATATCTCCGGGCCCAGTGCGGACGACTGCGCCGTAGTCGGGGTTCACAACGGAATCATAGAGAATTACCAGGAACTCAAGGACAAACTGGTTAAAGCAGGATATGAGTTTTATTCTCAGACAGATACGGAAGTAGCAGTTAAACTTGCCGACTATTACTACCGCAAGACCGGCGACCCTGTTGCCGCACTTTCCAAGATGATGCTGCGAATCAGGGGTTCCTATGCCCTTGCATTGCTGTTCAACGACTTCCCTGACAGGATCTGGACAGCGCGCAAGGACAGCCCTATGATCATCGGCACCGGCGAAGGCGAAACTTTCATTGCCTCCGACGTCCCTGCAATACTGAAGTACACGAGGAACGTGTATTATGTCGGAAACTGCGAAATGGCCTGCGTCAAGGCTGGCGAAGTCAGCTTCTACAACAGCGAAGGCGAGCAGATCCAGAAGGAGCTCTCCACAATAACCTGGGACGACCAGGCAGCGGAAAGAGGTGGATACGAGCACTTTATGATAAAGGAAATCCACGAGCAGCCTCGCGCCGTGAGAGACACCCTCAACTCGCTGATTAGTTCCGACGGCAAGTGCATCGACATCAGCGCCACAGGCTTGGATGAGGCATTCGTCCGCACTCTGACTTCCATTCAGATTGTCGCCTGCGGAAGTGCCTGGCACGTCGGGATGGAGGCGCAGTACGTGTTCGAGGACCTCGCCCGCATACCGGTCAGGGTCGAACTCGCGTCCGAATTCCGCTATCGCAATCCTATCCTGTCGCCGGGGACGCTGGTCATAGTCATCTCACAGTCAGGAGAGACTGCCGACAGCCTGGCTGCACTGAGGGAGGCCCGTTCGCTCGGAGCAAAGACACTCGCAATCGTCAATGTAGTAGGCAGTTCCATCGCCCGCGAAGCCGACCACGTGCTCTACACGCTGGCCGGTCCCGAAATCGCGGTAGCTACCACGAAGGCCTACTGCACCCAGCTCGCCGCCGCTTTTACACTTGCAGTCGAATTCGCCCGTATCAGAGGTCAGATCGACAACGGCAGGTATGTCCAGCTCATCTCCGAACTTCAGAGCATTCCGGACAAGATTGCTCACCAGCTCGAAGACAAGGAGCGCATCCAGTGGTTCGCGGACGCATTCTTCATAGGAAGGGGAATCGACTATGCCGTCTGCCTTGAGGGCAGTCTCAAGATGAAGGAGGTTTCGTACGTACATAGCGAGGCATACGCCGCCGGAGAACTCAAGCACGGGACCATCTCCCTTATAGAGCCGGGGACGCTGCTGGTCGGAGTACTGACCCAGAATGCGCTGTTCGGCAAGACGGTCTCAAATATGGAATGCAAGACCAGAGGCGCATACCTTATGGCTGTGACAACGCAGGGACACTATGATATCGAGGACGTTGCAGACTTTACCATTTATGTTCCAAAGGTCGATGAGCATTTCATCGGCATACTTGCCATCGTGCCCCTTCAGCTGCTCGGATACTACACCTCGGTTGTCAAGGGACTGGACGTGGACAAGCCGCGCAACCTTGCAAAAAGCGTCACAGTCGAGTAGCGGGTTGGCCAAGGTTATCAGGCTTTGCTGCCGAAAGGAAGGAAACTCAGGAGCATAAGTCTCCAATGAGCCTTGGCAAACGGAATGCCGACAATGGTCAAGGCCATTATTGCAGCGAGAACAAGATGGACGAGGGCAATCTCCCACCATCCGAAGACGAGCCAGATAACGTTGAATACAAAAGACAGGCAGCCCTGATTGGAAAGCAAGGTGACTTCACGGCCGAACGGGCAGATGGCTAGGCCTGCAATCTTGAAAAGCTGAAGGCCGAAAGGTATGCCTATGATGGTACAGCAGAGCAGCAGCCCGCTAACAAAATACATCAGGGCGACTGCAAAACCGCCGAGAATAAACCAGAGAATATTTCCTATCAGACTCATATGTCAACAACTTTATTGGTGTCGGACTGGTTATGCCGGATGCCGGCAGCACCTGCGTGCGGGTTTGCGGTGGCAAAATGCACGCCCTCGCTTTCAAAACCATTGTTCCCGGCGAGAAAGTCTGCTACAGTTTCGCCACTTCCCTACCGCTGCACATCAAGCGGGAACCTCTTGATTATCTTATATCTTCAATACTCAATCCGGTGCACCTGGCAATAATGTCAGGTGCAATTCCGTTTTGCAGGAGTGCTTTAGCAGTTTTCAAAGCATTCTCTCGGGCACCGGTTTCACGGCCTTCTGCCCGACCTCTCACGAGTCCCTGTTCCATGCCCTGCTCCAAGCCCTGTTCCAAGCCCTGTTCCAAGCCCTGCTTTAACCCTCGGTCGAAACAGATCTTTTGCTGATATTCTATGTCCCTCTCGTTCATAATATTCTTGATGTATATGTCCTTCTTTTCCGGTGGGAACGCAGCAATCTCGGTTGCTGTCATAAGTGCCGACAATTCAGGATCTTCCGTCCACGCAGGTGCATCCTTCAGGCAAGATGCGTTCTTGAACCAATAGAACAACTTGTCCTTCACGGTCAAGCATTCCTCCGCACTTTTACTGAAACGTCCCAACTCTGCGAAGATAATGAAAATAGTTGAACCAAGACTCTCTCCCGTACTCATTTCTGCAATTTGATAGCGGGAAATGATATTGTCCGTGTCCCATAACGTCTCGTCCGCGTGAGGTATCTGCTCCTCAAGAAAGGCAATTTCAAACACAGGGTGCAATTCTTCGTACCTCTGGCCCTTTCTCAACTGCGAATGATACTGGCCTGAAGCATAATACACGCAACGCTTGCCGAACGCGCTGTCTATCTTCCTCTGTACCTCTACACAAAAGATATTTCCCGCCAAGTCTCGGCACACAAGGTCAAGGATTGTCTTTTTGCCCAAAAAGCTATCCGGGTTCTGCTCACGGTCTCTATATTCCACTATGTCGCTTACCCGCATATCATCAGGAAGGACAATGTTCAAAAGATTAATCAGCAACGACTTGTTGGCTGGATTTGCATAAACTAGTTTGAATCCAGTATCCGACAAAAGGTC
>SFJA01000060.1 GCA_004556005.1 Bacteroidales bacterium | reverse complement strand
ATTGGCTGGATTTGCATAAACTAGTTTGAATCCAGTATCCGACAAAAGGTCCACGAATACCAGATCTTCCGGGTTCAGTCTTGGTTGAAACTGTTTCATAATGTTTAAGTTCGGTTAATGATTGATAATATTACTCTGTTATTCAAGTTGATTTTGCAATTAAGGGCAGCTGTGTTGATGCCATATGGCAATTGCCCGTAACAAAGATATATGACACGACTGGAACTTGAAAGGGATGGCATTACGATTCGTAAAAATTAAATCTTTCTTTTACGATTCTTAACTAGCCGGAAGCAAAAGGACACGGAAGCAGTCAATGTCATCGGCCGGCACAGAACCGAAAACTGCACGGCAAGTGCCGGGGGCTTGGTATCAAAAAGCAAAAGTGCAGCGTACTGGAGATTGTCCGCGAAGAAGAATGTTCAAATGATGTAAAAGCCCTCAAGAAGGCCTTTAAAGCTGCAACGTTATAGAGATGGTAAAAAATAATAAGGCAGTGATGCCTAAGACGACACCAAGTACCAAGTAACAGCACCCAAATAAATATACTCAAAACATGGAGAACAATCATTGCTGAATTGTTCTCCATGCTATTTATGTTCGCCTTCCTTGACAAGACAACTGAAAATTGTCATTCCTCCCTTTCAGCTGTCCCTTATCCCTATAATGCCAAGCCGGAAATATTCAATTTCTATTTGATCAACATCCGTAACGCTCAATACCGGTCTTTCAGTATCAGGACCGGGGAAAATGAAGCGTGAATGCTCTGCAGACCTCAGATTTTACGCTTTGCGGAAGAATTTTTCTTTGAAGGGGATTTCTTTGCGGGTGAGAGCTTTTTGAGTTCCTGGAGGATCTGTTCTTCACTGCCAGGGTTGTAGCCGGAATGCGAGTAAACGATTTTGCCGTCGGCAGATACGATAAAAACCTGTGGGGTATATACGACATTCATCGCTCTCTTGAAGTCGCTGTTGACATCGTAGAGCAGGGTGAATTCGCCCCAGGCGTGGCCGTCGGCGAGAGCCTTGGCCTTGGCAAGGAAGCGCACGTCATCGGTGGAAACCGCAACGACCCTGAAGTCCGCCTCACTCTGCCAGTCCTCAAGTGCATCGTTGATTGCGTCCAGTTCCTGAATGCATGGCTTGCAGGTTACACTCCAGAAAGATATGACCGCCGGGGTTTTTCCATCTGCAATCTTTCCGGTATCGAACTTCATTCCCTTGGCATCTTCAACTGTTACGGAAGGGAGCTGTGCAAAAGCCGTGGCGCAGAAAAGCGCCGCAAAAAACAAAGCGGTAACAAACTTTTTCATATTGATTATAATTTGGCTGCAAATATAATAATTTTAATTTAGTCAGCAACTTATATTGATATTTACAATAATTGTTCTTATCTTTGCCGGGTTTGTTAGTAGTATGATTTACACAACATTTATACACACAATGAAGAAACACTTTTTAACCCTGCTTTCTGCAGGATTCGTCGTTTTCGGCGGATTGCTCACGTCCTGTGAGCCCAAAGAAACCCCTTCTTCAGTCACCCTGGAGTCGGTAAATGCCGAAACACTGACAGCCGAGGTCACACTCAACGTATCCAAACTCATTGAGTATGCCTACATCATCTCTGACAGCGAGATCGCAATCACCGATCCTGCGGTCATCTTTGCAACGGGTACTACCGGAACCCTCATCGAAGGAAGCAACAGCATCTTCTTTACCGGACTCGAAGGTAACAAGACCTATCATGGAATCGTAGCTTTCAAGAAGTCAGCTGACCAGTTCTTCGACATCACTCTGCCTTTCTCTTTCACGACAGGCGAGTACACTGAGACCTACACCCTCGTGGACACCTACAGCGACGGATTCAAGCTCCACTTCAAGGTTCCTGCATCTGTCAAGGAAGCCGGACACGCCATCCGTTTCAACGTAGGCAGCCTCCCGATGTATCTCAACTCAAAACTCGGCTGGTTCGCAGCCCTTGAGGCCGATATGCTCCTGCAGAACGGCCAGCAGCACTTTGTAAACGACACTACCCTCTACTATAATTCCGACAACATCTACGCCAAGGACGCCAACGGCGAGTACATCCTTGACGAGTGGTCCGGCGAGCCGTTTATGCTCCACACCCCGTTCTCTCCGGGAGAGCCTATCATCCTCACCGCTGGAGAATTCGCCTGGGACGACACCGACTTCACAGGCTGGGGCAGCGGTTACTACACCGCATTGTTTGACTTCGACGCTTATTACGAGTCCCAGGGAGGCGGATGGGCACCTTGGTCAGCAGACATCGATGACACCGAACTTGAAGAAGACAAGTTCTGGACCGGTTTCTATATGCGCAGGCATTTCGTGCTTGATCCTCCGACCGAACTCGAAGCGGAAATTGAAATCGTGAAGGAAGTCGGCGCAACCAAGGGCACAATCACCATCACCCCTGACGAGAACATCAATAAATACTGCGTACTCATCCTTCCGGATTCCGAGTACCTCAATATGCTTCCGATGATTGACAACAATACCGACTACCTCCAGTGGTTCACGGCTTCATATCCGGGAGCAATGTATTGGGGTGCCCAGACTTGCACCGGTCCTACACAGATTATTCTCGAGGATATGTACTATCTCGAGCCTGAGACCCAGTATCACCTTCTCATCACTGCACTCGGAGACGAGAATGGTCTGAGCCAGAAGTTCATCCACGATACCTTCAGCACAACGGCCAAGAGTATGCCGGCTCCTACCGTTCAGGTAACGAGCATTCCTAACCCTAGCGGAACCGAATCTCCATACGAGGTATGGTTCAACGTCAAGTGTACCAGCAAGAATGCCGCTTCAGCAAAATATGCAGCCAATTACTACAGGGAGTTCGGAATGATGCTCAACCTCGGCCACAGCTACAACGATGTCGTAGCACAGGGCAATGTCTTTACCGCTGATGAAGTTGAAAAGATTAACAGCGACGCCGGATACAACGTCATGTTCTCATCACTTCCTGACGCACAGACCCTTCTCGCAGTGGTTGCATTCAACGAGGAGGATACCGGAAACGTAATCGATGACAATTCCGGCTACGCAATCGGAACCACCATCAAGGAACCTGCGAAGGCAAAGATTGAATCAAGGCTGTTCGCAGACCTGCTCGGCGACTGGACAATGAGCGCAAACGTTCAGAAGATCGACTACAACACCGGAAGCTACGTTGATGCAGATCCGATGTCCTGCAAGATTACCATCACGGATGGTATCACCTATCCATCATCCCTTGACCAGAGCGTTTATGACCTCTACAAAGAGGCCGTTGGCATGAACAAGGATCAGGTTGATGCCCTTTATGAAGAATTCAAGGCCGAGTGCGAAGAGTTCAACGCCAAGCTCAAGTCCCAGAACAGACTCCTCTGCTACGGATTCGGATTTGAAGACGAGCCATACTTCTTCAAACTCAACACTCCTTTTGATCTCTTCGTAAGCGACAGCTACAACGGATTTGACAACGAGTCGATGATCTGGGATTGCGGTCCGAAGTGGTACATCGAGATTACCGGCGAAAACAGCGCCTGTGTTCCTGTAAACCAGAACAGGATGTATCCTCTTTCAACTGCAGGTTATTACCAGCTCTACCTTACCGGTATCGGAACCAAGGACGGTGAGGTCGGATATGTTTCCGTTGGAGAGAATGGCGAGGATGCAATCTTCCCTATCAAGCTGTCAGGCACCGACAACGCTTCATTCTCCATCGAACCATTCGTATATGACGGATGCTCATACTACCTCAACGGAATGTACTTCTACGGAGTTTCCGGTTATACTCCATCATACAAGAATGTCTCTCCTCTGAGCTTCACCAAGGGATGGAACGGAAACGCCGCCGGCACCAAGTCCGTATCAGACGCATCTGAAGCTTTCAAGGCACAGATTCGCGTAAATGCCGTCAGCGGAAGCAATTTCAACTACTTCACCCCTGCCAAGCGCAAGACTTCAATCAAGGCGATGACCAAGTACAACAAGGTCACTCCGAAGCCTGTAAACGGCAAGGAGGCTGCCAAGAAGATGAGCAGACATTATGCTTCTCAGAAGTAAAACCTCATATTTGATCATTGCCGGTCTGTTGAGCTGGACTCTGTCCGCCGCACAGGCCGGCTTTGACAATGCTTACCTGACAGGCAGTCTTGAGACCAACAGCATAGGCTACCTCAACGACAGCGGCCTGGGATCTGCCGGACCGGAAGACTGGTTCGGTTCCAACAACTACCTCAAGCTGGACTACGTGAACGGAAAGATCAGTTCAGGCATCCAGCTCGAGGCTTACCTCCCGGCTCTTTACGGATACGAAATAGGAATGCAGCTGGACAGCAAGCCATTCTTCCTTGCATCCAAGTACATTTCCTGGACAGACAACAATTTTTCCGTACACATCGGCGACTTTTATGACCAGATAGGCAACGGTCTGATTTTCAGGTCCTACGAAGACAGGAACCTGGGCCTGAACAACTCCATCGAAGGCATCAAGGCAAGTTGCAGCCTGCTTGAAGGGCTCACCATCAAGGGTATGTACGGCCGTCCGCGGCTCTACTGCTCCTACGCCAGCTCTCTAATCAGGGGCGCCGACCTTATGCTTTCGCTGGACAAGATATTCGGATGGGATGCGGTAGTGCTCAACTTCGAAGGAGGCTTCGTCAACCGCTACGAGCAGAACAGCATGGACTTACTGAACCTCAACCTCTACTCCGCCTCGGCGGACTTCAGCTGGAAGGGACTGACGCTCAAGGGAGAATTCGCCTCCAAAGGCAAGGACTTCTGGATACCGACCGCGCAGAAGGCGCACACGGGGGCCGCGGTTCTGGCAGAGGCGATCTACTCCCGCAAGACCTTCAGCGCATCGGCGAGTTTCAGGATAATCGACCATATGGGCACGATGCTGACCCTGGACGGAAGCGGCACCGGCAACGCACTGAACTACCTGCCTTCCCTGACACGCCAGTACCACTATATGCTGGCGAACCTCAACCCTTACCAGGTTGACGTTACCGGAGAATGCGCATCGCAGGCTGACGTATTCTACACACTCAAGAGCAGGGAAAGCCGCAGCAAATACTGGGTATTCCACGCCAACTTCTCCGGTGCCTGGACCATATCGCCAAGCCAGTGTGACAACGGTGGCCAGCGTATGACCTGGTGCGACGCAAACGTCGATGCCGAATGCCATTGGAACAAGTCGCTCAAGACTACCTTCCTGTACTCCCGCCAGCAGTGGAGCCCTACCCACGGCTACGAAGAAGGCAGCTACGTCTCCAACATCTTCGTCGCCGATGCGCTCTACAAGTTCAACCGGAAGTATTCGCTCAGAGGTGAACTGCAGTTCCTCCAGTCTGCTGACTACGAAGGTAACTGGGTAGCGGGTTTGGTCGAATTTGGCCTTGCTCCTCACTGGAACATTTATGCTTCGGATATGTACAACGCCGGATTGACCGGAAAGCACTACTACAACGTCGGAGCAAGCTACTCCAAGGGCAATACCAGAGTACAGCTCAGTTACGGAAGGAACAGGGCCGGATTTGTATGCTCGGGAGGCGTTTGCCGCTACAGCCCGGCATATACCGGAATAAACCTCCTGCTGACAACATCATTCTAAATTAGTAATTACAATGAAATTCAATATCAATCATTTTGCCTTCATCGCGCTTGCAGCATCAGCGCTTGCAAGCCAGGCTTGTACCCTGACGGACGAGGATGACCCTTATGTTGACGCGCCTTTGAGCATCGTGGTCGAGAATCCGCTGATCACTGCCGACGGCAACGACTATGCACGCATAATAGTCAAAGAAGGAGACAGGGAAGTCACCGAAGGCGTAACCATCTACAATGCAAAGACCAACAAGCCTGAAGAACTGCCTGATTTCCGTTTCACGACAAATACTCCCGGCACCTACAGGTTCTGGGCGTCATACAAGACCAAGTCAACGTCCGCAAAAGATCCGGCACAAATCACTGCAATCAGCGGAAAGGTCCCTGTACTTCCGAATGACGGGGCGCCTGACGGACTTTCATTCGAAAGAAAGTTGTTTTTCATACAGTTCACGGGAACAGGTTGCGGTTATTGCCCTATAATGACAAATCTTTTAAGGGAATACGCAGCCGCACACGACAATTTCGTGCTTGCAGCCTGCCATTCATACAACAATACCGACCCAGCTTACTTCTCAGGTGGATTAACGAGCGCGATGTCTATTTCCGGGTTCCCTACCTCCATAATGAACCTCGACAAGACTTTAAGATTCTCCACGGCTACAAATCTCTCTGCGCTCGAGGATATGGCCAGCAAGGAACTCTCCTCTTCAGAGGCTCTCGCTGGTCTTTGCGCCAGCACAACTCTTGACGGCAACCAGATTGTAATCAAGGCCGGGGTCAAGGCAGCTGTCGATGGAACCTTCCGTCTCGGAGCCTGGTTGCTTGAAGACGGCATCGAAGCCGAGCAGGCCAACTACAACAGAGTCCCGGGAGACTTCTCCATACACAACAACTGCCTCAGAGCTACCATAGGACAGTCAAGCGCCAATGACTATTTCGGAGAGCCAGTATCGCTTAAGGCGGGCGAGACTGCCGAACAGTTCTATATCGTAACTCTGAACGAAAAGTGGAAAAGAGAAAACTGCCACGTCGTAGTATATGTTACAACTGCTAACGGAAACAGCTTCAAGGTTAACAACGTGATAGATTGTCCTGTCAATGCAAGCGTAGCATATAAGTACAATTGATGCGCCGCAAGTGTACTTGATGCGCCGCATTATAAACTGAAAGAAGGCCGACTCGAAAGGGTCGGTCTTCTTTTAGATATGGTGACTATCTGGCAAGTATAGGTTCAAGCTCGTCCCAGGAAAGGTCCAACTCAATGATACCCAGAGAGTAAGGTCCTATTTCGTACTGGCCGTAGATATAGTTTACGCCTTCAGGGCTTATGTAGAAATTCCCGTTTGCCTCGATGTCCCTGTTGAATATTGAGTCGGCAAATCCTTCGCTTTTGGCCTTGGATTCCAGACGGGCACGCAGCAGCTTGTCAAGAGTTTCTTTATATCCATGCCTGAAAAGATCATTTTCCAGAACCCTCCTGCCGTCAGTCAAAGAGAAGCAGAGTCCGGTCCGGGCGGTGCTGCCGTGAGCCCCACCGGTGTAGCTGTATGTTTCGACGACGCAGCTCTGCAAGCCGCGGAAAGGCTCGCCGAAGCGGGCGGTATAGAAGAATTCGCGATTGAGGCATCCGAGTTCCGAGTCGGTATCTTCAAGTGTTTCAAGCAGTTCGGCCGATTCCCGTCTATACTCGGCGGCCAAGCGTGCTATGTGCTGGTCAATCATGTCTTTGATATCGGCATCTGAATCCACCGTGCAATCGCAGCCGTCGCGGTCCGCTGAGCTGGATCCGCAAGTATCAGGGCCGCCGTCACCGAAAAGATTACCAATCAGGCATTCTTGAACATTCTCAAGCGCATTGTCCTTTATGCCTCCGGTCGGGATTTCAAGGTCGAACCCTATCGTCATCGACTCGCTGCGGTCATCGCTGAGCTTTATGGTTCTTTCTTCCTTGATAGTTTCAGTCTCAATGCCCATACGCTTGCAACAGGCAAGCGGAAGAAGGAGCATAATTGCAGATGCACTCAAAAGCGCTGAAAAAGATTTACGTTTCATAGAGTTTGCGTATTTTTTTTGACAATTTGAAAAAATTTTCTCGTGCTCGGGCACGGCTGTTGTAATTTTTTGTAAATTCGCAGAAACTGAAACAAAATAACATAACCAATAGCATATGTCATTTATCAACGAAGATTTTATGCTGTCCGGGCAGACAGCCGGCGAGCTTTACCACGAGGCAGCCGAAGGAATGCCCATCATCGACTACCACTGCCATCTCATTCCGCAGATGATTGCAGAGAACCACCAGTTCAGGGACATTACTGAACTCTGGCTGGGCGGAGACCACTACAAATGGCGCGCTATGCGCGGAAACGGTGTTCCTGAAGAATATATCACCGGAGACAAGAGTTCCTGGGAGAAATTCAGCAAATGGGCGGAAACCGTGCCTTATACTATGCGCAATCCGCTTTACCACTGGACTCACCTTGAGTTGAAGAGAGTGTTTGACATTGACAAACTGCTCTCCCCTGCCACTGCCCGCGATATCTTCGAAGAGTGCAACGCCAAACTTGCAACACCGGAATATAGCGGTCAAGCGCTCATACGCAAATTCAACGTCGAGACCGTCTGCACCACCGACGACCCGGCTGACGACCTCCGCTACCACAAGCAGATACTCGAGCATCCGTTCGGAGTAAAGGTGATTCCTGCCTGGCGCCCTGACAAGGCTATGGCAATAGAGAATCCTCAGGCATACCGCCAGTACATAGACAAGCTTTCCGAGGTTTCCGGAGTGGAGATCCGCAGCTACAGCGACCTGCTCGATGCCCTGCGCAAGCGTCACGATTTCTTTGAGTCAATGGGCTGCAAGCTTTCCGACCACGGACTCGAGACCTTCTACGCCAGCGACTATACCGATGCCGAAATCGAGCTGATATTCAAGAAGGTTCTCAATGGCGAAGATCCGGATCAGATTGAACTGGACAAATTCCGCAGCGCGGCCCTTCACGACTTTGCAGTTATGGATGCCGAGGCCGGATGGACACAGCAGTTCCACATCGGAGCGATACGCAACAACAACACCAAGATGTTCTACGAGCTCGGACCGGACACCGGCTACGATGCCATTCACGACGTACAGTGCGCCGCAGCGGGTCACCGTTTCTTCGACCAGCTCACCCTCGAAGGCAAACTTGCCAAAACCATACTCTACTGCCTCAACCCTAAGGACAACGAGGTTCTGATGACTATGGCATACACCTTCAACGACGGCACTGTTCCGGGAAAGATGCAGTTCGGTTCAGGATGGTGGTTCCTCGACCAGGAGGACGGAATGCGCAAGCAGATGAACGCCCTCTCAGCCCTCGGACTGCTCAGCCGCTTTGTCGGAATGCTTACCGACTCACGCAGCTTCATCAGTTACCCTAGGCACGAATACTTCCGCCGCATACTCTGCTCCGTTCTCGGAGAGGATATCGACAAGGGCAAACTGCCAAAGAGCGAGATGGAGTTTATCAAACAGATGGTAAGGGATATCTCCTACAACAACGCCAAGAACTATTTCAACTTCTGAGGTTCGGACCGGAATCAATAATTATCTATATTCAGCCGTGACAATATGTCCATATGGACGTAATTGTCGCGGTTGAGCGGTTTTTTGCCAAATATTATATAGTCGGCAAGCGTTTCCACCGCCCTGATGGACTGACGTTCGGTATGCTGGGCAATAAGAAGAGTCACCTGTCCGGAACGCAGTGCTTCCATATTCCTGTCAAGGTTGTCAAAACCTATCACGCGCCGGCCAGGGGAAGGATGCTTCTGCAGGAAAGAAGACAGCAGATGCACTCTTGAGTTAAACATCACCACCAGCTTGCGGTCCTCGGTAAGCTCCTGCAGCGCAGCCTCTATCAGTTCCGGATGAGACGGGTCGATGAAGAAATTCTCTATCCTGCAAGCAGGGAAATTCTCCATTATATAGTCGCTGAATCCTTCCCTGCGGTTCACCGTAGGGTCCGACTGATGGGACTTGTCCCTTATGATGCGCACAACTGTTATCAGCTTGACATCCTCGGGCCTCAGCCTCTCGGTCAGCAATGCCGCGCAGAGATAGCCGCTCTGGTACATAGGCATTCCGAAATACGCAAAGTAGTTGCTGTCCTCAAGCTTTGAATCAATATAGACATAAGGTATATCCCTGTCTCTTAGTTGCTTGACAAAGTTGATGGTTCCGTTTTTGAAAAGAGGCGCGACCACAACACCGGCAGGCTCCGAAGCAAGGACATCAGAGCAGGCAGCATCAAATGACGCCGGGTCGTACTGGTCATAGGAAAAGATTCGTGTCCTGACGTTCAGGCCGGCAACCGATTCAGCACCCGCTTCAAATCCGGTCCTGATCTTCTCCCAGTATTCGCCCGGATACACCTCCGGAAGCAGACAGGCAATCAGACGGGCCTTTTTGCTGGCAAGCAGGGAGGCATAAAGATTGGGTTCATACCCGAGTTCTTCAATCGCCTTCCTTACCTTTTCTGCACTTGTCTTTGAGACCTCTCCCCTGTTGTGCAGCACACGGTCAACCGTACCCTTGGATACACCGGCACATTCGGCCACGTCAAATATCGTTATTTTCTTATCTTGCATAGAATCCAATCGGCTTTCCACAAATATAATCAAGTTTTTTCGTGTTTTACCGTGCACGGGCACGATTTTTCAGAAATAATATTAAATTTGCGTTGACAATAACCAATAGTTTGCTTTCTATGGCAAAAGTTGTAACTTTAGGAGAAATAATGCTGCGGCTCAGCCCG
>SFJA01000147.1 GCA_004556005.1 Bacteroidales bacterium | reverse complement strand
GTCAAGGAGCGGCTCATTCCCCGCAATCCTACGGATGATTGTATCGCTCCTAAGGTTCGTAAATTCGAGATGAAAATTCTGGAGCCAGATCACATGAAAGCATATCTCGACGCTGCCGACGCCAGAGGGCTTCTGCCCATGTTCTATCTGGAGCTGGTCAGCGGCCTGCGCAAGGGGGAGTTGGTAGCACTGCTATGGTCCGACCTGGATATTAAAAACCGCACCATCTCGGTCAGCAAGCAGTACGTCAAGAATCCAAACGGAGAACTCACCCTATCCCGGCCCAAGACGGAGACTTCCGTCCGAAAAGTCTCCATCCCTCAGATGGCAGTAGACCTGCTGATTCAGGAACATGAAAAGCACCCAAGAAATCCCTATATGTTCCCCTCCCCTATTACTGGCGAAATGTACTACTGGCGAAATGTACTACCCGGATTCCGTGGTCAACCTTCACAAGAAGATTCTAAAGGATGCCGGGCTGGGACACATCAGATTTCACGACCTCCGCCATACCTTTGCAACCCTGGCACTGCAAAACGGCGTGGATATCAAGACGGTATCCAGTATGTTGGGCCACTACGACGCCGGATTCACCCTCCGCACCTACACCCACGCCACCAGACAGAAGCATGGGCAACTTCATGGAGCAGGTCATGTGAGCACAAAAGAGCAAAAAATACAGGGCAGGAAGGCGGAACTTCCTGCCCTGTGCTTTCTAAACCTTTCCGCACATTTCTACGTGTGGGTCACGGTGTGGGTCAGACAGTTGACCCACATTTTGACCCACACCGTTTTGGTCGAAAAAGTAAGAAAAATCCCCGAAATCATGCGATTTCAGGGATTTTCTGGAGCTGCTGGGCGGATTCGAACCGCCGACCTCATCCTTACCAAGGATGCGCTCTACCGACTGAGCTACAGCAGCGAATTTGGCGACCCGGAACGGGCTCGAACCGTCGACCTCTAGCGTGACAGGCTAGCGTTCTAACCAACTGAACTACCGGGCCAAATTAATAATGGCTCGACACTGAAGCATTATAACACATACAACGATTGTTGTAAAGACTTTTTATGGCAGGGGCAGAAGGATTCGAACCCTCGGCACGCGGTTTTGGAGACCGCTGCTCTACCAGCTGAGCTATACCCCTAAATCGCTTGAGGTTTCCCCTCTGGCGAAACCATATGGTGGGCCTTCGGGGACTCGAACCCAGGACCGATCGGTTATGAGCCGACTGCTCTAACCAACTGAGCTAAAGGCCCGTGGTTTTAAGAGTTGGATTGCCGCCACCTTGTGGCGGCAATCCTCTGGCTCCCCCTGTAGGACTCGAACCTACGACAGCGCGGTTAACAGCCGCGTGCTCTACCAACTGAGCTAAGGAGGAATGTTCAGGCCCCAACTCTATTGAATCGAGACCTGTGTTGGCGCTACCTATTTTGCCGGGCCGTTGCCAGCCAAGTATCGTCAGCAGAGATGAGCTTAACTACCGTGTTCGGAATGGGAACGGGTGGACCCTCATCCTAATCAGCACCAACTATTGTCATCCGGTTTCCCGGATCAACAAACAGTATAAACTTGTCTTCGCGCCTTGTCAATATCTTCTCAGGTTTCCCTGTTCAGAACTGGTGACCCGTACCGGATTCGAACCGATGTTAACGGCGTGAGAGGCCGCTGTCTTAACCACTTGACCAACGGGCCGTTGGTGCGCCTTCACGGACTCGAACCGGGGACCCACTGATTAAGAGTCAGTTGCTCTACCAACTGAGCTAAAGGCGCATTTCTAAGAACGCGGATGCGCCCTCAAAACCGAACAATGTATCACTCCGCGCTTCAGGCCGCGCCTGCATTTCGTAGGTCAAGCCCTCGGGCTATTAGTACCGGTCAGCTCCATACGTTACCGCACTTCCACCTCCGGCCTATCAACCAGGTAGTCTTCCTGGGCCCTTACCTCATAATGAGTGAGAGATCTCATCTTAGGGGGAGTTTCACGCTTAGATGCTTTCAGCGTTTATCTCGTCCGTACATAGCTACCCAGCTATGCCCTTGGCAGGACAA
>SFJA01000005.1 GCA_004556005.1 Bacteroidales bacterium | reverse complement strand
ACGGTGATGCGATAGCGATAAACCGAAGAAGGATCGAGCACCGGCCCGCCATATGGAACATACAGAGACCGGTCCGAGCGAACCTTGCCGCTGGACCATAATGGACGGCGGAAAGACCCGTCAGAATCTGATATTTCTATCAGATATGCCGTCTGAAGAACATTGTTCTCATCCGATTCCAAATGCCAACAGAATGCAGCCTCGCCCCGATTCTGACCAATAAGCAGTTTCGGTTCTACTATTCTCACAGCCGCCTCAAGCCTGGCAAAAAGCAAAAGACAAATGGAAAAGGTTATCAGTTTCCTCATTATTGCAAAGATAATAATATTAATTGATTTTGCACAATTTCAATCAACAAAAAGAAGTCATCTTTCACAAATAGATAATCCATCATTTGGCAGGGCGACACAAAATGATTATTTTTGCATCCCGTAATCAGGCCGGAACCGTCAAAAAGCGCAAAATGTCGGTTCCGTTGCTTTCAGATGAATTCACACCATTATCTGACAATATGAAATACGGTTTTGACAACGAAAAGTATGTGAGGATCCAGTCCGAACATATCAAGGAACGCATCAGGCAGTTCGGAGACAAACTTTATCTGGAATTGGGCGGAAAACTGTTTGACGACAATCACGCAAGCAGGGTACTTCCCGGCTTCGAGCCTGACAGCAAGCTCAAGATGCTTCAACAGCTCAGCGACAGTTCCGAAATCATAATTGTCATAAGCGCGGTCGACATAGAAAAGAACAAGGTGCGTCAGGATCTTGGCATAACCTACGACGCCGACGTGCTCAGGCTCAAAGCCGAATTTGAAAATCGGGGCTTCACCGTAAGCAGTGTCGTGATTACACACTACAATGGTCAGGTCAGCGCCGATGCATACAGGGCAAGGCTTGAGCGTCTTGGAGTCAGAACCTATTTCCATTATACTATTGAAGGATATCCTTTCAACGTTTCGCTCATAGACAGCGAGGAAGGATTCGGCCGAAACGACTATGTGGAGACAAGCAAGCCTCTTGTCATCGTCACAGCTCCCGGTCCTGGAAGCGGTAAGATGGCCGTCTGTCTCAGCCAGCTATATCAGGAGCACAAGAGGGGCATAGAAGCCGGTTACGCAAAATTCGAGACCTTCCCGGTGTGGAACCTTCCGCTGAAGCACCCGGTTAACATAGCATACGAAGCTGCCACCGCCGACCTGAACGACATAAACATGGTTGACCCTTTCCATATGGGAGCATACGGAACCACGGCAGTCAACTACAACAGGGACATCGAAATATTCCCGGTTCTCGATTCGCTTTTCGAAGGCATTTACGGTCACAACCCTTACAAGTCCCCTACCGATATGGGTGTGAATATGGTCGGATACTGCATCTATGACGATGAGGTTTGCCGGAATGCCGCAAAGGACGAAATCATAAGACGCTATTACACAGCCCTTTGCAAACTCGCCGATGGTATGTGCAATGACAACGAGGTCAGCAAGATAGCCTTGCTTATGAAGCAGGCCGGCATAAGCACGGATGACAGGCGCACAACCACAGCCGCCAGGGAGCGAAAGGAAAATACGGGTCAGGAGTCATCTGCCATAGAACTTGCAGACGGCACAATAATCACCGCCAGTTCAAGTCCGCTTCTCGGACCGAGCGCCGCTCTGATAATCAACGCGACCAAGTACCTTGCCGGCATCCCTCACAGCACCAAGCTCATTCCTCAAAAGATGATAGAGCCAATACAGCGCACAAAGACAAGTTTCCTGCACGGGAAGAATCCCCGGCTGCACACTGACGAGGTACTTGTAGCTCTGTCGATGGAAAGCACCATGGACGAGAATTGCGAAAAGGCTCTCTCGATGCTGCCTTTGCTTGACGGATGTCAGGTGCACAGCACCGTAATGCTCAGCGAAGTGGACAGAAAAATCTTCAAGAAACTCGGCGTGGGAGTGACTTGCGACCCTGTTCAAAAACTGTAGTTGACAATGAAGAGCATTTTCAAAACAGCGGCAGTTCTGCTGCTTTGCCTGATTGCAGGCAGTTTCACGGCTTCGGCTGGTACCTCCGCAAAAGAGGACTGGAAAGATTCCAGATGGATTACCAAGACCTTTGACACCAAGGGAGGATTCAACAACAACTGGATTGCCTTCCGCAAAAAGGTAAGCGTAAAGGAGGTCCCATCCGAGCTCATAGCCTGCATTGCAGCCGACAGCAAATACTGGATGTGGATAAACGGCAAGGCTGTAGTGTACGACGGCGGGCTTAAAAGAGGGCCTGCACCGGGTGACGGATATTATGACAGGATAGACATCGCGCCTTTCCTGGAGAAAGGAGACAATGTGATTGCGGTTCTGCTGTGGCATTTCGGGCAGAACGGGTTCAGCCATATGGACAGCGGTATGGCAGCATTTCGTTTCGAAGCGCGTTGTCCGGGACTGGAGATACTGTCCAACCGTGATTGGGAATCGACCGTCCTTCCGAATTACAGCAGTTCCATCAACCCTCCGACCAACTACCGTCTGCCCGAAGAAAGCATCATATACGATGCCCGTGCATACACAGGCGAATGGATATACGGAGACAAGCCGAAACGCATTGGCGGTGCTATGGAAATTCCAGGTCATGTTGCTGACGTCGCCCTCGGCAGACTGGTCGAAAGACCGATTCCGATGTTCAGTTTCAGCGAACTACGCCCATACGAATCGGTGGAACGCCGGGCAGACACGCTTGTATGCAAACTTCCATATAACGGGCATTTCCACCCATATCTCAAGGTAAAGGCTGCCTCGGGTGACAGGATAGAGATGCGCAGCGACCACGACAGGGTCGGAGGACTCAAGTGTGTACACGCCGAGTACATATGCCGCGATGGCGAGCAGGAATACGAGAGCCTGTGCTGGATCAGCGGAGAGTGGATGTATTACATTATGCCTCAAGGCGTTGAAGTGATAGACCTTAAATACCGGGAAAGCGGATACGATACCTCGATCGAGGGTCATTTCGTCTGTGACGACCCTCTTTTCAACGAGTATTGGAACAAGGCAGCCCGCACTCTGCTCGTATGTATGCGCGATACCTGGTACGACTGTCCGGACAGGGAGAGGGCTCAGTGGTGGGGCGATGAAGTCAATGAACTCAATTCCGCCTTCTATTCATTGTCCCTTTCTTCCGCAGACCTTGCAAAGAAGGGAATATACGAGCTATGCAACTGGCATCAGGAAGACGGATCGCTTTACGCTCCGGTACCTTCGGGAATCTATTTCAACGAACTCCCTATTCAGACACTAGCCTCTGTCGGCTGGTATGGATTCCGCAACTATTCCTTCTACCGGGATGACGACTCGTTCATTGCCGATATCTACCCTGTTCTGCACCGTTACCTCCACGAAACCTGGCAGCTTGACGACAACGGACTGCCTGTTTACCGCAAAGGAGGCTGGGACTGGGCCGACGCCGGGCACAACAAGGACAAGGCTGCACTGCTGCCGCACTGGTATATGCTGGCGCTCAAAGCCGAAGCAGAATTCGCCCGCAAACTTGGCCTCGAAGAGGATGCTCACGCGAACGAGCGGGCGATGGATAGGATAAAGGAATCGTACAACCGCATCTTCTGGACCGGCAGCGAGTACAGAAGTCCAGATTACAAGGAACTTACAGATGACCGGGTACAGGCGATGGCGGTGCTGTCTGGCATTGCCGGAGAGGATCGTTACGATGCGCTGACTGCCGTGCTGGCAAGGGAGGCTCACGCAACGACCTATATGTTCGGCTATGTTCTTGAGGCGCTTGTCAGGATGGGGCATACCGAAATGGCACAGGAACGCATGCATCGTTTTTATCCGAGCATTATGAAGGCTGACTGCAGCACCCTGTACGAGCATTGGAACTTTGAAGGAACTTCGAATCACGCCTGGTCGGGAACAGGAATTGTGATAATGGGAAAATTCTTTGCCGGGATCGATGCCATTGAGCCCGGATTCAAGGTCTTTTCAGTGAGGCCTCATATGGGCAGTTTGAAGCATATCGATTGCGCAGTTCCTACAGCTTATGGCAATATAGAGCTGAAACTGGAGCGCAATGGCAGGAAAATCAAAGCCATGATCGTAGTGCCTGAGGGATGCGAGGCGCGGCTCACTGACTATCGCGGACGCGAGCTCAGTCTGGGCGAAGGCCTGCACGAGATCACAATGAAGGACAACAAATAAAGGATGATATGAATACCATCAAGGAAATATACAAGATAGGAAGGGGGCCTTCCAGCAGTCATACGATGGGGCCATACAAGGCGGCCAGGATGTTTGCCCAGATGTGCCCTGAGGCACAGTCATACAGGGTTTCCCTTTACGGAAGTCTGGCTGCGACCGGAAAGGGTCACCTTACGGACACTGCGGTTCGCGACGGACTGGCGCCAAAAGACGTGGAGATAGTATGGAGAGCCGATGTCGTTCCGCAATTCCATACCAACTGCATGCATTACGAGGGACTTGACGCCGAGGGCAATGCAATCAGGGAGTGGACGGTTTACAGCATAGGAGGCGGTTCACTTTCGGACGGCAGCAAAAGTCTGGACGCCGAAGACGGAAGGGAGCTTTATAATATGTCCAAGCTTGCTGATATTCAGAAATATATTGAAAGTCAAGGTCTTTCCTTCTGGGAGTATGTAGAGGATTGTGAAGGTCCTCAGATCTGGTCTTATCTTTCCGATGTCTGGGAGCAGATGCAGAAAACCATCGAGGAGGGGCTTTCAAACGACCACGTCCTGCCGGGATGCCTGCATCTTCGCAGCAAGGCAAAGCAATACTTCACAAGGGCTTCCAGTTACAAGCCCAGCCTGCAGAGCAGGGCTCTCGTAACATCTTATGCTCTAGCCGTTTCGGAACAGAATGCCCGCGGAGGGACTGTTGTCACGGCACCAACCTGCGGCTCCTGCGGAGTGGTTCCGGCAGTCTTGTACCACATAAAGCGCAACCACGGCTTTTCCGACCGTGACATACTCAAGGCCCTTGCTACAGCGGGCCTGTTCGGCAACATAATCAAGACGAACGCATCCATTTCCGGTGCCGAAGTGGGATGTCAGGGAGAAATAGGAAGCGCCTGCGTAATGGCAGCTGTCGCCGTCAACCAGATTTTCGGCGGTTCGCCGCAGCAGATCGAATGTGCTGCGGAAATGGCTATGGAACATAACCTGGGTCTCACCTGCGACCCGGTTTGCGGACTCGTTCAGATTCCTTGCATCGAGCGCAATCCAATAGCTGCCCTACGAGCCCTTGACGTGAGTCTGTATGCACTCTTGAGCGACGGGAAGCACATCGTGTCATTTGATAAGGTCGTGGACACGATGAAACGCACCGGCCACGACCTTCCTTCTCCATACAAGGAGACCGCACGTGGCGGTCTCGCAAAGGTATAGACTATTTAAGTTCTCCGTTTTCTGCAGCGGCAATCATATTCTGGTTTGCAGAAATGAACACCTCAACTCTGCGGTTCTGGGCACGTCCCTCTGCCGTAGAGTTGTCGGCTACAGGCATAGTGAAAGACTTGCCTTCGGTAGTGATACGGGACTTGGCAATGCCATCGGCCTGGAGTTCGGCTGAAACGGCATTTGCGCGCTGGAGCGAAAGTCTCTCGTTAACCTCGGCTGATCCGGTATTGTCGGTATGTCCGTAGATGGTGATGTCGGTATCGGTCAGGTCCTTCATTTCATCGGCAAACTTCTTGAGATTGCTCTTTGCCTCTGCACTTAGGTTGGACTTGTTGGTAGCGAAAAGGATTCCGCTGTCAAAGGTAACCTTGATAGCCTTGAGTCCGTTGGCATCTTCCACGGTCTCTACCTGAGCCGCTTCGAGGGCTGCAAGTTCTTCAGCCTTCTTATCCATTACATTTCCGATGATAGCGCCGGCGCCTGCTCCGACTGCAGTTCCGATGGCAGCACCGATGGCAGCGCCCTTGTCACCACCGATGGCGGCTCCTACACCGGCACCGACGGCACCTCCGCCCACTCCACCTATAAGTGAGCCCTTGGCAAGATTGTTAAGAGTAGCACAACCGGTAAGCACGGTCATCGCACAAGCGAGGATTGCAATTGATTTTTTCATAATCTTTTGATATTTAAGCAATTAATTTCTTGTATTTGAATCGTTTAGGCTCAGCATCAGCACCAAGTCTCATCTTTCTGTTCTCTTCGTATTCCGAATAGCTTCCTTCAAAGAAATACACCTGAGAGTCCCCTTCGAATGCTAGTATGTGAGTGGCAATCCTGTCCAGGAACCACCTGTCGTGGGATACTACGACCGCACAGCCGGCGAAGTTTTCAAGACCTTCTTCCAGCGCTCGTATAGTATTGACATCCACGTCATTGGTAGGTTCGTCGAGCAGAAGCACGTTACCCTCATCCTTGAGCGTGAGAGCAAGATGGAGACGATTGCGCTCACCTCCTGAAAGGACTCCGCAGAGTTTCTCCTGATCAGCTCCTGTAAAGTTAAACCTCGACACCCATGCCCTGGCATTTATATCCTTTCCACCCATACGCACCCATTCAGAGTTGCCCGCTATGGTTTCATAAACCGTCAGGTCGGGATCGATGCTGCGGTGCTGCTGGTCAACGTACGAAATCTTTGCCGTCTCACCTATCTCGATGGAACCGCTGTCCGGCTGCTCAAGACCCATAATCAACCTGAACAAGGTGGTCTTTCCAGCACCGTTAGGTCCTATGACACCAACAATTCCGGCAGGAGGCAGCACGAAGTCAAGATGTTCAAAAAGAAGCTTGTCTCCGTAGGACTTGCTGACATCGTGAAATTCGATGACCTTGTTGCCGAGATGAGGTCCGTTTGGAATGAATATTTCCAGACGGGCTTCCTTTTCACGGCTGTCGGCAGAAGCAAGCTTCTCGTATGCGCCCAGACGAGCCTTCTGCTTGGCCTGCCTTGCCTTAGGAGCCATACGCACCCACTCGAGTTCCCGTTCGAGAGTCTTGCGGCGCTTGCTTTCCTGCTTCTCTTCCTGCGCCAGTCTCTTGCTCTTCTGGTCGAGCCAGGAAGAATAGTTACCCTTCCAAGGAATGCCCTCTCCCCTGTCAAGCTCAAGTATCCATCCGGCAACGTTGTCAAGGAAATACCTGTCGTGGGTTACCGCGATAACGGTGCCCTTGTACTGCTGAAGATGAGCTTCAAGCCACTGTATGCTCTCGGTATCAAGATGGTTGGTAGGCTCGTCCAGAAGCAGCACGTCAGGCTGCTGCAAAAGAAGCCGGCAAAGAGCGACACGGCGTCTTTCACCTCCTGAGAGATTGGAGACAAGTGCATCTGCCGGAGGGCACTGAAGTGCATCCATGGCACGCTCGAGCTTGGAGTCGATTTCCCAACCGTCGCAGTGTTCTATAAGTTCGGTAAGTTCTCCCTGGCGTTCTATGAGCCGGTTCATTTCGTCATCGGACATAGGTTCGCAAAACTTCATTCCTATCTCATTGTATTCGTCAAGCAGGTCTGTCACCTGCTTGACACCCTCCCGGACTACTTCGATGACGGTTTTGTCAGGATCCATCTGCGGTTCCTGCTCCAGATAGCCCACGCTGTAACCCGGCGCCCATACGACTTCACCCTTATAAGACTGCTCCACCCCTGCTATAATTTTCATCAGAGTGGATTTTCCGGAGCCGTTGAGACCAATGATGCCTATCTTTGCCCCATAAAAGAAGGATAAATATATATCCTTGAGTATCACTTTGTTATTGTGTGGCAGAGTCTTTCCGACCCCACACATCGAGAATATGATCTTTTCGTCTGCCATACCTATAATTTGTGTTTGATTGCAAAAATACGAATAATTATCCTTACCTTCACAATCCAAATCAATTTTAACAAGAAAATGGAATATTCTCTTTCTCTTCCTCTCCCGCAGGACTGGGTCAGCGAAGAAGAACGCTACGAAGAAGTTGACGGAGCAGTGATAACACACCTGAGCTGCCAGAAGCAGGGCGGTGAATATGCGGCCATCGAGCTGTATATAGGCGATATGCCGTCAGACACAACAGCCGAAGACGAGGCATTTGCCAATTATGCCGATATGATTGGCTGGGACGACGACGAGGAGTCCGAAAATCCTATCGGTTCCTGGAAATTCCAGAACAAGACCGCTTACGGATTCAGCGGCGAGGACGAGGATGGCAACGTGATGCTCTTTTCCAGTTGCGAAATCAAGCAGGGCGTACTGCTCATCAGTTGCGTAATGGCAAAAAACGACCAATCGCTGAGCGACTGGTCGAAGTATCTTGAAATGCACCTGAGGGTCAGGAAATAGCGTATCTCCGCTTATTTCTTCTTCCCAAAGTCAACCCTGACGCTGAGCGGATAATGGTCGCTCGGCAGGTGGACTTCTGCCTGTCCGTCAGACAGACTGTCCTTGCGCCAGTAATGTGCTGTCAGACACATATAACTGCTTACCTTGGACCCGTTGCTGACAAAAACGTGGTCGATGCGAGAGTCAGAATAAACTGTAGGCACAAAGTTATTGAAGGTTGGACCCGGGCAGAACCTGTGCTTTGCAATCCAGTAGCTGTCAACGAGTCTCTCGGTAGAGATTATCGTAGAATAGGCTTCGTTGCGCTGATCCACGTTAAAGTCTCCTGTAAGCACGACATTTGCCTCATCACCGGCTATTTCGTGGATTTTTGCAAGTATGAGACGGGCACCTTCCCTGCGTGCTGTAATGCCGATATGGTCCATATGGGTATTGAAGAACCAGAACACTTCCTTGGTCTTCCTGTCCTTGAGCTTGGCATAGCTGCAAACCCTGCGGCAGGCTGCATCCCAGCCGAAAGAAACCTTTTCAGGAGACTCGCTGAGCCAGAAAGTACCGCTCTCAAGCACCTTGAACTTGTCCTTGCGGTAAAAAACCGGACTGTACTCGCCGCCCTCCTTACCGTCGTCGCGGCCGACACCTACATAATCATACTCCGGAAGACGGTCCAGCATGTCAGTAAGTTGGCGGCGTGTAACCTCTTGAGCGCCAAATGCATCATAACCCAATGCGGCAATCAGGTCACACATTACGTCACAACGGTCGGTCCATCCGTCATAATGCTTGCCATCTCCATTGTTAAACACCCTGATGTTATAGGAACCGAAGTGGAATTCACTGCCGTACACTGTCACCGACAGCATAAGAACGGCAAAAATCAAGCTTAACCTTTTCATAGGTCCAAAGATAATCATTTTTATCTATATTTGCACTTTGTTATCATAAGGAAAAGACAATCATATGACCATTTCCGCTCTTGACTATACTTCTCTGATGAGTAGGAGAATTAGAAGCATTCTTCTGGTATGCAACAATTACGACAGCTACACCCTTGAAGAGGACGGACACATCGAGGATCTGATCACTCGCGAATATGCCGACCTGAACATCTCCAATCCTCCATCAATCACCAGAGTCGAGAGCACGCCCGATGCCTTGAGCAGGCTTGAGGACGGTGAGCGTTTCGACCTTATCATCACTCTGTACAACGTAGGACGCATCAACGTGTTTGACTTTTCAGCAAGGGCCAAGCAACTTTGTCCGGAAACCCCTATCGTGCTCCTTACTTCTTTCTCCAGGGAGGTGTATAAAACTCTGGACAACAACGACACTTCCAATATCGACTATGTCTTTTGCTGGAACAACTCAACCGACCTGATAATTGCCATCATCAAGCTCCTCGAAGACAGGATGAATGCCGAGGCAGACATTTCCTCCGGAGTGAGAGCCATACTTCTCGTAGAAGACTCAGTTCGCTATTATTCCACCTATCTACCTCTGTTATACAGACTTATACTCAACCAGAACAGTGTCGCAATCAAAGACGCGCTGAACGAGAAGCAGCAGACCCAGCGCAAGAGGTCGAGACCGAAGATTCTGATGGCCACCTGCTATGACGAGGCGATGGAACTTTACGAGAAGTACAAGAAGAACATTCTCGGCATAATAAGTGATGTCGGGTTTGTAATGCACAAGGGCGAAAAATCCTTCCAGGAGAAGTCTGATGCAGGAGTGCAGTTCTGCCGCATAGTCAAGGAGGACAATCCCCGCATGCCGGTGCTCATGCAGTCCTCACAGGAAAACATGCGCCAGACCGCTGTCTCGATGGGGCTGGGATTCATCTACAAGCGTTCCAAGACCCTGACCCAGGAGCTCAGCGACTTTATAGAGAAAGAATTCGGCTTCGGCGATTTTGTCGTCACCGATCCGCAGACAGGCGAGGAAATTGCCAGGGCTTCAGACCTGCACGGATTTGAAAAGATCATCAAGTCCATTTCCATCGAGGACTTCAAGAGACTTGCAAACAACAACTATCTTTCAAAATGGCTCTTTGCCCGGGGATTGTTCTCCATAGGCAAGGTACTGAGCGAGTTGCGAATCAAGGATGAAACCGACCTCGAGGCCCACAGGGCAAATGACGTCAAACTCATACACGACTACCGCATCGCTCAGGGACTCGGTGTCGTGGCAGCATTCAACCCGGACAGTTTCAACGATGCGATATGGTTTTCGCGTCTGGGAAACGGGTCGCTGGGCGGAAAGGCGCGCGGTCTTGCTTTCCTTAACCACATACTGCAGAAGTACGAACTTTATGACCACTGGGAGGACGTGAGGGTGCTGGTGCCGAGGACTCTGGTCATCACGACAGAATATTTCGACCGATTCATAAAGGACAATGGACTGCAGTATGTAATAAACGCCGATATTTCCGATGAGGACATTTTGTCCGAGTTTGTTGCATCCTCACTTCCGGAGGATCTTAACAGGGCGCTGCGCAAATTCATACACTATACCAGGAAACCGCTTGCCGTACGTTCGTCATCCAAACTGGAAGACTCTTATTATCAGCCGTTTGCGGGGGTCTATTCAACATATATGATTCCACACGCATGCGATGAGCACCAACAACTCCGACTGCTCTCCAAAGCCATCAAGAGCGTTTATGCTTCAGTATATTACGCATCTTCAAGGGCTTATATTACAGCAAGCGCCAACGTTATCTCCGAAGAAAAAATGGCAATAGTCATACAGGAAGTTTGCGGACGAGAACAGGGCAACTACTATTTCCCGGCAATTTCCGGTGTCGCAAGGTCGTACAACTTCTACCCGGTAGGACATGAAAAAGCCGAAGAAGGGGTGTGCAAGATTGCATACGGTCTGGGTAAGGCCATAGTTGACGGCGACCAGGTGCTCAGGTTTTCACCGAAATACCCAAAGCACGTCATCCAGACATCTACGCCGGAACACACGATGCGCGAGACCCAGAAAAGCGTATTTGCCCTCAACCTCCAACCCGACAAGTTCAGGACTTCGGTTGACGACGCCGTCAATCTGGAACGGATTCCTGTTTCCGGCTGCAGCGGATTCAGCAGTTTTGCACGCGTGGCTTCGACCTTCGATTACAATAACCAGCGAATGGTGGACAATGCATTTGCCGAAGGTCCGAAATTCATCACCTTCGCCCACATACTGAAATACAACATGTTCCCGCTCGCCGAAATAGTCGCCCGGCTTCTTGAGATAGCCGACAGGGAAATGAAATGCGGAGTGGAGATAGAGTTTGCTGTCGATCTCGGCAGCGGTGACTCCCCCGCTAATTTCAACGTGCTGCAAATCAGACCAATATCACTTGACACCAATGCGTCCGAGGTTGACTGGAACAAAATTGACTGCAGCAATCCGCTGCTCTACTCTTCAAACTCCCTCGGAGTCGGCTGGATAGGTGACATCCAGGACATCGTTTATCTCAGGCCGCAGGCATTCGATACTCTCAAGACCGTTCAGATGGCGGCTGAGGTATCGCGGCTCAACGCTGAGATGGCGGCACAGGGCAGAGGATACCTGCTCATAGGATTTGGCCGCTGGGGGTCAAGCATACCTTCGCTCGGTGTCCCTGTCAAATGGTCCGACATCTCCGAAGCCAAGGCCATAGTCGAATGCTGCCTTGAAGACTTCCGCGTGGATCCGAGCCAGGGAACCCACTTCTTCCAGAACCTCACGTCATTCAACGTGGGATACATCAACGTGGACCCATTCAAGTTCCGCAGCGACAAGGTTGACTTTGAAAGGCTTGACTCATATCCTGCAGTCTATGAGTCTGAACTCGTGCGTCACATACGCTTCGAGCGCCCGCTTGACGTATGCATAGACGGACGCTCGGGAAAAAGCATTGTAAATGAATGTGGAAAAGATGCTTAGCAGGACCTACAGATAGTCGATGAAATAATCGGTGATCTTGTTGTAGAGGTGCTTGCGCGCCTTTCCAGCCATATTGTGTTCTGAACGCGGATAAGGGAAATAATCGACAGGCACGCCAAGTTCCACGCAGTTCTGCACGAAGCTGAGCGAATGCTGCCAGACCACAACCGGGTCGATAACTCCCTGACAGATAAGCATTTTTGCCTGGAGACGGTCTGCCTTGTCAAGCAGTGATGTCAGGGCATATCCCTCAGGATTGCTCTGCGGAGTGTCCATATACCTTTCTCCGTACATCACCTCATACCACTTCCAGTCGATGACCGGTCCTCCGGCGACTGCCACCTTGAAGATTTGAGGATATGAGGTACAGAGACTTATGGTCATAAAGCCGCCGTAGCTCCATCCGTGCACACCGATCCTGTCCCTGTCAATCCAAGGACAACGCTCCAGCAGTGCATTAAGACCGGCAATCTGGTCTGCCATTTCCACCTGCCCGCAACAGCGGTTGATTGCCTTTTCAAATTCGGCTCCTCTGTTTGAAGTGCCCCTGTTGTCCTGCACATACACGGCGTAACCCCTCTGTGCCATAGCGAGTTCCCACATACGGACATTGGCCAGCCAACGGTCCTGAACCAGTTGCGAATGAGGGCCTCCGTAAACATATACTATGAGAGGATATTTCCCGTCAGGCTTGTATCCCACAGGTTTCCAGAAGCGGAACCAATTCCGGGTCACCCCGTCTGCAGCAAGCGTTGTACCCATTTCAAGCTCAGGCATAGCGACATCCGCAAGGGGATCCTGAGCTTGGGCAAGGGATTCGAGCAGACTTCCGTCGGCAGCAGAACGGAGAGCCACACAGCCCGGATTGTCAACGGACGACCATCGGTCGATGAAGCGGCTGCAATCATCCGACATAATCACGTCGTGCCAGCCCTGTTCGGAAGTCAGCCTGCAAGGGCTTGCAATCCTGCATTTCGAAAGACTCCTTCCCTTGCGCACGTACACGCTCATAAGGTGGTTCTCCACAGGAGAATACTGTGCCGTGGTGTAAAAAATCCTGATTCCGCGAGCATCCTCCGTATGCGCCACATACTCAAGGTCCGCAGCCGTAGGCGCAATGTTGACGATTCCGCCCAGGGTATCACAAAGATAAAGGTTGCGAAAAGAGTCTCTGTTGTCAGTCCTGTATATGAAAAGCCCGCAATCAAGCGCCCTTACAGGGTCCAGCGGCTCAACCCAGGCATCGTTACTCTCCGTAAGCAGCGTCCTGCGCAGTTCTCCGCTGCGTGCGTCATACAGATTGAGATGCAGGTTATGCTGTTCCCTGTCCAGCACCCCAACGAACACCGCCTTTCCGTCCGCAGTCCAGCTCACGCCGGTCAGGTAACGTTCAGGAGAGAATTGGTCCGGGACTATGGTCGCAATCACGTTGCCGAGGGTGTCGCAAATGCACAGCGACAGGCGTTCCGACGGCGTGCCCGCCATCGGATAGGGTATGAGCTCGTCGGTAGCGGTACGCGGGCGTATGTCCAGGATAGGAAAACGGCAGACAAAAGACTCATCCTTGCGGTAAACTGCAAGGAGGCTGCTGTCCGGAGACGGAAAAACGCCTTCGGTACAGCCGAATTCGTTCCTGGAGACTTCCTTGCCGTAGCTGATTGCAGGATTGTCGCTGACGGGAAGCCGCCATTCGCGTCTGTCGGGAGCCGAGTATCCGGGACAAGGCCTGCCGGAGAGGTCGAAATGGAAGTATGGCAGCGAAGGATAGTAGCGGCCTGATCCAAGGTCATCGATAGCAATGCGTTCGCCGTCGTGACCAGGACGCAGCTGCTGCACCTGCTGCTGAGCAAAAATCGGGGCTCCTGAGAGCATCCCGATCAATAAAATACTTATCGTTCTCATAAGATTAGACATCACCCACAATGATTGGAACTTCGTTTCCGACATTGCTTTCTTCGCGTACAGACACGATGCGGTCAACGATGTATCTCTGCACTCCGCGCCACGGAAGGGCTCCGTTGTATTCGCGATAGTGAAGTTCCACCATCTTTCCGCTGCAACGCATCAGGGAGTCGGCGATATCCTTGTTTACAACGGAAAAGTTAAACTCGTTGGACTGTATCGTACCGCCGCCCTTTGCGCCCTTGAAACCGGTCTGGATGAGTCTGCCTTCATAAGTTTTCCATACCCAACCCTTGTAAACTATCTGGTTGAGTTCGCCGGCCTTTACTCCTTCTCCGAACACGAAATAGAACTTGAAGTAGATAAAGGCTGCAAGAGCGAGGACCAATACTATGCTCAATCCTCCGAATACTTTTCCTTTGGTTGTCATATTTTCAAATATATATGTGTGTCTGCAAATATAGGAAAAAAAGGCATTACGGGACTGATAGGATTTGCAGAAATATAAAGAAATGTTAATTTTGCTTTTAATTTTACAAAATCTGAACCGATGAAACAGGAAATTACTGTAGTGAAAGTCTCTACGCGGTGTCAGCTCCGCACATTCATAACCTATCCCGAGAGATTATACAAGAATTGCGACAACTGGGTACCCGCTCTGATTGGAGACGAGTTCGAGACGCTCAGAAAGGATAAAAACCCTGCTTTTGAATTTTGCGATGCAGATTATTTTCTTGCCTACAGGGACGGTAACGTTGTCGGGAGGGTTGCCGCAATAATAAACCACAATGCCAACAGGACCTGGGACTGCAAGGTGGTCAGGTTCGGCTGGCTTGATTTTGTCGATGATGCAGATGTGCTGAAGGCCCTGCTTTCCGAGGTTGAGAAATGGGGAGCAGAAAGGGGTTGCGACACGATGAAGGGGCCTTTGGGTTTTACTGATATGGACAAGGAGGGCTCTCTGGTTGAAGGATACGAGAATCTTTCTTCCTTTACCTGCCTTTACAACTACCCGTACTACGATACAAGACTCAAGGAGTATGGTCTGGAAAAGGATGCCGACTGGCTCCAGGACTGGGTGGAGATCTCACCGCAACTGCCTGAAGTTCTGAAATATGCTGAACTTGTTGAGAAGAGGTTCGGGTTGAGGGTTTATCAGGCCCGGTCTATGAAGGAACTTGGGGACAAGTACGGGAAAGCGCTTTTCCACACACTCAACGAAGCCTTTGCTCCGCTATACCAGTTTACCAAGCTGAGCGAGAAACAGATTGATGCCTATGTCAAGTCTTATCTGGGCATACTCAACAAGGATTTTGTGTGCATACTCGTTGACAGGGAAGACAAGGCGGTGGGATTTGCAGTTTGTGTTCCGTCGTTGTCAAAAGCAATAAAGAAAGCCCGCGGAAGGTTGTTCCCGTTCGGATTTATTCCAATTCTCAAGGCTCTGAATAGCAACGACACTATTGAGGCCCTTATGATAGGTGTGCTTCCCGAGTATCAAAGAATGGGAGCCAGCGCATTGATATTCAAGTATTTGCACGAAAACGCAATCAAGTACGGAATCAAGAGGATGGTAATGAATCCGCAACTTGAAACCAATCTCAAGGTCCAGACTCTCTTCGATGTGTACAAGCCTAAGCCTTATACGCGCAGAAGATCGTACAGCAAGAAGATATAGGGCAACAAGAATCAGAGTTCTGCTATTACGCTCTCGCAAGCCCTTACGAGGTCTCCAGGTTTCACCTTGACTTTTGCATCAAGGGGAAGAAGTATGTCGATTCTTGATCCGAACTTGATGATTCCGAGCTGCTTGCCGGCCTGCACCTTGAGCCCGGGATCGGCGTGGCAGACTATCCTGCGCGCAAAACCGCCGGCAATCTGTTTGAACATGATTTCCTTTCCGGAAGCTGTCCTGAGCTTTACCCAGGTATGTTCATTCTCAAGACTCGACTTGGGTTTGTAAGCAAACATATGCTTGCCCGGGCAATACTTCCACTCGGTCACTTCTCCGTTGACGGGCCAGAAGTTCGCGTGAAAATCAAAAAAATTCATATAGACGCTTACCTGTAGAGCCTCTTTGCCAAGCACTTCAGACTCAAACACCTTTTCGGCGATTACAACCCTGCCGTCAGCTACAGAAGACACAAGATTGTCCGTACCCGAGCACTTGCGGTCGGGAACGGAAAAGAAGCGGGTCTGCCAAATACAGAACCAGAGCAGGGATGCGGTCAGAGGCCAGGTCAGCCAGGGAATCCTGACAAAAACGAAGAGCAGAACAACCGCAAGCGCAGACAGGGAATAAACGAGGGCAAGTGAGCCGTAGGAATCTTTATCTATTGTCATATCAATCCGAATATAAGAAGGTAAGCAAATGCGGCCGGCAAGGCAGCGAAAGAACTGTCGAAACGGTCATACATTCCGCCGTGTCCCGGTATGCACTTCCCTGAATCCTTGACACCGAAATGTCTTTTCCACAACGACTCGAGCAGATCACCGAACACGGACGCGATGCTTGTGACTGCGCCAAGTGCAAGTGTATGCCATATTCCAAGTTTGCATATTCCTGCAAAATGAAGGATTGCTGCAATCAACACTGCGCAGATTACTCCCCCGAAGAATCCCCACCAGGATTTTTTTGGTGAAATATGAGGCGCGAGACGCTTGGAACCCGGTCGCTGACCAAGGGTACTTCCCACAAGATATGCTCCGACGTCAGAAAGCCAGATGACGATAAAAACCGAAAGCAGAAGAGTGCCGTCCATCTGACCCTGAGGAAATAGAAGGTACGGTGTACACATCAGCGGAAGAGCAATAATTACTTGAGGGACAAAAACATACGCAATCCGGGAAGCGTCCTCGACCTTACAGCTGAGAACAATGGCGGCAAGCATAAGCAACAGTACAATCACAGGCGCTGCAAACCAGGATGCGGACAATCCGAACGCACGAATGCCATACAGAACAATGTATGCCGTACCACAGGCAAGAATCGAAAGCCCGGTCACATACCTGAAGCTGCCACCAAGCGCCATACGATAAAACTCGTTCATCGACTGCGCCATAATTACAAGGAAAAGAGCGCCGGCAGCGTATGGTACGAGGAGCCCCGCAACCATTACCGCCACAAAAACGACGCTCGTCAACGTTCTAAGTGCAAATTCTTTCATTTCAGTCTGTCTTCTCCGTGTTCACCTGCCTTAGGACCGAGAACGGCTTCAATATCGCTGGCTGTTATGACTTCCTTCTCGACAAGCGTTTCAGCAAGTTTCTCGAGAGCGCTCCAATTTTCCATCAAGAGGCTACGTGTACGGTCCGTCACTTTGCCAACAAGTTTACGCACCTCATCGTCAATAAGTTCAGCTGTCTTTTCGCTATAAGGCTTGCTGAACGAATAACCGTTGTCAGCGTTGTAGAAGGAAACGTTACCTACCTTGTCGCTCATTCCGTAATAGGCCACCATAGAGTAGGCCATTTTGGTCATACGCTCAAAATCGTTCAGGGCTCCGGTGCAAGGAACACCGTTGTTTACTATTTCTTCAGCAACCCTTCCGCCAACCAGACAGCACATATTGTCTATCATATCGCTGCGCGACATCATTACCTTTTCATCCGGAAGGCTCCAGGTAAGACCGAGGGCCTGACCGCGAGGCACGATGCTGACCTTGAGTACAGGATCGCAACCTTCAAGCAACCAACCTGTTACAGCGTGTCCCGCCTCGTGGTATGCAGTAAGCATCTTCTCCTTCTGGCTCATTATTGTCTTTTTGCGCTCGATGCCTCCGACAACCCTGTCAACCGCCTCCATAAAGTCGGAATTGTCAACGCTCTGCTTGTCGTGACGTGCGGCAGTAAGTGCAGCCTCGTTGCAGACATTGGCTATGTCGGCGCCGGAAAATCCCGGAGTATGTTTTGCTATAGTATCGAGGTCAAATCCGTCTGCAAGCTTGATTTTGGCAAGATGCACCTGGAATATCTCCTTGCGTTCATTGAGGTCAGGAAGAGTGACGTTGATCTGCCTGTCGAAACGACCTGCACGCATAAGCGCCTTGTCAAGTATGTCTGCACGGTTTGTCGCGGCAAGAACAATCACACCGCTGTTGGTACCGAAGCCATCCATTTCAGTAAGCAACTGATTCAGGGTGTTTTCCCTTTCGTCATTGCTTGAAAAGCCAACGTTCTTGCCCCTCGCGCGTCCAACCGCATCGATTTCGTCTATAAATACGATGCACGGTGCTTTTTCCTTTGCCTGAGTAAAGAGGTCCCTGACCCTTGCCGCACCGACACCGACAAACATCTCAACAAAATCGGATCCGCTGATGCTGAAGAAAGGCACGTTGGCCTCCCCAGCCACCGCCTTGGCAAGAAGCGTCTTTCCGGTACCCGGAGGGCCAACCAGGAGCGCACCCTTAGGAATCTTGCCGCCAAGTGAAGTGTATTTCTTCGGATTGCGCAGGAAGTCAACGATTTCCATTACCTCCTCCTTTGCTCCGTAAAGACCTGCAACATCCTTGAAAGTAACGTTGACCTTGTCCTTGTCTGTCAGTTTGCCGGTAGCCTTGCCCACATTGAAAGGATTCATCCCGCCGGCGCCTCCGCCGTTCTGGCGGGCCATTCCACGGAACATCCACACCCACATCAGAATAAGCAGCAGGAAAGGAAGCCCCCACTCGAGCAGGTTTTCCCAAATGCGGCTTTCATTCTCGATAACCAGTTTAGCCTGCCCCGATGCCGGTTTTCCTTCGTTGAGCAGGGCGAATTCCTGTTCGGGGTCAAAACCCGGACTGGTCAGGAAAAAGAACTGAGGAGAACTTGCAGGAACCTTTCCACCCTGGAAACGGTCGGCGTATTTGGACATCCTGTCTGGAAGAACCGAAACATTGCCTTTATAGTCGTTCCTGATGAAATGCACTTCCTTGACATCACCGGCCTGAATCATTTCCTTCACCTCCGCCCATTCGATCTTTGCAGGAGGAACTCCCCTTGAGCTGAAAAGCATCATTACGATGCCGAGCATCAGCAGGATATAAAACCAGGAAAAGTTGATTTTGACCACACGAGTCTTATTCTTGTTGTTTCGTTTATTCTGTTTTTGAGCCATTACGGTTAAAAAGTATTAATTTAGCGGACAAATATACAACAAAAATGACACCATTTAAAAAAAAGACAGAGCTAATATGGCTTGAAAGCACAGATTCCACAAATGCAGAGCTCAGAAGGCAGTTGGACAGGCTTGACAATTTGTCAGTAATTGCCACGGTGGAACAGACGGCAGGCCGCGGACAGGGTTCACACACCTGGTATGCGAGTCCGGGAAAGAACCTTACTTTTTCCCTGCTTCTCAGATTCCCGGAGAGCGGTCCTATGTACCTGGAGGCATCAGACGCCCTGCTCCTTACCTGCGTCGCATCACTTTCGATCAGAAGCTATCTTGAGGAAAAGGGAATCTCGGCAGGCATCAAGTGGCCGAACGACATATGGGTGGACGGCAGGAAAATCTGCGGGATGCTGATAGAGAACCGGCTGGAAGGCAGCAGGATAAAGGAAAGCATCATAGGTATAGGTCTCAACATCAATGAAACCGGCTGGCCGGCAGAGCTTCCCAATCCGGTAAGCCTTACTGAATTGACCGGAGAGCAATACGATATCAGGAAGGAACTCGAAATACTCTCAAAAACAATCCGCCGCCGATACAACCAGCTGGGGTCGCCCGACGGCAGAACTGCTCTGCAAGAAGAATTTGGAAAATATATGTTCAGGCTTGACGGAGAGCAGCAATCATAGCTGCAGGATCCTCTGCCTTGAAAACGCTGCTTCCGGCTACGGCAATATCGACGCCCGCTTCCCTCAGAACCGCCGCATTGTCAAGCGACACTCCTCCATCAATTTCGATAAGAGTATTAGAGGATGAACGGAGAATATGCTCTTTCAGCGCCTTGACCCGCTCGATGGAAGCAGGTATGAATTTCTGCCCTCCAAATCCGGCAAACACACTCATAATCAAGATAAAGTCTGCTTTATCGACAAACTCGAACAGGCTTTCTACAGGTATATCCGGATTGATTGCTACGCCTGCCTTCATACCGAGACTGCGTATCTGAGAAAGATACTCGGCAGTGTGGGAAAGTGCAGCTTCATAATGGAAGGAGCACATCGATGCACCGTCATCGGCAACTTTCTTGAACCAGCGCTGCGGCTCAACGACCATAAGGTGGACATCCATTGGGATGGTCACAACCTTTGACAATGGATCGAGGACAGAAAAACCGAAGGAAATATTGGGCACCTGGGTGCCGTCCATAACGTCAAGATGCAAAATGTCAGCGGACTCGTTCAACATCCTTAGATCCTTTTCCAAATGAAGGAAGTCAGCTGAGAGAAGAGATGGAGCTATCTGCATAATCAATTGAAATTTACAACTATATCAAAAAGGAGGGCCACAAACTTGTCAAGCGATGCAAGTTCCAGCCTTTCACCCGGAGCGTGCACTCCCCTGAGGGTCGGTCCGAAGGAAATCATATCCAGTCCGCCAATCTTTTCAGCAAACAGACCGCACTCCAGACCGGCGTGAATGGCCTTGACCTCCGGTTCCTGGGAGAAAAGTCGCCTGTAGGCTTCCACGGTTCTGGCAAGTATAGGCGATGACATGTCTGGATTCCAGCCGGGATACTCATATTTCTTTGCCGTCACGGCGCCTTCCGACTCAAAGTTGGCAGCAACCCTGGCAGCAATGTCACGACGCTCTGCAGTAGAAGAACTTCTCTGACTTGTCACCACTTCCACGACGCCCCTGCCTATCATCCGCACTGAAGCCAGATTGGTCGAAGTTTGTACCAGGCCGTCAATATCCTGACTCATAGCCTGCATACCGTGAGGGCAGGTATAAAGAGAGCGCACCACGGCAAGCGCAGAGCTGTCGCTCAGAGCAGGCCTTGGCAAGATGGCGGCTGCAGCGTCATACTCTCCCCGAGCAAGGATGCGGCAGAACACTTCAGGGTCCGTTTTGTGAAACTGTTCCTTCAGGCTTGCGGAGAATTTTTCCACTTCCGAAGCAAAGGCCTTAATGTCCGGAACTGCCACAATGGCGGAACACTCTCGCGCAATCGCATTGGGCTTTCCGCCTCCGGTAATGGAAAGTACCTGACATTCAGAAAGATGAGCATACAGGAAACGTGCCATCTGCTGAACGGTATTTACCCTGCCCTTGTTGATGTCGTCCCCGCTGTGGCCTCCCTGTCCGCCGCCGACCATCAGTCCGACAGGCTCGTATCCGCATTTCAATGCGCTACGGAAAACTCTGAACCGTATGTTGGTGTTGAGTCCTCCCGCACAGCCGACGAAAAGCTGACCTTCGTCCTCAGAGTCAAGATTCACAAGAGTCTTGCCCTCGAAAAAGCCGGGTTCCAGTCCCATTGCACCATCCATACCGGTCTCTTCACTTGCGGTAAAAAGGCATTCCAGGGCACCTGTAGGTGTATTGTCTTCCAGCAGGGCGAGACTTGCGGCAATTCCGATTCCATCATCGGCTCCAAGCGTGGTGTCTGGAGCTACCATCCATCCGTCACGTATCTCGTAGCGTATGGGATCGCGCGCAAAATCGTGCTCGACACCCGCATTTTTCTCACAGACCATATCAAGATGGGATTGCAGCACGAGCACAGGTACGTTTTCCTTACCCGGAGCGGCCTCACGCCTTATGAGCAGGTTGCCGGCAGCATCCTGTCTGTGTTCAAGCGAATGCGACTCCGCCCACTCGGTCAACCACGCGCGAATGCCATCTTCGTGCCCGGATTCTCTCGGGATGCGGGTTATCTGTTCAAAAATTTTCAGTACAACGGAAGAATCCATTTCAAATCAGTTTTAGTCAATTATTTGACGGTTCAATCACGCAACGGCAGATAAGTCATCAGTTAGAAATGACGCAAAAGGGCCGGACGCCGATTGAACCAGCGGCACTAAAATAGAAATAAATCGGCTAATGTCCAAAAGGAACTCAGCTTTTTGCAGATACGAGCATCTGTTCTATGTCCTTGACATATTTCTTGAAGCTCTTGTCGGTAAGCATCAGGTCGGAAACCGTATTGCAGGCGTGAAGAACGGTAGAGTGGTCCTTTCCGCCAATCTCCATTCCTATAGTGGACAGAGAACAGTTGCTGACCAGCTGACGGCTGAGGAACATTGCAATCTGACGGGCCTGTACTATCTGTCTTTTGCGGCTCTTTGAAAGAAGGTCATCCCTTGTGATGTTGAAATACTCGCAAACCGACTTCTGTACCTTGTCTATGCTTATCTCCTTCTTTTCTTCTCCAACCACCTTCTGAATCAGCTCGGAGGCGATGCTGACAGGATCACGCTCAGGGTTGACGGTAGAATAGGCTATTACCGAAATCAGTACGCCCTCAAGCTCCCTGAAGTTGGTCCTGATATTTGATGCAAGAAATTCGTAAAATGCATCATCGAAACTAACGCCCTCTCTGGCTGCACGGCTGCGGAGCATATTGAGTCTGGTCTGGTAGTCAGGATAAGAAAGCTGCACCGAGAGACCCCACTTGAAGCGTGAAAGCAGCCTTTCTTCAAAATTCTGCAGTTCCACCGCAGGTCTGTCCGAGGTGAATATCAGCTGCTTGCCGTTCTGATGCAAGTAGTTGAATACTTTGAAAAAGGCATTTTGAGTGCCCTGTCCGACAAGGTCCTGTATATCATCCACAATCAGAACGTCCATTCTGTTGTAGAATGCAAGAAAATCGGTAAGGTTGTTGCGCACGCACACGGCCTCCATAAACTGGGTCTTGAACTCGTTGCCGGTAATGTAAATTACCTGAAGGTCAGGAAATTTCTCCTTTATCGCAATTCCTATGGCCTGAATGAGATGCGTCTTTCCGACACCGGGACCTCCAAATACGAAGAGAGGGTTGAACGGGGTTTTGCCAGGAGCCAGTGATATGTTCTTTCCGGCAGTTATTCCCATCTTGTTGCACTCGCCTTCGACAAGGTTGGTGAAATTATAGACAGGATTGAGCCTCGGGTCAACCTTGATTCTGTGAAGGCCGGGATAAACGAAAGGACTCACTGAGTTTCCAGCCGGGTTGGTCTCGACCAACATTTCCTTGTTGGTAGGAGTGGCGCTCTGCTCGCCCGGAATGCTCATCACAGGCTGCGACTGTACCGGACGGATGTTATAGATCAGGCGCGCATCCGAACCGATGACACGCTTGAGGGTCATCTTGATGACGTCAAGGTATGCGGACTCGAGATACTCTCTGAAAAAATGTGAGGGAACTTCTACCGTAAGTGTGTTGTCCTGGAAGGCGACAGGCTTGATGGGAGCGAACCAGGTATTGAAAGGCTGTTCATCAAGGATGTTCCTGATGATGCGCAGACAATTGGTCCAAACGTCTATATGTCTATCAACTTCCAACATAAATAAACAAAGCTAAACGGTTAGGAAATCGCTTCCCTCAAACCGAGTGCAAAATTGGAGAAAAAAAACTGGATAAAAAAACTTATAAACTATTGTTTTTCTAAAAATTTAGGATAGATTAAGGCATTCGAACAAGTCCAGAAACAAGAATAGAAACATTGATTATCAAGCAATTACGAGAGACATAAGAGTATAAGTGCCTAATATGTCGGCAATTGCTAATTTGGAATAATTCAAATTTCTTTAAAGCCGATTTATCCGTTTCCAGATGCCGTCAGAAGTCAATTATCCAGCTTTACAATGAAAGCATCAGGATATTTGATTTTTATTTTTGAAAATTCTTCCTCAAGCTTTTTTCTGTCAGTGCCGGCTGCAATGACATATTTATATATCTTGCCGGTCCTGATGATTCTGACAGGATAGCCAAGGAACAAAGGTGAATCTTCGGGAATAAGGTTGGCACCCGCAAAAATCTGGACTCCGTAAAGAGGGCCTGGTACAACGGCCGCAGAGGCAGATGAGCCAGAAGATTCGCTCGCAGACGATGTTGAACCTTTCTCTGTTTCGGATGAGCCGTTTGAAGAATCGGAAGAGCCTGAAGATGCGGAGTCGGAGCCTGCACCGAGCGTGCGGTCGTAATGCTGCTTGTATATAATGAATGCATCACAGAGGCAGCCTGCAATGGTTTTACGCTTTTCCTTGTCCCGCAACACGGCGAGATCGGCAGTGTTGGATATGAATCCAAGTTCAACGAGAGCCGAAGGCATTGCTGTTTTCCAAAGTACATAGAAAGGATTCTGCCACACTCCCCTGTCTGCGGCTATAGGACCGTGCTGCATCTTTTCCTCGACCAGGACGGCAAAATCAAGACTCTGCTCAAGATGGGCGTTCTGCATCAGCTGCATGAAGATGACGGACTCGGGATTGTCGGGGTCAAATCCTTCATAAGTGGTGGTATAGTCGTCCTCAAGCTTGATCACCGAGTTTTCGCGTTTGCAGACATTGAGGTTGTATTCGTACAGATCCTTGTCCTTCCGGGAGGACTGGCCCATCAGGTGCACGCTGTAGCCGTTTGCAGCGCGGTTTTCGGCAGAATTGATATGAATGGAAATGAAAAGGTCGGCGCCGGCGCGGTTAGCGGCTACGGCACGGTCGTTGAGAGAGACAAAGACGTCCTTGCTGCGGGTAAGGACCACCTTGACATCGGGACAGCTGCTCCTGATGGCCTCGGCAAGTTCGAGCGCAATGTCCAGGGTGAGGTCCTTCTCGTAGGTTTTGCCGTCGCGGCTGACCGCCCCGGGATCCTTACCGCCGTGGCCTGCATCGATGACTACCGTCCTGAGACCGACATCGGCGGCAGAAGCAGAAACCCGGCAGTTTGCAAGTCCGGCACAGATGCCGATTGCAAATGATATCAGTATGCAGATTGTGCGTTTCAATTATTTGTAGTACTTTTGCAGGTTACAAATATAATGAAAAGTTGGGAATTGAAGACCAGGAACATCATATTTGCTTTTACAATGCTTGTCGCGCTGCTTCTTTGCACGGATATTTCCGCACAGAGGAGACGTGGTGGGCAGCAGTATGGAGCAAGGCCTGAAAAGAAGGTCCATATTCCTGATTCTCTGGAACTTGCAAGAAGAGATTCGCTGCACGTGGCCGACTCTCTGCACAGGCAGGATTCGATTGCGCTTCTTGGCAAGAGTTCTCTTGAACAACCCGCTTTTTCCAATGCAAGGGACTCCATAATCGAAGCATTCAGCAACGGGCACCGCCTCATATACTATTACGGCGACGTGACCGTCACATATCAGAACATGAAGCTGACTGCAGAATATATGGAATATGACATGAACAGTTCCATAGTCTATGCAAGAGGCGTATATGACACACTGTCAGGCACTTGGAACGGCGAACCCGTGATGGAACAGGGTGGCAAGAGCTACAAGATGCACGAAGTCAAGTACAATTTCAATACGCGCAAGTCCTTCATTACCAATCTCGACACCCAGCAGGATGACGGTCTGCTCCACGGAAAGAACGTGAAGATGATGCCGGACAACTCGATCAGCATGACCAAGGGAAGGTACACGGTCTGCGATGCGGAGCATCCTCACTACTGGCTTGAACTCGAGCTTGCAAAGGTAATGACCAAGCCATCCCAAAAGACCGTATTCGGCCCTGCGCACCTCGTATTGGAAGACGTGCACCTGCCTTTTGTCGGACTTCCTTTCGGTTTTATTCCTAAACGTCCGGAAAGGGCCACCGGTCTGCTGATGCCAACGTTCGGAGAAGAGCAGTCGCGCGGATTCTACCTCAGGGACGCCGGTATGTATTTCGTATTCGGCGACTATCTCGACCTTTCCGTAACCGGAGACGTTTACTCGCTCGGTTCCTGGAGCGTCGATGTAAACTCCAGATACAAAATCAATTACAAGGCGAGCGGAAACTTCTCCATCAACTACTCGCACGATCAGACTGGCGAAAAGGGCACGCCCGAATTTTTCACTTCTTCCAACTTCGGTGTCAAGTGGAGCCACAGCCAGGACTCCAAAGCCAGGCCTGGAACCAGTTTCAGCGCATCAGTAAACTTTTCCAGCCCTTCCAACTCCAAGTACAACTCACACTCCATCAACGAAGCCATACAGAGTCAGGTAAGTTCTTCAATATCATACGGACGCAACTGGAACGGCAAGATGAACCTCAATCTGAGCATACTCCACAGCCAGAACTCCAGAGACTCTTCATATACCTTCCAGCTTCCTAACGTAACTTTCTCCGTCAGCACCCTGTACCCGTTCAAACGCAAGAACAGGGTAGGAAAGGAGAGATTCTACGAAAAGATTTCGTTCGGTTACAACACCACGCTCCAGAACAAGATCAACTTCAAGGCAAGTGAGTTCAACCTCAAGGACCCGAGTTTCTTTGACAAGTTCACGAACGGTATGGCCCACAACTTCAGCATAGGCCTGCCTAACTTCCAGCTGATGAAGTATATAAGCGTCAACCCGAGCGTCAGCTATTCGCAAAACTGGTTCTTCCGATCGACGGATTACGAATACAACCCGGAAACCGACAAGGTTGAAGCAAGGAAAGGGGCGATGTTCAACCACTTCGGAATCACACAGAACTACTCGGCTTCCGTGTCGGCAAGCACGCGCATATACGGAACCTTCAATTTTAACCCGACCAGCAAGCTGCAGGCAATACGACACGTAATTTCGCCATCTGTGTCAATCAGCCTCAGCCCAGACAAGGGTACTTACGCAAACGGTTATCGCACACTTACTTACACGGACAAGAACGGAACAGTCCAGACATACGATTACAACATCTACAGCAACCAGCTGTATTCCCCTCCCGGCAAGGGACAGTCAGCTACCGCTTCTTTCAGCATAGGCAACAATCTTGAAGCCAAGGTAAAAGACTATGCCGACACCACGGGAAAGGGAACAAAAAAGGTCAAGCTCATTGACCAGCTGAACTTCAGCTCCAGCCTCGACATGCTGGCTGACTCGCTCAAGCTGAGGCCGATAAGCGCATCGATAAGCACCAACCTCTTTAACAAAATCAACATCAGCGGAAGTATGTCGATGGACCCGTATGCCATAGGTCCCAACAACAATCGCATCAGAGCAATGGCACTCCTGCGCCACCAGGGACTCGTCCGAATAACCAACTTTTCCGTTTCCGCGTCCTACTCCATCTCCGGCAAGGGCACGATCGACGGCAACGACGGGCGCACCGAGGGAGCGGCAGACTACTACCAACGCATTTTCTATCACCCCGTTACGGGAGAATTCATCCCCGGGGGCTGGGTTTATTATACCAATCCTAATGTCCCTTGGTCAATCAGCTTGAGCGCGCAGTACAGCAGCAGCATCTCCTACAAGTACAACACCGAAACGAACAAGCTTGACCACAAGATGAATCCGACTGCGACTGTTTCGGCCAACGGCAACATCAAGCTCACCCCGAAGATGAACGTCACGATGCGTTCGGGTTACGATTTTGTGGCCAAGAAGATAACTTCAACGGAACTGAGCGTGACATACGACCTCCACTGCTTCAATATGGCGGTTTCATGGATCCCTGTCGGCACCTGGAAGTCATACAGTTTCCGCATTGCCGCAAATGCGGCGGCCCTCGCAGACATACTCAGGTTCAAGAAGAGCAGCAGCTATTGGGATAATTAAAATATTTTCCTATATTTGCATAGTTTTCTACAGACAAGGGTTTCACCCTGTTCGTCAGGATCCGACGAAACATTACTAACACATACACAGTTTATCTATGTCATACAAGTACGAGGAACTGTCTGCAATGAGCCGTGAACAGCTTGAGTCCATTGCAACAGATCTCCAGATCAAAGCCAAGAAAGTCGAAGACGAGCAACTCGTTTACGAAATCCTGGATGCTCAGGCAAAAGAAGAGTCTCTCAAACCAAATACCGAGAAGAAAAAACGTGGTCGGCCACGCAAGGCAGACCCTGAAACTGCAATCCAGCCGACTGCGGCTCCGGATTCTGCTGCTGCAGAGGCAAGCAGTTCGACAGCAGCAAGTTCCGAGGACACAGCCGAAAGCCGGGACGCAGGAGGAGAAAAGAAGAATCCGACTCGGAAGGGCAAGACTGAACGGGCAAAGCGGACGGCAAAATCGGCGGAAACGCCTTCTGACGCCGCGGTGGCAGCGGACGGCAATGTTTCTGATGCTCCAGTTGCAACGCAGGGCGCCAAAGTTTCAGGGACAGGAAAGCCTGCTGGAACACCGAAGAAGCAGAAGTCCGAAAAGTCGGCTGCGGGCGCTGATGCCGCTTCTGTCGACAAGGATCGAGAGAAAAATACCGCCAAGGGCAAGAGGACACGCGTAAAGGCTGCGGCTCAGCCTGTTGTGGTGACAGATGCCGAGGGCAGGCCGGCAATAAAGCCCGAGATGAGTGAAAAGGCTGCTGCGATTCTGGCTGCAGCAATTAACAAGCAGCAGGCAAAGGCGGCAGCTCAGAACAATGCGCAGCCGGCGCAGGGACAGCAGATGCAGGGCAATGCTCAGGGCAACGGACAGCAGGGGCAGGGCAATGCCCAGCAGGATGTCCAGACGGGTTCCGAGGAAGATACCAGAAAGGCTGATAATGCAACGCAGGCGGATGCAGGACAGAATCATCAGCAGAACGGACGCCAGCAGAATCAGGGAAAGCAGCAGTTCAAGCAGAAAGCTCCTATTTATGAAGGAACCGTGGAAGCCACAGGCGTGCTTGAAGTTATGCCTGACGGATACGGATTCCTGCGCAGTTCAGATTACAACTATCTCAACAGTCCTGATGACATCTACGTTTCCGCTCAGCAGATTAAGAGCAACGCTCTGAAAAGCGGTGATACAGTTACAGGCGAAATCAGGCCTCCGAGGGAAGGTGACAAGTATTTCCCTCTCGTCAAGATCAAATATGTCAACGGAAGGACTCCGGAATATATTAGGGACAGGATTCCTTTCGACTTCCTTACACCTCTTTTCCCGGACGAGAAGTTCCAACTGCTCGGACACGGCCATGAAAATGACCTTAGTTGCCGTATCGTTGACTTGTTTGCGCCGATAGGCAAGGGTCAGAGAGGTCTTATCGTCGCCCAGCCAAAGACAGGTAAGACAATGCTGCTCAAGAGCATAGCCAATGCCATCGCAGACAATCACCCGGAAGTTTACGAAATTGTGCTTCTTATTGACGAGCGTCCTGAGGAAGTAACCGATATGGAGAGGAGCGTTAAGGCAGAGGTTGTAGCTTCGACCTTCGACGAACCGGCGGAGCATCACGTAAAGGTGGCCAATATGGTGCTGGACAAGGCCCGCAGACTTGTGGAATGCGGTCACGACGTTGTCATACTTCTTGACTCCATTACCAGACTTGCACGCGCTTACAATACCGTTCAGCCGGCTTCAGGCAAGGTACTTACCGGCGGTGTGGATGCAAACGCACTCCAGAAACCGAAGCGCTTTTTCGGTGCCGCACGAAACATTGAGGGCGGAGGTTCGCTGACCATACTTGCAACGGCACTTACTGAAACGGGCTCCAAGATGGATGACGTCATCTTCGAGGAATTTAAGGGTACCGGCAATATGGAACTCCAGCTTGACCGTTCGCTATCGAACCGAAGGATTTTCCCTGCCGTCAACATCGTACTCTCGGGCACGAGACGAGATGACCTTCTCTATCCTAAGGGACAGGGTCAGAGGATATGGATACTCCGAAAGCTTCTTGCCGATATGAACCCTATCGAGGCTATGACCTTTATGCAGAGGCTGATGGACGAATACAAGACCAATCAAGACCTGCTGGACAATATGTCCAAGGTTTCTCCTCTCGGATAGGAGCTATTTAGAAGATTTTATAATCTCGACCTCATAGAGACGCGGCCAATTCTTTCCGGTAAGGAAGATGCGGCCGCTTTCCGGTTCATAGGCTATGCCGTTCAGGACATCGGTCTCATCAGTACGGAGGCTGGCTGGCAGCAGGCCCCTGCAATCAATGCGTCCGACTACCTTTCCGTCTGCCGGATCGATAATTACTATCATATCCGTCATATAGACATTTGCCCAGATTTTGCCATCAATGTACTCAAGTTCATTGAGATAGTGCACTGGACGTCCGTCTGCGGTAACCTTGAGGGTCTTTTGGAGACTGATATTCTCGTCAAAGAAATAAAGAGTAGAAGTTCCGTCTGAGGCAATGAGCTGTTTGCCGTCTGTCGTAAGGCCCCAGCCCTCGCGCGGATATGAATAGCCCTTTACAAAGGAAAGGGAGTCAGCATCGTACACAAAGAGCATTTTATTGGTCCAGGTCAGGACATATATATTGCCGTTAAGGGCAACGCTCCCCTCTCCGAAATATTTTCTTGCAAAATTTACCTTTTTTTCGACCTTTCCGCTTTCCAGGTCAACGCGTCTGAGAGTCGAGTGGGCATACTGTCCCGTGCTCTCGTACAGGCATCCGTCATAAAAGAACAGGCCCTGCGTATAGGCCTTGTCATCGTGAGGATACTGGGCCACAAGCTTTATGCTGTAGTCCTTGATTGTAGCGCCCGAGCAACTGCTGAAGAATGCCGCAAGCGCAAGAAACAATACAAATACCCGTTTCATAAGCATCATAATAAATAAAAAAGGCGGAACCGTAAGCCGGTTTCTGTTTCAGGAATGAGATTCCCTATTCTGTCATTTATCTGCGCAATCTACCCCCTGGCATCGGGCGGGCAGCCCTCATTTGCCAGTATACTTGATCTTGCAGGTCTCGGCAGCGTACCCGCCTGCCATCGCTGACAGACGTCGTGAGCTCTTGCCTCGCGTTTTCACCCTTGCCGGCAATGCCGGCGGTTATTTTCTGTTACGCCCCGCCCGAGGTTACCCCCGCCTGTGCTTTCCACAGCGAGATGCCCTTTCCTGTCCGGACTTTCCTCAGCGCCAAGCGCCGCGACAGAACGTTCCGCCTTTCGGGAACAAATATAGCAATAATTTGAATTGGCTAGAGCAATTCTGCCACGAGATCGTATTCGCCGGCGGCAACAATCCGGACATCGACAAACTGCGAAATCAGTCCCGCAGCGTTTTCAGGGGCCTTTACGAGTATCTCGCCGTCAACGTCAGGACTCTCGTAACGGCTGCGGCATACGAGCATTCCATCGACGCAATCATCCACCAACACCCTTTCGGTCCTTCCTACCCGTGACTCGTTGAATGAGCGGGAGATATCGCTCTGCAGGCTCATAAGCGCGTCATATCTGCGCTGCTTGACTTCTGGCGGAACGGAATCTTCGTAATTGAGGGCTGCATAGGTTCCTTCTTCCTCAGAATACTCAAAAGCGCCCAGCCTTTCGAAACGGGATTGGCGGACAAAATCCAGCAGTTCGTCAAACTGCTCTTCGTCCTCTCCCGGATGGCCGACAATAAGTGTGGTCCTGAGTACTATGTCAGGTACCTTTTCACGGAATCTTCTTATCAGAGAGCGCACGTTGTCACCGGTAGTATGCCTATGCATCATCGAGAGCACGCGGTCTGAGATATGCTGAAGCGGTATGTCAAGGTAAGGACAGATCTTCGGATTTGTCGCCATAGCGTCAAGCACGTCTTCAGGGAAGGAATCAGGATAGGAATAATGTATGCGAATCCACTCGATTCCTTCGATTCTTGACAGTGCCGAGAGCAGTTCACCAAGGGCACGGCGACGGTAAAGGTCTATGCCATAATAGGTTGTATCCTGAGCAATAAGTATGAGTTCCTTGACTCCGGATTCTGCAAGAAAACGCGCTTCCCTGACAAGGTCCTCAATGCTGACACTCCTGTGAGCGCCCCTGATGGCCGGAATGGCGCAATAAGAGCAGCTTCGGTCGCATCCTTCCGAAATCTTGAGATAAGCGTATGGCTTGCCGGGAGTGCTTACGAATCGCTCGTGGGAATGGACTGGTTCCACACCCAGCCAACGGACAAGAGGATCCAGATCCCTTGCTCCGAACCAGGCATCCACTTCAGGGATTTCTGTCGGAAGCTCGCCTGCATAGCGCTGACTGAGGCAGCCAAAGACAGCTACCTTTCCGAATTGTCCGTCCGCCTTGGCAGCAACTGCTTGGAGTATTGCATTAATAGACTCTTCCTTTGCATCTCCAATAAATCCGCAGGTGTTGAGCAGCAATATGTCGGACGGACCGTCGTTCACTATCTCGAAGCGATCCTGCGGCAACATCCCGAGAAGGTGCTCGGTGTCAACCGTATTCTTGGAACAACCGAGTGTAATGACCCTGATGCTAGTCATCGCTTAAGCCTCTTCTTCAGCTGCTGCATTGAGCTCGGCTTCACGCTCCTCGTCAGTTACAAAGTCGAGACTAGCGTAGTGGACAAGTTCGTTGTACCAATCCACAACCTTCTTCATATGAGACACATAGAAGCGGTCAGAATCGTAGTTCGGAATAGCCTTTGCGAAAAGCGCCTCAAGTTCAGAAGAAGGTGATTTTGAGCTTGGGGCATCGCTGTCACCGAGAACTGACTTCAGGGCAAGAAATACCTCTGAGAGCTTGAGTTCACCCTCTGAAGTGTAAATGGCTATGTCAGCAAGCGTGGAAATGCGGGAAGAACCGCCAAATACGGTGCGCTTGCCGTCTGACAGAGCCTCGGCAATGACACCGTTGCGTGCCTGTGCAAGATATCTGTAAAGTCCGCGTGAACCGGACACTGAAAGGATTTTTGCAAGATCTGTTTTCATTTCGTTTCTCTTAAATATTTGTCCACGAGAGCGTGGAGATTGGTAATTGTTGTGTTGTTTTCTATTATATAATTGACCTTGGACAGGTCAAAACTCTGCAGACTGTCTCGCTGGGCTACCTTTGGATTGCGTCCAAGACGCAGCCCTGCGTCGGCACGGACCAGAAGCACGTCATCGTAACAATCATCAAACTGGAATTTGTCCAAGGCAATTGCCGATTCGAAGAAAAGACGCTTTGAAGCATCGGTTTCCGCGCAGCTGTCGCACCAGGATTCAAAGTCCTTATGAAGGAGAGGATATACTATGGACTCCAGCCTGAGCCTGAGACTTTCGTCTCTGAATATCAGGGAAAGTTCATTGAACGGGATACCCAATTCACTTTCTATCAATGACTTGAGCCCAGGAACCGTATCATACAGAGCCTTCGCTCTGGAATCGGAATCATACACAGGATAGCCGAGAGAAGCGAGGTATCTGCAAACCTCGCTCTTCCCGCTCGCAATTGCTCCAGTGACCAGTGTTACCCTCTGCCTTCTCATCTTGTCGTAAAGCATTCGCAAACCTGAGGTTCGAGTTTCATCTCGATCACGCCTGCCGGCAGAGCGCTGTGTCGGACTATGCAGTGGCCCGAATCGGATTCGAGAAATTCGTCATAGTCGATAAACAGCTCGACCTGGTCGAGCGGATTGACCGGAACGGGGAATTCGCAATAGAAACGGACGTCTAGCGAAGGCGGCAGGACGGTGAGCCCGGCATCGGAGGGAGCATTGCGGACGGAGACGAGCATATTGCCCGGAATCTCGACAAAGCGCTTGACATCAAGGTCATAGGAGACTTCCTTTGTGGAAATGCCTACGCCCGACGGGATGTCGAGCCGGACCTTGCCGTGCGCTCCGTTCTGCCCCAGGTCGTGAAGTGTGAGCTGCCTGGTAAAGACAGCATCAATGCTGGCAAGGCGCGATGGGTCCGCATAAATGACCACAGAGTCCGGAGACAATTTGATTCTGTCAACCGCCATATACTGAGGCCTGCAAGTGATGGAAGAGAGCGCCACAACAGGCACCTTGCGGTAGTCCACGGCGTCAAAACGGACTGTAACTCCTTCTGAAGCAAAGGATTCTATGCTTACCGACTCGCCGAATATCCTGGATGCATATTTGTAGAGTCTTGAACTCGGAATCACATAGGCATCTCCTTCCGCCTTTTCAAAGTCTGACGGATCGACATCCAGCTTTACGGCACGGCGGCGCATCGAGAGCCCTATGTGCGTAAATCCCGAAGTGTTGCAACGGGCAGTCACAGCCACCTCGGAGGAGGCATATTCCGACCTGCCTTCTATATGGCTATGCACAAGCACAGGTACGGTCTCGGTCTCAGGATAATCCAGAGTCAGATTCCGTACCAGCCAAATGCTTGCCGATATCAGGAAGCAGAGCAGAAGTTTTGCCAGTGCAACGTTTTTCACTTTGCAGTGCCAAGGAAGCTGTTACTCCTTGTCGGTCTTCTCGGCGGGAGCCTCTATGGTTTCAACTTTGGCTTCCTTGCTCTCGTTCTTTGATGAGCCCCTGCTGTCGGTTGCGGCAGCTGCAGCAGCCTCGGAGTAATCCTTGAGCAGGGAAGTCTTGTCAACACGGAGCTTGACATCCTTGTCAACCTTGAGGAGAACGGTGCGTTCCTGTACCTCGAGTATGGTACCGTATATACCTCCGGCAGTTACGACCTTGTCGCCTTTTTTGAGTTCATTGCGGAATTTCTCGATTTCCTTCTGCTGTTTGCGCTGCGGGCGGATCATAAAGAACCACATAACGGCGAAAACGAGGATTATCATAATCCAGAAACTGAGCTGGCTGCCTCCCTGCTGTGCGGGAGCCGCGGCCTGAAGCATAGTAAATAAAATCATAATTATCAGTCTTTTTTGTTGATTATTCTGTCAAGGAGGCCGTTCACGAACTGACGGCTCACAGGCGTGCTGTAATACTTGGATATTTCCACGTATTCATTGATGATGATGCGCGGGGAGACCTCTGGGAAGGCTTCGGACTCGGCAAGTCCGCAGGCAATCAGACACAGGTCAGTGACGCAGATGCGGTCAAGGTCCCACTTCGGAGTGCGCTCGTCTATCATCTGCATATACTCGGAGAACCTTGCGTATGCCTTGCGGAGAAGGTTGGTGACGAATGCCTTGTCGCTTTCGGGCTTTCCGCTGCCGGGCATTTCACTCTGATAAAGAGGCGGGAGTTTCCACTGGCCTCCGTTTCCAATTTCCTGCAAAGTGCGGACGCAGCAGAGCAGCGCATAGCCAAGGTCGTCGCTCCAGAACATGCTCAGGTCTTCGAGGATGGCGGCGAGGTCATTGTTGTCTTCGTAACAATTCTCGAAAATCTTTACCCACAGGGCCGCATCTTCCTTGAGCGAAGACTCCCCGGACTCCATATATTTCCTGAAATATGGACTTGAGGAAACGGTTTCGTAGAGATTGTACAGAAACACGTCGTACTGGTCCCAGGCATACTTCTTTTTGCCAATGATCTTGACAAAATCGGGATCTTGTGCAAAATATTTGGTAAGGGAGTTGTTTACAAACTTGAGATTCGGGTTCCTCTCCTCTTCAGTCGGGTTAAACTTTTCCTGAGCCGCCCTTATGCGCTGCTCAGCTTCACCGGTAAGGGGCACGATAGAGGACAGAAGGAATAGATACAATTCTCGGGTAGCCTCGCAGGAAGCACACAGATACGCTTCCGTGTCCGCGAGAGACATTCCGGGATTTTCCGCATACGCATATAGCGCCTTAAAGGCCTTGACACGGAGAATTCGTCTGTTTAGCATACTTTCAATAAATTTGTACAAATATACGCAATCTATCCGAATAAAAATTCTATTTTTGCATATTGTAAGACTAAAGTTATACATTATGTACAAAGAGGATTTTGATTCAGTGGGTTATCAGGACCGTACATCTGATGATGTTTATTCCAAGCCGGTACGAGCCGGCAAGCGCACATATTTCTTTGATGTAAAGTCCACCAGGGGCAACTCCGACTACTACCTGACCATTACGGAAAGCAAAAGAAGGAACAATCCTGACGGCAGTTTCAGCTATGACAAGCACAAGATTTTCCTGTACAAGGAGGATTTTGAGAAGTTCAGCGAGGGTCTTGCTGAAATAATCGATTACATCAGGGTAAACTGCTTCGGCGGGGAGATTCCGGTCCGCGAGCAGGAAACCGAGCTGCAGGGTGACGAATCTGAGCGATTCTGATGGGAGCCATTGTACTCAGGAACATAAGTCTCGACTGCAGGGAATGCGACATACTCATCGAGCACGGAATCATAAGCAGGATTGAAGATGCCGGCTCGGTGGCCGGATGGGAACTCGCGGGTGATGTCGAAATAATGGACTGCAGCGGCAAGGTAGCAAGACCGGGATTCATCAATATGCATACCCACGCTGCAATGACGCTGATGCGCGGCATCGGTGAGGATATGCTTTTCCCCGAATGGATCAGCCATATATGGAAGGCCGAGGAAAATCTTGACTACGACTATGTCTATTGGGCAACCAAGGTCGCCTGCATAGAAATGATACGAACCGGCACCACCACTTTCAACGACCACTACTGGTTCTTCCCTGCAGCTCACAAGGCCGCAGAGGAGATGGGTCTGCGCATCGCGACAGGCTACGAGGTAATGGACAAGAACGACCCAGCCGAAGCGGAAAGGGAAAAGGAGCAGTGCCTGAGGATGTGCGAGGAGCACGCAGGCAAATGGAAGGACGGAAGCATTTACCAGCTCGCCTTCCATGCCATCTATTCCGTAAGCGAGGATATGATCAGGTGGATCAATAACCTCGCTATTGAAAAAGGATTCAACCTGCACATCCACCTCAGCGAAACCCGCAAGGAGGTGGAGGACTGCAAGCGGGAGCACGGAGGTCTTACACCGGTCCAGTACCTTGAGTCTCTCGGCGTTCTTGGGCCGCATCTCATTGCTGCCCACACACTTTGGCTTACACCTGAAGATATTGGACTGCTCGCCCGCAGGGGTGTCCACTGTGTCCACAACATAAACTCCAACACCAAGCTCGCATCGGGCTACCGCTTTCTCTACAACGAACTCAGGGATGCCGGTGTGAACGTTTGTCTGGGAACGGACGGATGCGCTTCTTCCAACAACCTGGATATGCTTGAGACGATGAAGACCAGCGCTCTCTTCCAGAAAGCGTGGAGAGACGACCCTTCCGCAATGCCACTGGACGAGCTTCTGCGTCTGTCAACGGTAAATGGGGCCAAAGCATTGAAAATCAACACCGGCGAGATCAAGCCCGGAGCGCTTGCCGACATACTGATTATCGAAACGGCAAACAATCCGTTCTTCCTCTCCCCCGCCCCGTTTGAGGCAAACCTGGTCTATTCCGCACATTCCGATTGCATCGACTCTGTGATTTGCAACGGTCAGTTCGTGATGAGACACAGGGAAATTAAAGGAGAAAAAGAGATTTACGAACAGGCACGCAAGGTGCTTTGCAAAATAAACATTTAACAACCACATAGTTATGGACGAAAGACTCGAAAGGATAAGCAAGGCTGCCGATTATGTTGCAGCCAGACTTGGAGAGCGCAGGCCGCTTGTCGGCATCGTTCTCGGAAGCGGGCTCGGCGAAATTGCCGAACTCATCGAGGAGCCGACCGTCATCCCGTACAGGGAGATTCCAGGATTCCCGGTTTCAACCGCGATAGGGCACAAAGGAAACTACATTTTCGGAAAACTCGGAGGCAAGGACGTACTTGCAATGCAGGGAAGGTTCCACTATTACGAAGGATATGACCGCGATACCCTTACGCTCAGCATAAGGGTTATGAAGATGCTGGGCATAAAGTACCTCTTCGTATCAAACGCCGCAGGCGCCGCCAATCCGGCGTTCAAGGTCGGAGACCTGGTGATAATCAAGGACCACATCAGTATGTTCCCTAACCCGCTCATTGGTCCCAACATCGAAGAACTCGGGCCTAGATTCCCTGATATGACCTGCGCTTATGATCCTGAACTGCAAGAGCTTGCATTCAAGATAGCCGGCCGGATGGGAATCACGCTGCAATCCGGAGTATATTTCGGCAGCACGGGTCCTACCTACGAGACCCCGGCCGAAGTCAGGTTTTACCGTACGATAGGCGCCGACCTCCTTGGAATGTCAACCATCCCGGAAGTCATAGTAGCAAGGCATATGGGAGTGAAGGTATTCGGAATGTCGGTTGTCACCAATATCTGCAACACGGAGACAGTTGCCAAGGTGCTAAATGACGGACAGGATGTAGTTGAACAGGCCGGTCTTGCCTCCAAAAAGATGAGCACGCTCTTTACTGAAATGATAGCGGAGATGAACGTCTGATAGTTCATCTCCGCAACAGACGGTTTATAGAAACCGCATCATTATGAGTCCGCGGACCCGTTACTTGGCAATTGCCACGCTGCGGGTTTCGCGGATTACAGTTATCTTGACCTGACCCGGATAGGTCATTTCATCCTGGATGCGCTGGGCGATTTCGGTGCTCAGACGTGCAGCCTGATCATCGCTGACCTCCTCAGCTCCGACAATCACACGGAGTTCACGACCTGCCTGAATTGCATAAGACTTGGTTACTCCAGGGTATGAAGCGGCAAGGTCTTCCATTCCGCGAAGTCTCTTGATATAACTTTCGATGACTTCCCTGCGGGCACCTGGTCGCGCTCCTGAAATGGCATCGGCAACAAGCACGAGAGGAGAAAGAGTAGTTGTCATTTCCATTTCCTCGTGGTGAGAACCGATTGCATTTACAATTTCCGGACGCTCCTTGTACTGCTCTGCGAGCTTTGCACCCAGAAGTGCGTGAGGAAGATCAGGATCAGCATCGCTGACCTTTCCTATATCGTGCAAAAGTCCTGCCCTCTTGGCGGCATTTGGATTGAGACCAAGTTCAGAAGCCATTATCGCACAGATATTTGCGACTTCACGCGAATGCTGGAGAAGATTCTGTCCATAAGAGCTGCGATACTTCATGCGGCCGATAAGCTTGACAAGCTCTATGTTAAGACCGTGAATCCCGAGGTCTATGCAGGTCCTCTTTCCTGTCTCGAGTATCTCATCTTCGAGTTGACGGCTGACCTTGGCAACAACTTCCTCGATTCGTGCAGGATGGATGCGGCCATCAATCACAAGCTGGTGCAGCGATAGACGGGCAACCTCCCTTCTTACAGGGTCGAATGCTGACAGCAGTATGGCATCGGGAGTGTCATCCACAACGATTTCCACGCCGGTAGCTGCTTCAAGAGCCCTGATGTTACGACCCTCGCGGCCTATGATGCGACCCTTGACTTCGTCATTTTCTATAGGAAAGGTCGTGACTGCATTTTCTATTGCAGTTTCAGTTGCCGTTCTCTGGATGGTAGTGATGACTATCCTTTTCGCTTCCTTTGCAGCATTGAGTCTAGCCTCATCCATAGTGTCGTTGATGTATGCCTGGGCCTCCGTCCTTGCCTGAGCCTTGAGATTGTCAACAAGATTCTTCTTGGCTTCTTCTGCCGTCATTCCAGCGATGGCTTCAAGTTCGGAATTGACTTTTTCCTTCAATGCATCGTACTCCTCCATCTTTGCGTCCAGCTTGGACTTGAGAGCATTAACCTGGCCGGTCTTGGAGTCGAGCTCGTGCTGCTTGCGTCCAAGCTCGCCCTGAAGCTGGTTGAGCTGGTTCTCGTGGTTCTTGATAGCGTTTTCACGGTCACGGAGCTCATTGTTCTTTTTGTTAACCTTCTGGTCATACTCACTCTTGAGCTGCAGGTATTTTTCCTTTGACTGAAGGATTTTCTGCTGTTTGATGCTTTCCGCCTCGGCTTCGGCCTTTGCAATAATTGCGCTGGCCTGACTCCTGCCGATACTGCGGACGACAGCTATGTAAATAGCCAGAGCGATGCCTGCACCGCCCAGGGCTGCCAAACAATAAAATAAGATTTCCATATATAATAAAAAAAGTATCTGCAACACCATACGCAGATACTTGAAAGAAAAAAAGCCGTCAGCCGATGTTCAGAAAAACTCTGTAATAAGATTTGGGCTCCGACCCGGTTCTGGCTTCCCGTCTGGCGGGCTTGTCATCCCCGATTCGAGTGACCCGGTTCCGAAGAACGTGTTGTTTTCAGAAGCTGGGCCTGACGGCTATTGTTTTACACGATCAAGATAAGCCGAGGTCTCGCCTGTAAGCGCTCCGATCTCCTCGGATGCCGCGGCAAGCCTGTCCTGCATCTTTAGACGCGACACGGCCTGGTTCAAGGCTACGAAAGCCAGCTTTTCCAGCTGACCCTTGTCCGGAAACCTCGAGTCATACTTGGACAACATATTATTGATCTCGTCGGCAGCAAGACGGAGATTGCGCTCCATCATATCGTCGCCGGCGAGTATGCTGTACTCGGTTTCCGCTATCTTTACCTTAATGTTTCTGGCCATCGCGTCAGTCTTCCTTTTCAAGAAGCTTGATACATTTGTCTATCTCACGGACCAACTTGTCTATACGCTCCCTTGACACCTTGGAGTCACCGCCTCCGCCAAATGCCATCGTGAGTTTCAGATTGTCGATCTGACCGTTCAATTCAATAATCTGCGTTTTGTAATCTTCCACAAGGGTTTTGCATTGCTCAAGACGGGACTCGAGGCCGTCAGCACGCTGCTTCTCAGCCTCATACAAGGCAATCAACCCGTTTATGTTCTGTCTGAGCTCTTCAAGCATTACCCATTGGACTATACAATACTGCAAATATATAAATTATTCGGCAATTCCTTGGTACTCGTCGCAAACTTTTTTGTAACTTTCCAGATTACCTATATCATAGCGATGTCCTGGCATCAGCATAGCGTGAACGGGGACCTGTAAACACAGCCAGGCCACATAGGAGCCCGGTGCATCACTTCCACAGCCGCTGAGCAGACCCTGTCTGACAAGACGGGCATCGGATCGGGTGTAGTAATAGAAAGGAGGGCAACACCACTTCGACCTCGGAACCTGAGGTTTTTCCTCCATTGAAATTACCCTGTCGTGCTTGTCAATATCGATAACTCCGCATTTCCTAAGTCTTTCGACACTGTCCTCGTAATACCTCATGATGCAGGAGGTCTGGGAAGAAAGTGCATAGTCCAGGAAACGGCACAGGCTGAAGTCCAGCAGGTTATCCCCCGCCAGCACAAGCAGTTCATCATCTATGTGAAGCTTGTCTATTGCAAAAAGTATATCCTTGACGGCTCCAAGCCTGGTGTCATTGGTGGAAGTACCGTCGTCAAGCACAGTAATCCTTTCAGAAGCAATGTCCGAACACCTGCGCGGCCAGGAATCGTCCGGGCAATCAACACCCGATGCCTCTCCGTCCGCCCACCAGCTGAAATGAGGGGCGAACCTGTGATTGGTAACTATCACATATTCATCAATCTTTCCTGAACGGGCCACGTCCGAGATGAGGTGATCGACAATCGTCCTGTCACCAACCTTGAGCAAAGGCTTCGGGAAATTCTCCGTTAGCGGATACAGACGCGTCGCATACCCTGCGGCAAGAATAATGCACTTCATAAGCTAT